>DDWL01000056.1 GCA_002345675.1 Bacteroidales bacterium UBA2287 | reverse complement strand
CCGATAGTTATCGGGGTTTGTGGTTTAACTTTTTTATCTTTTGGGCAGTCTCATCAAGCTGCATTTTTGTTTTTTTAGCAACCATTTCGATGCGAAGCATTAAAAGTAGAAGTAGCGAAACGCAAACTATTGCCCGCCACGAGTATATTGATGCCATGTCTCCTTTGCTCGAAATTAGCGCAATGCCGGGCGCAATAAGCATAAGAATCCAAACCGAAAAGGGTTCGCTGTTCGACTTCGATTCGAGCAGTCGCCTAATAACAGGGAAGTATGCAATTACCAATATTGACTGTATAGCAAGGTTGGTTGCCAAATGGTTGCGGGTAATTACCCAAAACCCAATTATTGCCAAAACAGCAATAAGGCAACCTTTGTCGAATGCTGTAAATCGGGAGTTTTTTTCGCCAAAAAGTAAAATGGCAATCGACACAGTGACCACTAAAACTAAGTCGGTAGCGTTTAGTATATTATCCCAAATGCTAAAGTTGCCATCGGCAAGGTACGTAACAAGGCTCATGAACACGGCAATTGAAAAGAATATCCACATTGCCAACGCTGGCTGAGTTTTCTTTTTGTATAAAAGAATACAGTACCGCGCTGTAATTATTAGGTTTATTATGCTTACAGCATAAATGGAGAAGTTGCGCATAGATGAAAAGTTAAACTTTTGACAAAACTATAAGAAAAAGGGATTCATTGTGGTTGCTAAGTGGCTAACATAAGAATTTTTCCTCATTGCAATTCGGCTCAGAGTTTTACCTTTGCATCTTACTTTTTTAAAATTGATGGAGAAATTTAGGTTTATCGACCTGTTTGCGGGTATTGGAGGCTTTCATGTTGCCATGAGCAGTTTGGGTGGCGAATGCGTATTTGCATCCGAAATCGACAGGTTTGCCATCGAAACCTACCGAACAAATTTTGGGGTCGACTCTTCGTTCAATATTCGCGAAGTTCCCGAAGGTAGCATTCCTTCGCACGACATGCTTTGCGCCGGGTTTCCTTGTCAGGCTTTTTCGAAAGCAGGCAAGCAGGAAGGCTTTGAGGATACCCGTGGAACACTTTTCTTCGAAATTCTACGCATTCTTAAATACCATAAGCCCAAGTACATTCTTTTAGAGAATGTTCGAAATTTGGTTGGACACGACAAGGGCAGAACCTGGCGGGTAATTCATAAAAATCTGGTCGATTTGGGCTACATTATTCCCGATAAGCCAATTATTGTTAGCCCTCATCAAATTGGTATTCCACAGCTACGCGACCGTGTTTTTATACCCGGAATTCATAGAGATTTTACATCGCTCGAAGCGCTTACAATTAGCGTTCCGCCAGCAAAGCGAAACCAAACAAGTGCTCACTTAGTAATTAATAACCAAGTTGAAACAAATTCGCATATAAGTTCAGCCGAGGAATTTGTGCTGCAAGCATGGGACGACTTTTTGCAGGGCATTAAGAATAAAGTTATTGGTTTCCCTGTTTGGGCTACCGAGTTTAAACGCGAGTACGAAATATCGCAATTGCCTAAGTGGAAACAAGATTTTATTGTTCGAAATCGAACTCTGTATGCCGAAAACAAAAAGCATATCGACACGTGGCTGCTGAAATACAATAACCTAGAGGGATTTACACCTACTCACACCAAGTTCGAGTGGCAAGCTGGAAACGCAATAAAAAGTGTTTGGGATGGAATAATACAGTTTCGACCATCGGGAATTAGGGTAAAGCGACCCAGCGAGTTTCCAGCGCTTGTGGCAATGGTGCACGTTCCAATAATTGGATGGGAAAAAAGGCGAATTACTCCCCGCGAAGCGGCAAATTTGCAGTCGTTTCCAACAAATTTTATAATTAACGCAACCTCACAACAGGCTTTTAAACAGTTTGGAAACTCGGTGAATGTTGAGGTTGTAAAGTTTGTTGCAAGCCAGTTATTTAAATTAGGGGAATAACTTACAATAAACTGCAAATCCCGATAACTATCTGTTTTTTAATTGTAGATCTTATTTTAAATCTCTTTACTTTCTCCTTGATGAGTAAGTAAACCAAAGTATCAAGTATTTAATTAGGCAACTAGCAAATAACGTATGATGCCAGCGGCATCAAATGTTTATAGAAACAAATTGCTATTAAAATTTATACGACCCCAGCTGGGGTCGAATACCCTAACCACACATGTTTCTATAAACATTCAAACCCTTTGGGTTTGGCAAATTTTTCCGTGTTACTATACTTTTTAAGTTAGGGGAATAAAAAAAGGGAGCAAAGCCCCCTTGATAATTCAGAAATAATAATTTGCAACTATTGCCCTCCAAACCCAACAACATTAAATTCGGCAACGCTTATTTTTTTTGCGCTATTAGGTTGAATTTCCTTAACAAGCATGTGCGTTTGTGCTGGCGAGTCGGCATCCTTAAAAGCCATTTCCATAACCATTCCCATTCCCCAGCCCCAGCCAGCCCCAGCTAACGCTTGAAAGCCGTTCATGTAGCCATAGGCATTCGAGAAGTTAAGCTTTTGGTCGTTAGTTGCCCAAACCGATGCGCTTCCCTCGGGGTTACTATATTCGTACTCTTTACAGCTAAACCCCGAAACAGTTTTTGTGCGACCTGTTGCCTTGTAGTATGGGTGAATAAATTCTTCATGTTGTTCAACCTTTTCGGTCGATTCGGTTTCAACTGCAGTGCTGTCGGGCGCAACTTTCATAGCTATTCCGCTGCGTTCGCCATTTTTCTCGGAGAGAATTAGCATTGCCCAGTTTTTTGTGTCGAGAATTATGGTGCTTTTTTGCTTCTCGCCCGATTCGCGGTCGACCGCATCGAATACCATTGCAAAACTTTTATCGTTAGGGTTAAAGTAGGTTGTGTAAAGCACCTTATCCTTATTCTTTAACGAGTCGATGGTTTCAATTTCCATTGCCATACTCGAAGTAAATTCGTACTGGGTTTCAAACTTTACATTGTTAAACCCCATTTTGCTCATCATTTTTTGCTGCATAAGGCTATTTGCCTCTTTCTGCTTTTGGCGAGTTGGGTTACTTTGCGATTCATTATCTTGTGCTTGTGGTTGGGATTGCTCCTGGTCCTGCTGCTTTGCCTGTTCCTCTTCCTGGCGTTTTTGTTCCTCTTGCCTTTTTTGTTCCTCGGCTTGCTTATTTTTATTTTGAATTGATTCCCATGCCTTGTCGCGAAGCAGTCCTTTAATTTGAGCCGTAGTGTTATTGCTTACTAAAAGCAAAATAGCCGCAGCAAGTACAAAAAATACTCTTTTCATATTATTTTAGGTTAGTTTTTAGTTGCTTTCTGGTAAAGTCGAAAACAAAAATATAAAAAAAATAAGGTGGTATGTAATTGACCTTTAATTTATTTTTAAATTGCGGTAAAATATATCACTATGAAAAAAGTATTTTTTGCATGTTTTGTATTGTTTGAAACTGCATGTTTTGCTCAAAACTGGGCTCCAATTGTTAAAAATAACGTTTCGGCTTTTTATAATAGTCAAAATGGAATATATGCAATAAAAATCGATTCGATTACAACTACCGAAAACGATTCGGTTTTTCACTTTTACAAAACGTGGGACGATGGCGGCGATTATTCATGTTTTAAACCCAATGGGGCATCGTGGATTGGGGCAAACGCAACAAAAAAACTAAACGACACTTGGCTTTTCAGCAACTATGAAGGCGAACCTTTAGCTCTACATCCCAAAGCAAATATCGACTCCACTTGGGTTTTTTACACTTTTCCTGATGGAAGCAAGGTTAACTGCACTATTTCGCAGGCATCAATAGAACATTTTCTGGGGGTTGAGGATTTGGTTAAAACCTTTACTTTTATTCAGGTCGATGAAAGTGGTCTGCCAGTTGTCCCAAATCCCTACGATAATCTCTCGGTTAAAATTGCCAAGAACTTTGGCTTTGTTAAACTGTTCCCGTTACGGCACTTTAACTATTCGTACAACGACCATTACCTGCACATGGAATTGGAAAATTTCGACATAGTTGGCATTTCGAAATTTGAGTTAGGTAAAACAGTTATGAGCGAGGTCGATATTTACAACTACAACATTGGGGATGAGTTTCATTATAGTAAAACCAAGCATTGTTACACAAATTGGTTAGTTGAAGAGGAAATTATAAAAACGGTTATTGAAAAGCAGTTTGTTGAGTTGAATTATTCAATGAGATATAATTTTATGGTTAAAACGCATCATTTTTATACCGATAATGTTAACCCAGACAATAACGTGGATTCGATTTTTATAAAATTCGAAATTGAAACAATCAGTTTGAGCAATCCCCATATTTATTTTCCCGAAGAGGTTATTCTGCATACCGACGAAGGTTATGCAGCCGATGGCTACTCTCAGGATGTTTGGGCTAACGACCGAATTCAAATTGACCAGCAAGGCCTGGGTTTCGGTTATAATCAAGAGAGCGGTGATTGCTGGCATCCATTAATTCCAACCAAAGAACAATCATATTCGTATGTTGTTGCCGAAGGAATTGGTTGTATAGGTTACGAGTCAGCAATTAACGAGAGTTTCGAAAATAAATATATTGTTTACTACAAAAAAGGTGATGAAACCTGGGGAACCCCGCTTGTTATTACATCAACCACTACATTCGAAGCAAATAAGTTGAATATTTACCCAAATCCAGTTAAGGCTGGAGAAATGGTTTACATCAGTGGTGCTACAAGCCAACTTTTAGTTAGCATAACTAACACGGCTGGTGAACTGGTGAGAAATGTTAAAGTAAATTCTTCCGAAAACGGAATTGTAATTCCTAAAAACATTCCAGCAGGAATCTATTTTATTACATTACAGGGCAATGGAGCCGAGCGAATTGTTAGAAAGGTTATTGTTTTAAATTGAAATATTCAATTGAATAAATCCTTTATCTTTGCTTAAATTCACTAAAGTATGAGCAAGGGCAAGGAGAGTAAACCCCACATTGGCATTTACGGTCGCCGAAATAATGGCAAAAGTTCGCTTATTAACATGCTTACAGGCCAAAGCGTTGCCATAGTTTCCGATTTTGCTGGAACCACCACCGACCCAGTTAAAAAATCGCTCGAAATAACTGGCTTTGGACCAGTTATACTTATCGACACTGCTGGAATTGACGACATTGGCGAACTTGGCCAAAAGCGCATTGCCAAAACCCTCGAAACCATTAACCAAATCGATTTGGCAATTCTTGTAATTGCCAATAATATTTGGGGCGAATTTGAGGAGAACCTGATTGCCAAATTCAAAAAAACCGACACCCCCTTTATTGTTGCCCATAGCAAGCACGATTTGGTTCCCATTTCTCCCGAATTAAAAAATCGCCTGAACGACGAGCTGGGCGAATCGATTGTGCTTGAAGTAAGCGCAACAAGTAGCCTAGGTTTTGAGAATCTTATTCGGGCCATTCGCCTCTCCATTCCCGAGGCGAGTTATCGAAATCCAACCCTGCTTGGCGATTTGGTTTCGTATGGCGACATTGTTCTACTCATTACCCCAATCGACGTTGAGGCGCCCGCTGGGCGACTAATTCTGCCGCAGGTGCAGGCCATTCGCGATGCCCTCGATAACGATGCGGTTGCCATTGTACTTAAGGAGCGCGAGGTCGATGCTTTTCTGCGTAAAACGGGCATAAAACCTGCATTGGCCATTACCGATAGCCAAATATTTAACAAGGCCGATGCCTCAATTCCAAAGGATGTGCCGCTTACAAGTTTTAGCATTCTGCTTGCTCGCCTAAAAGGCGATTTCGACAGCTACATTAAGGGCACGCCAAAAATTGCCGATTTAAAGGATGGCGATCGCATACTTCTGCTCGAAAGTTGTACCCATCACGTTTCGTGCGATGATATTGGCAGGGTTAAAATTCCTCGATGGATTAGCAATTTTACTGGTAAGCGACTCGAGTACGAAGTGGTTGCGGGTCTCGATAAGTTGCCATGCGACATTAGAGATTACGCATTGGTTATTCAGTGTGGTGGCTGTATGATTACCCGAAAGCAAATTTTCAATCGACTTCGACCTGCTATTGAAGCAGGCATTCCTGTAACCAACTTTGGAATGACCATAGCCTTTGTGCAAGGAATTTTCGAACGAGCCGTTGAGCCTTTCGTTGCTAAGGACACCTTAGGTTCAGGTTATCTTTAGTAATTAAAAGGTGTTTTAAATCAATAGATTATTCTTGCTAAATGGATTAGTCTACTTCGGTTTATTCATATATTTGAGGACGTTGCAAAAATTATAAGAACATAACGAATTCTTTAAGTATTCGTATACGTTATAATATAATTATAATTCAATGCAGTCTAAGGCTCTATTCTTTTTCCTTTTGCTTAATTTTTCTGCAATTTTAGCAGGCGGATTAGCAATTTATACTTGGCGAAAACGACATCAGTACAATGTTTATTACTTGCCGTTTCTTCTTTTAACAGTTTCATACTGGACTTTTTTTTCAGGAATCGAACTAGTTGCTAAAACATTATGGATTAAAGAAGTTTTAACTACAATTTATTACGTTGGCATTATATCTATACCTGTGCTTTTCTTGCTTTTTGCATCGGAGTATAGAAATGCAACCTTTTATAAAAAGCCGCTTTGGCGATACGGAATTTGGGTTGTGCCAGCAATTTCGGTTTTACTTTTATTTACCAATAGTTTACATGGGCTTTTCTTTAAGCCTAGCACTCTTGAATTATTCGACGGAATTCCTGTTCGTATTGCCGAATATGGTGCTTGGTGGTGGGTACATCTTTTATACTCATACATTTTACTCGTTTTTGCTATTGCGCAATTAGTTCGAATTTTATTGTCCTCGTCAACAGGTAATAACCGCCAGGTATACTTACTCCTATTTGCTTCGCTTGTTCCAATTGTATCGAACATTCTTTATGTTTTTGCCGTTAGACCGCTTGGTTTTATCGATTTAACTCCAGTTGCATTTACTATTACAAGTACACTTTTTGTATTGGGTATTTCGCTTGGCGATATTATGCTTGTTAGGCCAGTTGCGCTTCGTGTGCTTTTCGATAGCCTTCCCGATGGAATTGTTGTGCTCGACAAGAATTGTAATATTATCGATGCTAACCCAATGGTTAAAGAACTTGTTGATGATAAAAGTGGAATTACTTTTGCTAGCCAGATAACCAGTTCTTTTATTGTCCCTTTAAATATAAAAAACGTCGATTCGCTAAATGTTGAAATGTCGTTTAATGGCAACGAATACAACGTGGTATTAAGCCCATTAATTCAGTCGGGAACTAGCCGAATTGGTAAACTTCTTCTAATTCGCAACATTAGCGAAAGTTTAAAGGCACAAAAGGAACTTACAACGGCCCAAAGCCGTTTACAATTAGCCGCTAAGGTTGCTGGGATTGACCCATGGGAGAACAACCTTGTTACTGGCGAAGCCATTGGTGGCGAGCAAATTTACTTCGAATTGGGCTACAACGACACCGAAATTCCCAAAACGATTAGCCAAATTTACGACATTGTTCACCCCGACGATTTGCCCGATGTTAAGCTTAAACTAAGCGATCACTTAGAAGGAAAAACCAATTTCTACACCAGCGACTTTCGAATGCGTAATAAGTGGGGCGAGTACCGCTGGGTTGCCAACTTTGGGATGGTTATTGAACGCACCGAAAGTGGCGATCCGCTTCGACTGGTTGGCCTAACCATGAATATAAACGAACGTAAACGAATCGAGGAAAAAATTCGAAAGCAGAACGAAGAACTTTTGAAAACAAATGCCGAAAAGGACAAGTTTTTCTCAATTATTGCTCACGATTTACGGGGACCCTTCCAAGGTTTTATTGGATTAACCGAAGTGCTTACCGAGCAAGGTGTTAAACTAACTCACGAAGAGTTTATCGACTTGGCCAAAACGCTACAAACAACTGCAAAAAATATTTACGAACTTCTCGAAAACCTTTTAGGATGGGCAATGATTAAGCGTGGAACTAAAAAGTTTACCCCCGAAAAGTTACGCTTGCTTCCCAATGTGAAGTCGGTTCTCGATTTGTTAAAACCGCAAATTGTTGCCAAGCGCCACACAGTAAATTTGAGTGTAAACACCGAAACCGAACTTTTAGCCGACCGCGAGAGTGTAAGAACCATTTTCAGGAACATTATTTCAAACGCCATTAAGTTTACTCCCGAGGGAGGCGAAATTAAGATAATTGAAAACAAATCGGAAAAGGGCTTTGTTTTAATTGGTATTGCCGACAATGGCATTGGCATGCCAACCGAAATTCGCGAAAATTTATTTAAACTTAACGTAAAAGTTTCGCGGCATGGTACTAACAACGAACCCAGCACAGGCTTAGGGCTTATTTTATGTAAGGAGCTAATCGAAAAGCATGGAGGTGAAATATGGGTTGAAAGCGAATCGAACTCGGGTTCAACATTCTGGTTCACGCTTCCAGTTTCGGGTTAAATAATGATAGAAAATAACCAAAAATTTAAAAATATTTGCAATATAAACCATTCAATTTTATCCATATTTGTTTATGCAAGTTGAAGTTTTTCAAATTCTTAGAGATTTTCGGCAGGGAAATTTTACTCCAATTGGGAATTCGGTTTTCGACTATTTGGGCCATTCAGCCTCCAAAGAGTTTTTAGCCCTTATTCACCCCCACGATTCTATTAATCCTAGCAATGGTGAATTTAAAAACAAGCCCGTTGGATACGCTATTGGCAATTTGGCGGGTTTACGATTGCAAAATGCCGACGAAACATGGGTGTCGTTCCTATATACAGAGGCATTACTCGAAGTTTTACCTACGGGCGATGCCGCAAAAACAATTATCTCGCTATTCCCATCAAATCATATTGCTAAAATTGAGCAATCGCTTTACGAAAGTAAAGAACGTTTCCGAGTTCTGGCCGAAGCATCGTTTGGCGGAATTGGGGTTCACGATAAAGGCAAAATAATTGAAGCAAACCATGAACTTGCTCGCATGTCGGGTTACGAGCACAGCGAACTTATTGGCATGGATGGGCTTTTACTTATTGCCCAAGAAACTAGGGTAATGGTAATGGACAAAATTGTTTCGGGATACGAAAAACCATACGAGGCTAAAGGCATTAGAAAGGACGGAGCAATTTATAGCCTCGAAATTCAAGGGAAACAGGTTCCTTACAACGGCAAAATGGTTAGGGTAACCGAATTCCGAAATATTGACGAACGCAAGCGCACCGAGGAAACAATAAGGCTTGGCGAAGAGCGATTTAAAGCTATTATTGAGTTTGCCGTTGATGGAATTATTTTAGGCGACAGCAAAGGGGTTGTTACTGGTTCGAATATGCGATTTCTCGAAATTTCGGGATTTAAACGGGAGGATGTTATTGGAAACCACATAAGCAAACTTTTTACGAGCGACACCTTAAGTAACAAACCTCTTCGTTTCGATTTGCTTTTGGAAGGGAAAACTATTGTTTCGGAAAGAGAAATATTACGACCCGATGGAGTGGTTGTGTACATTGAAATGCACTCGAAAATGATGCCCGATGGTTCGTATCAATCAATAGTTAGGGATATTTCGAAACGGAAACTTGCTGAAAAGGAACTTGCCAAGGAGCAATTTTTAATGCACATGCTTATGGAGAACGTCCCTGAACAAATTTACTTTAAGGACACTGAGGGTAGGTTTTTGAGGGTAAACCAAAGCGTTGCAAATCGATTTATGCTTAGTAACCCTGACGAAGCAATTGGAAAGTCTGATTTCGATTTTTTCACCAACGAGCATGCCAGTTGGGCTTATAAAATCGAAAAAGAAATTATTGCAACTGGAAAGCCAGTATTCGATATTGAGGAGTACCAAACCTGGCCCGATGGACGAACTACATGGGTTTCAACATCGAAAATGCCCCTTTTAAATAACAATGGCGAAATTGTAGGAACCTTTGGCGTGTCGCGCGATATTACAAGCAAAAAGCAAACCGAGGAAGCGCTCCGAAAAAGCGAAGAACTTTTCAGACTTGTTGTCGATGCAACAAACGATGCCATTTGGGACTGGAACTTGGGTACTAAAAAATCGTATTTTAGCGACAACTACTACACCATGCTTGGATATAAACCAGGCGAATTCGAAAGTGGTTACAATTCGTGGAAAATGTTAGTGCACCCCGACGATATAAAGTGGGTTGAAATTCTTACTGCAAAGTTTATTAAGGAGAATAATTCGGAAATAGTTCTCGATTTTCGAATGAGAATGAAAAATGGAGACTACAAGTGGATACACTCTATTGGCAAAATTATTGAAAAGGACAGTAACGGCGAACCATTAAGAATAATTGGAGTTCACGAGGATATAACAGAGCGAAAAAAGAATGAGGATGCCGTTAAACTCGAACGAGCTTACTTCGAGCAGCTTTTCGAAAGTTCGCCCGAGGGCATTGTAATTCTCGATGTTAATGATAAAGTTATTCGATGTAACAGGGAGTTTACAAGAATATTTGGCTATGCTAACAACGAGGCGGTTGGCAAGCAAATTAACGACCTGATTGTTCCTCGCGATTTAGCCGATGAAGGATTGTCGCTTACGCATTTAGTGGCTAAAGGAAACCAAATAATGCGCGAAACTATTCGAATGCACAAGGATGGGTCAAGCGTTCATGTTTCAATCCTTGGTAAACCAATTCATTTCGAAGGAGGACAGATTGCTGTTTATGGCATTTACCGCGATATTAGCGACAGAAAACAGGTTGAAGAAGAACTCGTAAGGAAAAACTACGAAATTGAAGCCCAAAACGAAGAGTACCGTGTTCTTAATGAGGAATTACAGCTAGCAAAAGAAAAAGCCGAGGAGAGCGATAGGCTAAAGTCGGCATTTCTGGCCAACATGAGCCACGAGGTTCGAACTCCAATGAATGGAATTATTGGGTTTACTCAGCTGCTCGCCAGTGCGCCAGTTCAGCAACCCGAGTTCAACCAGTACCTTGGCGTTATCGAATCGTGTGGAAACCAGCTGCTAACAATTATTAACGACCTTATCGATATTTCGAAAATTGAAGCTAATCAGCTTACTATTTCCGAAGCCGAGGTAAATGTAAACCAAGTAATGCAAAAGCAGTACCTGCTCTTTTTGCAAAAAGCAAACGGGCTAGGGGTTGAACTTAAGTTCGAAACTAGTTTGCCCGACGATGCTTGTACTGTAACTACCGACGGAGCAAGGCTTCAACAGGTGCTGTCGAACTTAATTGGTAACGCATTAAAGTTTACAACCCAAGGAAGCGTAACCCTTGGGTATGCAGTGAAATCGAATAAAATCGAATTTTTTGTAAGCGACACTGGAATTGGAATTCCAAAAGCGCAGCAAGGTTATATTTTCGAACGGTTTAGGCAAGTCGATAATCCACTAACCACAGTAGTAGGCGGAACTGGCCTTGGTTTGGCCATTTCGAAAGCGCTGGTAAACCTAATGGGTGGCGAAATTTCGGTTGACTCGGAGCCAAATGTTGGTTCAACATTTAGTTTTACTATTCCATACAAGCCTGTAGCGTTTAGCGGCACCGAACAACTCGAATTGCCCGAAACCGAAGGTGTTTCAATTCCTAAAGGTAAACGAGTGCTAATTGCCGAAGACGATGAGTTTAACTACATGTACGTTCGCGAGTTGCTAAACGAGCTAAACGTAGATTACATTCGAGTTGCCAATGGCGCCGAAGCTTACGACGCAGTTGTGAACGATAGTAGCATCGACCTTCTGCTGCTCGACCTTAAAATGCCCGTAATGGATGGGTACGAGGCCGCTCGTAAAATTAGGCAAGTGAACTTAAAAATTCCAATAATTGCCCAAACGGCATACGCATTTTCGAGCGACAGGGAAAAATCGCTGCACGCTGGCTGCAACGACTATATATCGAAACCAATTGACCGCCGTGAGTTTGAACGGCTGTTGGCTAAGTATTTAAAGTGAAGGTGAAATCGAGATAAGGCTAAACATCAAATTGCTGCTTAATAAGGGAATAAGGTTTTTTCTGGAGTAGAAGTTTTAGCTATATTTTTGTAAACGAATTTTTATTTAATCGGATTAGCTTCGCTGAGCTCCCTTTGGTCGGTTGCAAATCCGAATATTAATGAAGAGCTGGATTGACTACGTCGAGCTCGCAAAGAACGCTCGGTTTCAAATCCAGCTCACGAAAAAATTACACCGAGTTCAGGTTGAAGTAGGCAAACTTATTCGTACCGTAACGATTCAATTGGATCCTTTTCGGCTGCTCTTTTTGCGGGCGAAAGCCCGAAAATTACCCCAACCGCTGCCGATACGCCAAAGGCAACTAGTACCGACATGGGCGAAATTATGGTAAGAATTCCTGCAAAGTGGGTAATAAGTTTTGTAAGAACAATTCCTAAAATAACGCCAATTATTCCTCCCGACACGCTTATTAAAACGGCTTCGGAAAGAAACTGAGCTACTATATCGGCTTTTTTAGCGCCAATGGCCATGCGGGTTCCAATCTCCTTTATGCGTTCCATTACCGAGGCAAACATAATGTTCATAATGCCAATACCCCCCACAATAAGCGAAATGCTGGCAATGGCTCCAAGCACAATGTTGAAAATGTCCTTTGTGCGCTGCTGCTGCTTTAGCAGCAGTTCGGGAACGGTAATTTCGAAGTCCTTTACATCGGCGTGCCTGCGAAGCATTAGGCGACTTAGTACCTCGGTTGTCGATGGAATGTCTTCGGTTTCCTTAACCTGAACTATAATCCTGTCGAGCTGGTGGTAATTTTGGCTCGACTGAGTTTTAGCCGAACCGCCAAATACAACAAACATCCCACGCCCCGAAAACGAACTTCCCGATTCAAGTTTTTTAGCATTAATAAGTCCTCTGTTCTGGTATCTCATTAAAACCGTTTTAATGGGAACATAAACATTGTCGTTGTAAACGTTAACCCCTGCACTTTCAAAACCTGTAATCGATACGTTTGTTTTTTCGAGTACCCCAATAACCTGTAGCCAAACGCTGCCAAACTTTAGGTACTGCCCAATGGGATTTACTGTGCTGAAGAATTTGTTCTTAATGTTTGCCCCAATTATGCAAACCGGAATTCCATGCTCGCTTTGGTATGGGCTAAAAAACCCTCCCTCTTCGAGAGGCAAATTAAATAGGTTGAAGTAATCGGTTGAAACGCCAAGAATTTTTGCAGGCATTCGGAGCCCTTGGAACTGAACAAACGAGTTTAGGCTAACTTCGGGGCTAATTCGTTGAACCGAAGGAATTATTTGGGTAATGGCTTCAACATCGGCAAGGGTTAACCCTGGCGAAAACTTTCGCTTTTGGCGGTCGCCATTTTCACCTTCGCTGTTCTCGGCGTCTTTTTCTTCGAATATGGGGTTTACAACAATATTATTAACCCCAACCATTTTTATTTGGTCAATAATTTCCTTTTGTGCACCATTGCCAATGGCTAGCATGCTAATAACGGCGGCAACGCCGAAAATTATACCCAAAGCCGTTAGCATCGACTTTAGCTTATTGGCCATTATCGACTCAATGGCAATGTTCACATCGTGAATATACCTTTTGTACATTCCTATTCCCTTCTTTTATTGTTGCTTATCTCTTTTACCCGAACCGTCACGCTTGCCTTGTCTTTTTAGTTTGGCGTCTTTCTTCTTGCTTGTATCGGTGCTGGCTTTTTCGGTTTTAATTTCCAATGGCTTTGCTTCTCCATTTTGTGGAGCACCCTGTGGTACGAAACCTCCAATTTGAGGAATTGGTCCCTTTTGCACTTGGTTTCGAGCCTTTTCGGCTTCAATTTCTTTCTTCTTTTCCTCGGCTCGCTGCTTAATTTCGGGAATTAATTCAACTCCTGTAAATGGATACTTTTCGCCTTTGGCGGGAACGCTCAGGTATACTTCATCGTTTTCCTCAACACCTTTTTCAACAGTTATAAAGTTCTCGTTTTGCTCGCCCAGCATTACAATTTGACGTTTTCCCTTTAGCGAGTATACAAAGCTTACGCTGTCGTTGGCATGCACTGCCTCTAGAGGCAGATAAAGAGCATCGTCAATGTATTTAGTCAGAATTTGGTTGCTAGTGGTCATCGATGGGCGAAGAATGGGATCGTACTCGTTAACCTTTATGGTAACCTCAAAAACCTTTGCATCGGTATTCGGAAGTTGCTCGCCAATATTCGCTACTTCGGCCACTTCGCCTGTGTACTTTTTCTCAGGAAATGCATCAACCCCAATGCGAACCTTGTGACCCACTTTGAGTTTACTAACGTCAATTTCGTTAACGTACGTTTTCGAAATCATTACCGACAGGTCGGGTAGGGTTGCTACTGTTAAGTCCCAAGGACTAATACTCGAGCCCACTTTGCGTTTTTGTCCGCTCCACTCGCGGTGGTAAATAACCATGCCTGGTTTTGGAGCCTTAATTACGAACATGCTTAGGATTTTAAGCATGTCGTCCCTTTCGCGCTCCTGGCGACCAAGGTTTATGGCAACCTCTTTCATCGATGCCTCGGCCTGTTCGCGCTTTAGCTTGTAGTTGTGCTGTGCCTGCTGGAAGTTACGGTCGGTTTTATCGAGATTTAGCTGTGCTTGCCGTTGCGTGGCGGGTGGTTCAAACTTCGACTGGTCAACTACAATTTGCTTTTCTTCAAGGTCGAATTTTAGGTTGATGAGCTCATCGCGAAGGTTACGAAGCTGTAAAGTGGTATCGAGCTGCGTACGCAGAAACTGCTGGCGGCTCTTCTCCAAATCGTCTTCAATCTCTTTAAGCCGATTACTTAGGGCGCTGCGGTCGAGAGTAGCAACGTACTGCCCCGAATCGACAACAGTGCCTTCGGGCACTAAGTCCTGAATTTTAATATCGGAAAAGCGGAAACTGCGACCCTGACGGAGTTCGGGAGGACCTGTAATATCTTCCTTATTTTTTGCCTGTAGTTCACCAGTTACGGTAACCAAAACTTCGAAGGGGCCACGCTGTACTTTTATTTTTTGGGGTGCTTCTTCCTTTTTTCCCGAAGTGCCAAAGGCAAGTACAAGAATAATAACAATTACAACAGCGGTTCCCAAACCAATCCATACCTTTTTCTTCATGTCGATATTTTAAAAATGGTAATATTTATAACAATTTTAAGACGAAACTTATTGCATGGGGTTTAACAAAGAGGATGTAAAGTTCTCAGTTCTCAGTTTACCTCGAACACTGAGTTTATCGAAGTGTCAGTCCCCAGTCCCCAGTCTTCAGTCCACATCAATCAATCAATCCTCCAGTCTTCGGATTACCGTCTTCCGTCTTCCGTCTTCGGACTTCCGTCTTCGGACTTCGCCCCGATTCCCGATAACTATCGGGATATCGGGGTTCGGACTTCTCTCACCCTCCAATAATTCCCTTTATCTGCGAAATAATTTCTACTGCCAGTTCATTCGCCTTTTCGGGCGAAGTGCTTTCGGCATAAATTCGAATAATGGGTTCGGTATTCGAACGGCGCAAATGAATCCATTCGCCAGTGGCTTTGTCGATTCGTAGTCCATCTTCGGAATTCAACTTTTCCGACGAGTTCTTCTCCTTAATCTTTACAAAAAGGGCATCCATATCGGTTCCTGCCTTTAGGTCAATTTTATTCTTTGAAATGTAGAATTGAGGATAAGTGGCCCTGAGTTCGGAGCATTTTCCGCCAACCTGAGCTAGGTGCGAAAGGAAAAGTGCAATACCAACCAACGCATCGCGGCCGTAGTGTAAGTCGGGGTAAATTACACCGCCATTACCTTCGCCGCCAATAACAGCATTGCACTGCTTCATTTTGGTAACAACATTTACTTCGCCAACAGCCGAGGCAAAGTATTCGCCGCCATACTGTTTGGTAACATCGCGAAGCGCAGCGGTGCTCGATAGGTTCGAAACGGTATTCCCAGCTTTATGGCGAAGAATGTAATCGGCAACTGCAACAAGCGTGTACTCTTCGCCAAACATTGTTCCGTCTTCGTTAATAATGGCAAGTCGGTCAACATCGGGGTCGACCACAAAGCCCAAGTGAGCGTTGTACTTAACAACTGCCGATGAAATTTCGGTTAGGTGTTCGGGAAGTGGCTCTGGATTATGTGGGAATTCGCCGTTAGGCTCGGTGTAAAGTTCAAATATTTTTTTTACGCCCAACGCCTTTAAAAGGCGAGGAATGGCAATGCCTCCAACCGAGTTAACGCAGTCGATTACTACGTGAAAGTCAGCGTTGGCTATGGCCTTAACGTTAACCAAAGGTAGGTTTAGTATTAGTTCAATATGCCTATCGGTAAAGTCGTTGGTTGTTAGTTTTCCCAGTGCGTCAACCTCAGGGAAAACCAATTCCTTGCCATCGGCAAGTTGGAGTACACGTTTACCATCGATATCGGAAAGGAATTCGCCCTTTTCGTTAAGAAGCTTAAGCGCATTCCACTGCCGTGGGTTATGGCTTGCGGTAATTATAATTCCGCCTTGAGCGCCCGTTTCGGTAACGGCAATTTCAACGGTTGGAGTGGTGGCAAGGCCAATGTCGATAACATTTGCTCCGCAACCCATAAGCGTTCCAACTATTATGCTGTTTACCATTTCGCCCGAAATGCGGGCATCGCGACCAACAATAACTTTAAGCTGGGTTTTCCCGTTTCGCTCTCTAAGCCACTGGGCGAATGCCGAGGTAAAACGAGCAATGTCAATAGGGTTAAGCCCTTCGCCAGCAATACCGCCAATGGTGCCGCGTATTCCCGAAATCGATTTAATTAATGGCATAGTTGTAATGTGTTAATTGGGTAACAAATATGGGGAAATTTGTTGGTAAAATAGCTGCTGTAAATCGAGCTTTTAAATTGCTGCTCAGCCAAAGTCACATCGGGCATTTTTGTGACAGCTTTGCGAGTTCTGTTTAGCAATACTTTAAGAATTGCACTGAGTTCCACAGAGTCCTTCACAGGGAAACACAGAGTACATTTGAGACACCCTCATTTAGTATTTTTATTGATAACATATCCAGCCCCCGACGAGGTAGCCGAGTGTGGTTTCAGTTTAGTAGTCTCGTTTTAATGGAGATTATATATCTTTTGGTTGAATTCTAACAACGCTGCCATTCGCAGAAACGACAAGGCAGAGATTTCTGTCCTTCTTATTCTTTATCAGTTTTTTATGTACAAGTTCCATCCCTTTAAGGATTTTGTCTCTAACTGTATTATCGTGCTTTGTCATAATAAATTTTGTTTTTAAGAACGGTAAAGTCTTTAGCATTTTTAATTTGGACTTCTTTATCGGAATATCCCTCTGCAATAAGCTGCGAAGGGGTAGTGGAGTTGTTAAATATCATCCAGTAGTCGCAAATAGGCATGTATAAATCGAACAAATTCTTAAGCCCTGAATAATATCTTCGTGAAATAACATTTTCTGGAATATTATGACCACCCTCAACAACCCTTGTCTTAACTCTTTCGATAGCAAGCTCCACGGTGTCGAGCCAAAAGAATACCAAAGTTACATCAAATCCTTGTTGCTTAGCGTTAAGAATAGTTTTCACGTAACTTTTGGTTGAAAGCGTTGTTTCAAAGGCAAAATTCTTGTGAGCATTTACAAGTTTGTCAATCAAACCAAGCATTAGCCTACCTGCATTAATGGCGGCTTTTTCGGGATTTAATGGAGAAATCCCTCTTGCAATTTCGTCTGCATTAATAAACTCGTCGCAGTTTAACATTTCAGGCAATACGGTAAATGATGCCGTTGTTTTACCTGCCCCATTACAACCTGCAATTATGTATAGGTTTGGCATATTGTTGCATTTGAAACACAAAGATACAAGCTTTCGAGCAATTTCATTACACCTTCTATTATTACTGTACTCATTGTGCTAAACACAAAAAACAACTGAATTTTAAAATAATCGAACATCAAAATTTGATTAGCTACTCATTCAACATAAAAAAAGCAAATTGTAAACTATTTGTATTTACGAAAGTCTATCGATTATGCCAAAAATATTACAAAGGGATTTTTTTAACATGTTTAGTATTAAAATAGTCCGTTAAGTGTTTTTATTCGTCTGATTGTTAGGGCTTTACACAACAATTGTGCGTGTTATTATTGTTTTAATAATCAGGCAAATGCGTCTTTGCGTCTCTGCGTGAAATAAATATTTACCGAACTATTGTATTCGCAAGCGTGTAGTTTTTTTCAATTTCATTAAGCAAAAAATCTTTACTAACATTACCGTTCAAAAAGGGATTAATTAACAACAAGCTGACTTTTAAAAATTAAAACATGAAAAACATTTTACTAGTTTCAATGCTTCTCGTGCTAAACTCATTTGTTTGGGCACAAGAACGATCGGATGTTTTAACCAAGCAACGTAGCCTTCAAAAACTATGGGACTTTAAAGGTTCCAAGGCAGGCGAAATGTTCGATGTTAAACATTACGAACTCGATTTAATTGTTAACCCCGCTGTTTATGGAATATCGGGAACTGTTACCACCACTTTTGAAATGAAAAGTGCTGGTAGCACCGTTACTTTCGATTTGCTTAGCAACATGATTGTTGATAGCATTAAATTCGACAATCAGTTGGTTTCGTTTACTCACCTAGCCAATGAGATTAGCATTACCTTGCCTGTAACCCTTAATGCCAACGATTTATCGAGCGTTGCAATTTCGTATCATGGCGAACCCCAGATTAGTGGGTTTGGCGCATTTGAGCAAACAACTCATAGCGGGAGTCCTGTTATTTGGACACTAAGCGAACCTTATGGCGCATACACTTGGTGGCCATGCAAGCAAACACTAATTGATAAAGCCGACAGTGTTGATATTAAGGTAAATACTTTGGTTGGAAATAAAGTTGCTTCGAATGGCATTTTAATTTCGACCGAGAACACCGAAATGGGTATTGCTTACCACTGGAAACACAAGCACCCTATTGCAACTTACCTTATTGCCATAGCTGTTACAAACTATCAGGAATTACTTACCGAGGTGCCCGTTGAAGGGCAAAGTCCAATTCAGATTGTCGACTATTTTTACCCCGAAAATAGCAGTGCATGGATTGCAAACCAGCAAAATGTAGTAAATGCGATGACAGCATTCAATAACTTATTTATAACATATCCGTACGCCGACGAGAAATATGGACATGCTCAGTTTGGCTGGGGTGGGGGAATGGAGCACCAAACCATGAGCTTTATGTACAACAATAGCGAAATGCTTGTGGTGCACGAACTTGCTCACCAATGGTTTGGCGATTACATTACCTGTGGAAGCTGGGCCGATATTTGGATTAACGAAGGGTTTGCTACTTACTGCGAAGGATTGTATCTTGAGTATACTTATGGCGCATCGAGCTTTAAAACGTGGAGGACTACCGAAATTTCAGATGTAACATCGCAGTTATATGGTTCGGTTTACTGTGTCGATACTACAAATGTAAGTTCAATTTTTAATGGACGACTATCGTACGCTAAAGGGGGACAAGTTTTGCACATGTTGCGTAGGCAAATTGGTGATGAAGCATTTTTTCAGGGTATGATTAACTACTTAAACGACCCAGCGCTTGCCAACGGTTTTGCCAAAACCCAAGATTATAAAGCCCACATGGAAGCCGCTGCCGACACAACACTAACCGAGTTTTTTAACGATTGGATTTATGGGCAAGGTTACCCCAAGTACCAAATTACATGGCAGGGTGACGAAGAAACCGCGTGGGTACGAATTAATCAAACTCAATCGCATGCCTCGGTTTCGTTTTTCGAAATGAAAATTCCTGTTAAGTTTAGCAACGCCACTCGCGACACTATTGTGTGGTTTCATAACACCCAAAACGCTGAGCTACTAAACGCAAATATTGGTTTTAGGGCTACTCAGGCCGCATTCGATCCCAACAAAGAAATTACAACCAAAAATAGTACTATAGCACAAGGTCAACTTGTTACGATTAATGAGAATTTGTCGAGTTTCATTTCGGTTTACCCAAACCCCACATCGAATGGGACTATTCATGTAGTTTCGGAGAAAGAAATAAAAGCAATTGATGTGTTTGCTGCTGTTGGAAATAAGGTGCTTTCAATTAGTAGGCCCGAACTAAAATCGGAGCTAAAGCTTAGCAGCGGAATTTATGTTGTAAACGTTGAACTAATTAACGGCAGCAGCGAAACCGTAAAAGTAGTTGTTAGGTAGCATGATGCTTTAATTACGCTGCTATTTAAACTGCCAGTGACAAAAAAAATAACGGCATAGCCTTTTTGGCCTTGCCGTTATTTTGCTTATGTCACATCGGATTTTAAATCCGATGTTGTATTATTATAAGGATTTGTAATCCGACTACGACTAAGAGAAGACTTGCCTTTTTCATACCACTATAACATCAAGCAATCCATTTTCCCCAGCATAGTTTCTGGCAGAACTGTAAAGGTAGTGGTGTGGTTCATCTACTAATTCTGCCCTAACTGGATTTTGATGGATGTAGTTTAGCTTCTGATTAAAATAGTCGACAAGATATATCAGTTGCTCGTCGTTTCCATCCTGCCAAAACTTATAGTTCTTAACTTTTTTATCATTTCGCCCAGCATAATCGAATCGATTAAGCATCCATTTCCGCCTGCTCTCTGTTTCGGTTTTTATTGCTTCAATAATAGCTTTGCTGGTATATTTTTTAAAATCCCTAACGATATCCGATAGTTTATTGTCCTCGGCTGCTCCTGCAATCATATGCAAATGGTTGCTCATAAGTACCCATCCGTAAATTTCTAGCCCCTTATTTTTCTGGCAGTACTTCAGCGAATCAACAATGATATGTTTATAGCAAGGTCTTGAAAAAACATCAACCCAGTCAACCACCGTTGTGGTTAAAAAATAAATCTCCTTTGTAACCCTTTTAGCATCATCCATTGCAAATATATTTTTTGCAAACGAATTTAGCATTTTTTTTAATCGGATTGCAAATCCTTATAGTAAAACGAGAGCTGGATGACATATCCAGCTCGACGTGATTTTAAATGGAATTGTGTTCGGTCAGAGACCGCTGTTTTGTTGCGACGTAGACAAAGTCTATGCCGAGCTAAGGGGCTTTATAAATCAACAATTGCTAAGACAATTCGATCGATAGCATTAAAGCCCTTGTCGGCAGTAAGTAATGGAATATTTAAATAGTTTGCGGTGGCTGCAATTATAGCATCGGGTAGTTTAACTTTGTCAACTCTTCTTATGTCAATTGCTGTATCCTTTATACTTCTGTTAATATCAACAATTTTGGCGTAATGGACATTTCTAATGCTTTTTTTTAGACGTTTTATTCTAATGGACATTTTTAATGCTTTTTATTTTCACCTCAACAGTTAGCGTATTCCAATTAATGTGATATTTGAAAGTCAAGTAAGCAGAAACAGGCTCTGCTGGGGAGCAACCTGTCAGGAATATCTTGACCGAGCAAAATGGTTACTAAGGCTGACTTCCACCAGCCTTTTCCTTTGTAATTATTTTACTCGCTAGATGCCTTTAAAAACCCATCGATGAACTTCTCTCTTCGTCTGCGGCTTAAGCCATTATGATTTCGTAGTTTATTCTTTAAACCCGTAAAAGTCCCTTCAAGTTGGTTGTTTGTATTGGGCAAACCTAACTCCATGTTATCGTACCATGTGAACAGGTATTCCCTGTTCCTTTCAAGGCTTTTGTAGGCGCTCCGTAGGCGCTTATGAATATATCTGCTTTTGCCCGTTTCAGGTTTTTTTGCTCTTTCATTGATGAAGTTCTCCCATTTTTCATGCCATTCACCGAGTGCCCCGAAGAAACTCTCCTTGTCGGTTCTAGGGAGTAGCCACATAATCTTCTTGAGTTCAACCGACGCTTGTAACTTAGGCTTTCTGGTTAAGTAACGGGTAACAATAGCGGTTTGATGGAACTGGCACATCTGAACGGGGTATTCGGCCAAAGCCTTAAATAGACCTTTTCGTCCATCGCATACAACGCCCTGGATCTTCATCCCTTGTACCTTCAGGTAGTTGATGCCTTCCATATAACCTGCAATCGTCTCGTATTTAACGTATTTCCAGTATAAATGGTGGCCTTCGGTGCTCTTGAATACCATAACCCCAAAATCACGACCAAAATACGTTGTGTCCATCATTACCACCCCCTGAGTAGGCTTTGTAAAACTCTTGCTAACAAAAACCTTGTCGAGCCTTCGCTGAATTGTTTTTATTGACACCCCATATTTTGCGGATAACTGCTGATACGTTTGCTTTCCTTCGGTGTACTCACTCCATAACAACTGATTGACAATGCGTTCGCCTCCTAGAAATTGCCGACCACAGTCATTGCAACGAAAGTTCTGGACACCGTGGTTTGTTCCATTCTTTTTGGTCCTTTTCGAACCACAATAAAAGCAAATTTTTTATTCATAGCCTTCAAATGCACCAAAACTACATCATTATTGGCTTTGAGTTATACTGCAGCATTAATTTTGTCCATTAAGCCACAATTTTACATTGCCCTAAAAATTTTTTAATGGTATTTAACTCGGCAGCACTGTGCCCATCGAAAGCGAGCAATTCCATTTCAGTTATAAACGAAACCCAAATATCCCTTCCTTTAAGCAGTTCGTATATACGCTCATTACCTTTGAAAAGGTAAATTAAAATATTGGTGTCAACCAGTACACTACTGCCACTCATCGCGCATTTTCTTTTGGTAGTCGATGGCATCGACGCCCTCGAAACGCACTTTGCCCATGTATAGCCTTAAATTAAGCTTGCTCTTTTTAGCAATAATTTTTTCCAACTCTTTGTCGAGTTGAATCCTGCTAACCGATTTTCGAATTTCTATTGTATTTCCCATTACAATATGTTTTTTTGCAAATATATGATATTTTCGAGCGGCTAGCACTGCGCCGCACGAATGTTTCGTGTGGCAAAGAACTTTGCAGTATTTATTTCGTCTTTTCTTACTTCGTTACCACACGAGAGGAC
>DDWL01000019.1 GCA_002345675.1 Bacteroidales bacterium UBA2287 | reverse complement strand
AAAAGACTTTTTTAGAATGGAAAGGGAACGGCAAACAAACTGACGATGTGCTGGTTGTTGGCATGAGGTTTTAGGGGAAGGGTTGTCGGTTCTCGGTTCTCGGTTCTCAGTCTTCAGTCTTCAGTCTGTCATCCAACATCCAACCCCCGATAGTTATCGGGGCAACATCCAACATCCAATATCTAACATCCCTGTTCAATCCCCCAATTAACTCAATCAACCAATCAACCAATTTTACACTGAGCGAAGTCGAAGTGCAACCAATTAACCTTCCCTCTACAAAAACGTCATCTTCACTTCCTTCAAAAACTTGTCCTGTAGTACGTGCTGCATGCGCTTGGCAACAGTGCGGCGTATTTCGAGTTCAACAGGTAGGTTGGGATCTTGGTGAGCAATATTAATGCCTGTGCCAACCAAAAAGTGTATTTCGTCGCTCTCCAAAAGCAGCTTTACAATAAGGTCGGCGGGGCCATTGCCAACTGTTGACGATTCGTTGAAGCTTCGCAGTATTTCAACAACTTTGCTAAGGGTTAAAATTCCTTCGGTAACCAAATCGGCTCCCTCCATGTGCGAAATGGGTGGAAGGTCGGGGTCGGTAAACTCAAACGAATCTTCAATGGTTAACTTTAGCTCGCGCGAAATTATATCGCCCGTGGTGGCTCCGCTTATAATTTTTTTTCCTGTAAAGTTTTTAAACTTATCGGCTAACTTTTTATCGTTTTCTTGGTCGAATGGGGGGCCAGTGCAAATTAGCAGTTTTCGCGGTTCCCTAAAGTAGATGGTGGCGCAACTTGTGTCGTCTTTAGGGTGATAACCATCGTTCATAAAGGCCATGTTAACTACCTTTGAGGCCAGTTTTCGAGCCGAAATGTTTGGCTCGTTTTTAATGAGTTTTACAACAAAATCCTGTGCGTTTTCGAGTCCCCAGCCAAAGGGTAAATCGGCACTTCCTAAGCCCGATTGGGCAATTCCATCGCTCCAAATTACTATTCTGTCCTCTTTTTGGGGTGTAAAAGTGCAGTATCGCAGCTCCTTTCCGGCATTTGTTTCGCTTTGTAAAATTACGCATTGCCAACCCGGATTAAACTTTTCGTTACCCCGCATAACAAAGCACTCGGGATTGTCGTACTCAAGAATTTGGGTTACCCCATTATGCTCAATGTCAACAATGGTAAAGGTTGAGTAGCTCATTTGCCGTACCGAGCAAACGGGAAGGGTATTCATTATTATTTCGGCAATTTTATTAATCTCCTTATGCTCTTTAGTAAAGTTCATTGCCATGGTGGCGGTAAGGGTTGCGAGTACATTTGCTTTTACACCATGACCCATTCCGTCGCTTAGCACAACAATGGTTCTGTCCTCGCCAATAACACGCTGCGAAAGGAACACGTCGCCGCAAATGCGTTCGCCATCGTGGTACTTTTGCTGGCAGTTAACCTCTATAAAAAAACCACTACTCATTGTTTTCTTCTCAATTTCAATTTAAAACAGGTTCACAAAAGACAAACTAGTTGGAATTTATTTATTCTCAGTTCTCAGTTCTTAGTTCTCTAAGCCCTTTGCCCTTTGCCCTGAGCATAGAGTCTACTCCGTTTTCTTTCCCTCTTTGTACGAACGAATAATTGAGTTGAGCATTTGCTCAGTTTCCGAGGCACCTTCGCCCAGCAAAAATCCAATTTTCTGAACCATTGCCAAGTTTTTATCAATGGCATCGGTTATGCGTTTAACAACTTCTTCTTTATGCACTTCGGGTGCATACATGTCGCGAATTACAGCGCCAACAACCTGATTTTTTTTTATGGTAAACACCGACACGTTTAGCAGTAGTTCCTTGTAATGAATGTCGCGATTTTTTATGTCCTCGGCATTTTGAAGAACATAGGAGAAAAGGTTGTAGATATTGTATGGCAGTAACGACTTAAGGTCGGCGCCAACAAGGCCAGGAATAATTTCGTTAATCTCCAGCGCATCGTCGCCTAGTAGGTCGATAAAACTTTGGTTGCTTTGCAGCACTTTTAGCTTTTTATCGGCTATAACCACTGCCGAAGGCAGCTTTTTTAGCATTGCTGTAGTGGTTTCCGATGCATCGCGAGCAGTTTCTTGCTCGGCTCGTGCAATTTTTTCCGATTCACGAAGAGCTTCCTGTGTTTTAGCCAACTTTTCGTTGGTTGCCCGCAGCGTTTTTATGTACTCTTGTCGATTTTTCAGGGTGAAATTCAAGCACATGTCGGTATGGGCAAGCCCTGCCGAAACTGCAATGGCAAAATCGTGGCAACTTGGGTAGCCACAGGCTTCGCAACCCGAGTCCTTTTCAACAAATTCTTTTCCAATTACCTTAAGCACTTCGTGAACCATTTCGTCGTTAGGCACTGGGAGTCGCTGGTCGTTTGGAGTAAAAACAGCTGTAAAATTATGGCTACTGTGCTTTTCTATTTGCTTTTCCCACTTTTCTCTGTCGAATTTTTTTAGCCTTTTGTTAGCATAGTTAACAACTCTGGTGCGGCGAATAAACTTTTTCCCCCCTCTCGATGTGCCAGGCCCCATTATGCAGCCTTCGCAGTAGTATAGGTTAAAGTGTCGCGAAATTTCCTCGGCATTACTCTCGAACTGCATAACAGCATCGAGTAAATTGTCGGGGCCTTCGGTGGTAATTATTTTGCCAGTTAAAAGGTCTTCGTTTATGTCAACTGCTTGCAAAATTCCATTTGCAATTGGCAGCAATGAGCCTTTGTAGCCAATGGGTTCGTCGAATTCGCTGTACTCAACACGGCTTTCGGTAATGTCGAATTCTTCGAAAAGTTCCCGAAGTTCAATAAAAGTAAGTACAGCATCAACTTTTCCATCCCCTTCTATTCCAAGCGCTTCATCCTTATTTTGTATGCAGGGCCCAATGTAAACCACTTTGGTGTCGTCGCCGTATTCTTTCCGAACAACCTTGGCGGTTGTAGTCATTGGCGATACAATTGGAGCAAGGTTATCGACAAGTTCGGGATGAAATTTTTCGACATACGAAACAACTACCGGACAAACCGTTGTTAAAAAGTACTTGCCCTTAAAGTCGTCGAAAAGTTTTTTGTACTCTCGGGCAGTTAAATCGACCCCAAAAGTTACCTCGCAAACATATTCAAAGCCAAGGGCTTTAATCATTTGCACAAATTTACGGTAATCGTTAATGTCGGCAAATTCGCCCGATATAGAAGGGGCGCAAATGGCAGCAACTTTTCCGTCATGCTTTAGTAAATCTTTAACTTCTTCTTTCGACGAGCGGTAGCTAACCGCGTTAACTGGGCAAATTGTAAGGCAACTACCACAACCTATGCACCTATTTGGAAGTATGGCGGCAAAACTTCTTTCGGCCTTAACTTCAATGGCTTTAACAGGGCATACTCTTACACAGGCAAAGCAGTTTATGCATTTTTCCTGACTAATGCTGAAAAGCTGCGTCATTTTGTAATTGTTTTTGGTTAGCCTTCGAAATGGTTAGCAAGTATTTCAATAGCTTTAAATTCGTCAACAGCAGTATATACTTTATCGCCAACCTGCAAAATAGGCCCTTCGGCGCATTTGCCAAAGCAGTGGCCTCCTTTAAATTCGATCTTGTCGGTAAGATTGTGACTTTTTAAATACTGAGTAATAGTTTTAAGAGTATTCTTGTTCCCTCTTGCAAAGCAGGAACTTCCTAGGCAAATTACTAATGGCGTTTTTGGGTTCATTGTTACGAATTAAACACTAAGCAAAGGTAGTAATTAATAAATTACAAACGAAAATAACATTAATGAACCCTAACTAGCTGCATTTTAATAAAAAATCACTAAATTGTTGCCCATAACAAAAAACTGTAACATTGCTAATTAATTGAATGCCAGTAATTAGCAATTGTTATAAAAAAAACAATTAGAATTGATTTTTGATTTAAACGTGAATTGAGTTGTGCTATGAAAGAGATGGTTGAAAAAATACTGCAAAAGTACAGTCACGCTGGACGCGACAGTTTAATTCCCATTTTACAAGAAATTCAGGATAGTATTGGCTACCTTTCCGAGGAATCAATCGAAATGCTTAGCACGCATTTGAATTTGGCAAGTAGTAAAATATATGGACTGGCAACTTTTTACAACCAGTTTCGCTTTAAGGCCAAGGGCAAATGTCACATACAGGTTTGTCATGGTACTGCATGCCACTTGCTTGGCGCCGTAACAATTATTGAACAAATTGAAAAGCAACTATTGGTTAAAGTTGGCCAAACCACTCGCAATGGCAATTTTAGCCTCGAAGTGGTTTCGTGTATGGGCGCTTGCGCTCATTCGCCAGTTATTCAGGTAAATGGGGTGTTCCGAAGCCACTTAACCGAAGCCACGTTTAAGGAGCTGCTCGAAGAATTAATCGAAACCTATCGTACTGTCAATAAATAAAACAGAAGAAAACCAATTAGGATGGAATCTGGAAATACAATATTGAACGCCACTTCTTTAGTAAATAGAATTAGAGGAGTAAAGGAAACTGAAAACCTAAGTGATATTGATGATTACATTTCGCGTCTTAAGCGCGAAAAACTTACAAAAACTGTTGTTTTAGTTGGTGTAACAACATCTTCGGTAGCTGCAGGTGCAATTGAAACGAAAAGTGCAATTGAAAACTACATTGCAGAGCGCGAATTGGATATTGATATTGTTGAGGTTGGCTCAAATGGCCTTTGCAGCTTCGAACCATTAATGGATGTGCAAATCCCTGGTAAGTCGAGAATTGTATTTCGAAATGTTAAAGCCAACGATGTCCCTTTTATTCTCGATGGTACCCTAAATAACTATCTTCCTCCCGATAACGTTGTTGGCCAGTATCGTAGCCAACTTCATCAGCCATGGATGGGTATTCCTTTTCTCGACGAAATAGCCTTTTTTAAAGGTCAATCGCGTGACATTCTTGCCCTTTCTGGAATTATTAGCCCTGCGAGCATCGAAGAGTATATTGCCTTTGGTGGTTATAGCGCTTTTACAATGGCTATAAGCCGGTTAACCCTCGAGGATGTTTGTAATACTATTGAAAAAAGCGGGCTGCGAGGTAGGGGTGGAGGAGGCTTCAATACTGGTCAAAAATGGAAAATGGCTTTAGCCGAAACGGCTAACCAAAAGTACTTTGTTTGCAATGCCGACGAAAGCGACCCGGGTGCTTTTATGCACCGATTAATGATGGAGAGCAACCCTCACCAAATAATCGAAGGTATTGCCATTGCTTCCTATGCAATTGGTGCTAGCAAAGCATACTTATATACACGTAACCGTTACAGCATTACTGTTCAGCGACTCGAAAATGCAATTCAACAGGCCTATAATGCAGGTTTGCTTGGACATAATATTCTCGACAGTGGGTTTAGCCTCGAAATAATTTTACGAAAAGGGCCCGGAGCATATGTGTGCGGCGAGGAAACGGCTCTTATTAGCAGCCTCGAAGGTAAACGTGGAGCGCCTACTCTTAAACCCCCCTTTCCAACTCAAAAAGGGCTTTTTGGTAAGCCAACAGTAGTTAATAATGTCGAAACAATTGCAAATATTCCTTTAATACTTCGCAAGGGAGCCGAAAATTTTGCCCTAAAAGGCACTGAAAAATCGAAGGGAACTAAGCTCTTTTCCGTATCGGGAAAAGTAAATATTACTTGCTTGGTCGAAGTGCCCTTAGGTGTTAGCATTTCAACTTTAGTAGAACTGGCACAGGGTGTACCCAAAGGCCGAAAGCTTAAAGCAATACAAATGGGAGGGCCTTCGGGTGGCTGTACCGTACCCGAAAAAATGAATACTCCAATCGATTTCGAAACGCTAAAGGCCGAAGGTTTGGCCATGGGGTCGGGTGGAATTACCGTTCTCGACGATACCGTTTGCATAATTGATACCATTAAGTTTTTCATAAACTTTATTCAGTACGAAAGCTGCGGAAAGTGCATCCCTTGCCGTGAGGGTTCGCGCCGAATGTACGAAATTCTCGAAAGCATTACCCGACGCCCAGTTAATGACGAAGGGCACAACACCCTCGAACGGTTCAAGGGAATTATTCTTCTCGAAAGTTTAGCCGAAGTAATGCGCGATACATCGCTTTGTGGGCTTGGTCAAACTGCCCCAAATCCTGTGCTTAGCGCACTTAAGTCCTTCCGAGAGGAGTTTGAGGAGCATATTTTCGACAGGAAATGCGCTGCAAGCGTTTGCCGGAATTTACGTACTTTTTACATCGACGTCGATAAGTGTACCGGATGCTCGGCGTGTGCCAAAAAGTGCCCTACTAATGCCATAATTGGCACACCCCGTTCGCCTTACTTTGTAGTTGAGGAAAAGTGTATTGGATGCGGAGTTTGCGAAACAACCTGCAAGTTTGGTGCGGTTTTCTTTAAATAGATTAACGGAAAAGCTATGAATTTTAATATTGAGGTTAACGGCAAAACCATTCAGGTTCGTAAGGGCGACACAATTCTTGTTGCGCTTTTCAGGAACGGAATTAAGGTTCCTACGCTTTGCAGTATGAAGGGACTTTCGCCAACAGGAGCTTGCCGTATTTGTGTAGTTGAAGTTGAAGGGGTTAGTGGTCTCGTAACTTCGTGCTCCAATGTTGTTGAGGATGGAATGAAAATTAATACGCACTCGCCGCGGGTAGTTAAGGCGCGTAAAACCTTACTCGAACTACTTTTGAGTAACCACCCCGACGATTGCCTTTACTGTGAACGAAATGGCGATTGCGAACTTCAAAATCTTTCGGTTGAACTAAATATTCGAGAACGGAGAATTTCGGGACGAAAAATACGACATAAACTCGACCTCTCCAGCCCTGGTGTAGTTCGCGATCCTGCAAAATGTATTTTATGCGGCAGGTGCATTCGGGTATGCGACGAAATTCAATCTGTTTCAACTCTCGAATTCACTGGTAGGGGATCAAAAACCCATGTTGGCACTACAATGAATCGCGATTTAAACTTTTCAACCTGTATTGCCTGTGGACAATGTGTTATGGTTTGTCCAACAGGTGCTCTTCACGAGCATTCCAATATCGACGAGGTGCAGGATTCTATTAGTAATAAATCGTTAACTACTATTGTGCAGTACGCGCCAGCAGTTACCGTTTCGCTTGCCGAAACCTTTGGGTTAAAGCCTGGCAAGGACATAAATGGGCTTATTGTTTCGGCTCTCCGTAAAATTGGTTTCAAGTACGTTTTCGATACTTCTTTTGCTGCCGACCTTGCCATTATGGAGGCAGCAACCGAATTAAATGAACGAATTAATTTGGGAGTTAACCTGCCAGTTCTATCGAGTTGCTGCCCTGCTTGGGTTCGCTACATCGAACAGTTTTATCCCGAACTGCTGCCAAATCTTTCCACAACAAAATCGCCTCAGCAAATTATGGGGGCAATAATCAAATCGTACTTCGCAAACGAGGCAAAAATTAATCATGGAAACATCTATTCTGTATCCATAATGCCATGCTTAGCTAAAAAGAATGAATCGCAACGAGTTGAAATGACCTCGAAGGGTGTTTTCGATGTCGATGTTGTGCTTTCGACCCGTGAGTTGGTTCGTTTAATTAAACTCAACGGAATTGATTTGGATAATATTGAACCACAACAAGCCGATTCTCCTTTTGGTATAAGAAGTTCGGCGGGTAAACTATTTGCCGCATCGGGTGGAACAACCGAAGGCATTATGCGTACATTACACTTTTTACGAACTGGTAAAGAGATGACTTCGCCTAAAATTAATGAGTTGCGATTGGTAACAAGCGTAAAGGAGGTTTCGATAGCAATGGGAAAGGAGCTGGTGAATGTTACTGTGGTTAGCGGTTTAACCGATATTGAAAAGTTAATTGCTACAGTAAAGGAGGGCAAATCGAATGCTCATTTTATTGAAGTTATGGCCTGTAGCGGTGGTTGCATTAGCGGTGGCGGGCAACCCTTTGGTGCTGTTGAAAAGGAGGCAAAAGCACGAGCCCGATCACTTTACGAAATTGATGATGTAGAAACCATAAAAGTGGCTCATAAAAACGCACAAGTTCAGGAAATTTACGATAAGCAGTTGGAGAAACCCGGCAGCGAAAAGGCAAAAAAACTGCTTCACGCAAAGTACTTAAAAGGTAAATCGTTGGAATAAAATAACGTAATTGAAACAAATTAAATAATGGCCCTTAGCAAAGAACATAAACAATTGGTTTATACCATAAAGGAACTATGTAGGGTATGCTACACCTGTGTGCGCGAGTGTCCAGCCAAGGCCATTAAAATTATGAATGGGCAGGCCGAGGTAATTACCGACAGGTGCATTGGCTGTGGAAACTGCATTAAGGTTTGTAGTCAGGATGCAAAAGTTTTTCTCATTACCCGTTCGGAGGTAAAAGCGCTTCTGCAATCAGCCGAGAAGGTAGCCGCTATTGTAGCACCAAGTTTTCCAGCCGAATTTATCGAAATAACCGATCATAAACGATTTGTGGGTATGATGCGTGCATTGGGTTTCGACTATGTATTCGAAGTAGCCTTTGGCGCCGACCTTGTTGCCAATGAGTACAAAAAACTGCTCGAGAGCAAGGATGGTAAGGGCTATATTTCGTCCGATTGTCCATCGATAGTTAACTACATTCGTTTTTACCACCCCGATTTGGTTAAGCAGTTGGCTCCAATTGCATCGCCAATGGTTGCCATGAGCCGAATTGTCAGAAAAATTCATGGCGACAATGTTAAAATTGTGTTTGTTGGCCCTTGCATTGCCAAAAAAGACGAATCGCCCGAGGTTGACTTTGGTCTCACCTTCCGCGAACTACGAGCAATGTTCGACAATTCAGGATATTCCCCAAATACTATTGACCCATCCGATTTCGATCCGCCACAGGCAGGAAAGGGAGCTGTTTTTCCAATTAGTAGAGGCCTAATTCAAACCGTTAATATTAACGACGACCTGCTCGAAGGGAACGTTATTGTTGCCGAAGGTCGAATTGGTTTTCAGGAGGCAATTAAGGAGTTTGAAGAGGGGAATTTGAAAAACCAAAATCTCGAATTACTATGCTGCAAGGGTTGCATTTCGGGCCCTGGCATGAGTTCGGGTGGCCGACGATTCGAAAAGCAAACGTACATTTCATCGTATGTTCAAACTAAAATGTCGAAACAAAAAATGGTCGAATGGCAAATAAATTTCGATAAGTTTAAGGATATTGACCTAACCCAGCAGTTCGAGTCGTTGGACCGTAGAAAGCAAAAACCCTCCGAGGATGAGGTTGCTAGGGTTTTGGCATCGATGGGAAAAATTACAAATCGCGACCATCTTAACTGTGGAGCCTGCGGCTACGATACTTGTCATGAGCACGCCGTTGCTATTGTTGAAGGACTAGCCGAGGTTGAAATGTGTTTGCCCTACACCATTGAGGAGTTGCACTATTCTATTAAGGATCTTGCTATTTCAAATGAGCAACTGGCCAAAGTGCAGCAAGCCCTTAAGCAGTCGGAGAAACTTGCCCACATGGGGCAACTTTCGGCAGGAATAGCTCACGAACTAAACAATCCGTTGGGTGTTGTATTAATGTACAGCAATATTCTTCTCGACGAGTGCGCTCCCGACGACCCAGTTAGGCAAGACATTGAACTTATTGCTTCGCAAGCCGAAAGGTGTAAAAAAATTGTGAGTGGGCTTCTTAACTTTGCCCGTAAAAATCAGGTGCGAGCCGAGGAAATTGATTTGCAAAAACTTGCCGAAGATAGTATTTCGTCGGTTGTTGTACCAAAAAATATATCCACTTCGGTGGTGTGTAAAACAAAAAACCGTAAGGCCAACCTCGACTACGAGCAACTGATGCAGGTGCTTACAAATTTAAATAAAAATGCCATTGAAGCAATGCCCAATGGAGGAACCCTATGCGTTGAAGTTGACGAAGTTAATGCCGAGATTGTTTTTTCAGTTATTGACTCAGGGGTTGGTATTCCCGAAGAAAATATGGATAAACTTTACACCCCGTTTTTTACAACTAAGGGAATTGGTAAAGGCACAGGGCTTGGTCTTGCTACCACTTATGGTGTTGTTAAAATGCACAAAGGCCGAATTGAGGTTGAGTCGAATACCGATTCGAGCAAAGGGCCAACGGGAACAACTTTTAAAATAATAATTCCCCGCGATTTATCGACGGTTGAGTAGTAGCGTTGAAGCAACTATTTAGTTGTAAACTATTTGTATATGTTTTTAGTATTGAAAATAAATAGTAAGAAACAATGAAAAATCAAAAAACTATTCTTTTGGTCGACGATGACTCCGATTACCTTTTTCAAATTAAGTTTCAATTAGAACGATTTGGATACAAGGTTATTAGTGCCGATGGGCAAAAAGAGGCGGAAGTTTTATTGCAAACCATTAAACCCGACCTCGCAATTTTCGACCTTATGATGGAAAACGAGGATAGTGGATTTATTCTTTGCTACAAAATGAAACGTCGCTACCCCGATGTTCCCATTATACTTGCAACAGCCGTTTCGGCCGAAACAGGATTCTCGTTCGGAATTAACTCCGAAGAGGAGCGTAAATGGATTAAAGCCGATCTTTACCTCGAAAAAGGAGTAAGGCCCGAGCAGCTGCAAATGGAAATTGCTAAACTTTTAAAAGTATAATATGGAAACTCTTGATGTACTTGTGGTCGACGACGAGCCTGGTATCCGTTCTGGGGTGTCTCGAATTCTTCGAAACTTTTCGGTTAGCTATCCATTTATGGACGACGATATTCAGTTTAATATTATTGAAGCAGCTACAGGCGAAGAAGCATTAGATATTATTAATTCCAAACCACCTGCCATAGTGCTGCTCGACAATAAACTGCCTGGCATGCAGGGAATTGAAGTGCTCGACTACATTAATAACAACCAACTCGATATTCTTGTAACGATGATAACTTCCTACGCATCGCTCGATTTGGCTGTTAAAGCAACAAATATTGGGGCTTACGATTTTGTTCCCAAACCCTTTACCCCGCAGGAACTTAAAGCTTCGCTCGAGAATATTGCAAAGCACTACTTTCTTCGTAGAATGACCCGAAAACTCCACAAGGAGGGAAAACAGGTTCGTTTTCAGTTTCTTACAGTGCTTTCGCACGAGCTAAAATCGCCTTTAAACGCCATTGAAGGTTACTTGCAAATGATGCAAGAAAAACAAGCTGGTGACAGTATTGATGCCTACTACGATATGATCGATAGGTCGTTGTCGCGCATTAAAAGTATGCGAAGTTTAATAATGGACCTACTCGACTTAACCCGAATTGAATCGGGGAAAAAGAAACGCGAGTTTGTTGAACTCGACTTGGGCCTTGTCGCAAAGTCGGCTATCGACACCATGCTTCCATTAGCGGTTCAGTTCGATGTTAGTATTATACTCGAAAACAACCTTACCGAACCCTTTATGGCCGATCCCGAGGAGATGGAAATTATTTTAAACAACCTTATATCAAACGCAGTTAAGTATAATAAAAATGGGGGTTCGGTGGTTTGTAGCCTTTCGAACACAAGCAACGATCTTAAAATTGTTATTTCCGACACTGGCTATGGAATTGATATTAATGATATTCCTAAACTTTTTCACGAATTTTCACGAATTCATAATACCAGTACCAAAAACGTTTCGGGAAGCGGGCTGGGTTTAAGCATTGTAAAGCGAATAGTCGACATGTATAAAGGAAACATTGAAGTTCAGAGCGCCATTAACGAAGGGTCATCTTTTATTGTAACTCTTCCACTAAAAAATATAGTAGAAGATATTGCTGGGATTTAGATTTAGAAACTGTTTAAGTTTTTATTAATATTCTGGGTTTCAATTGCCACGGGCTGGTTGCTGAGCCTGTTGAAGTATAGCCCGTGGAAGAGATAAGGTACAAACAATGGCTTTAGCCAAATAATAGCAAATACTTATTGGGCTGCCTGCCCTCCGTTCAGGCGGGAAGCCCAGCATCTTCTTTTATATTGACCCACGGGCTCACCCCGATAACTATCGGGGCGTGGGCAATTATCAGAGCATTTCTAATGAATAAAATTTAAACAGTTTCTTAGCATAAAGCACAAATTGCCTTTAGGGTGTCAAGTAAATTTTTAAAAAGGTTACTTTTGCAGATTATTGTATTAATCATTAAGCAATTGGTTTAGATCAAAGAAGAGTAAAATGAAGCTACCGGGTAAAACTGTTGAACGATTAAGCGAATATCGCCGTTCCCTCCTTGATTGCCTTTCGAAAGGCAAAACTCATATATATTCTCACGAAATGGCTGGTCTTCATAGTATTACGGCGGTTCAGGTTCGTCGCGACCTTATGCTTATTGGCTATTCAAGCATGAAAAAACGTGGCTACGATGCCATGGAACTGGTGAATGTTATTGGCCAAATAATCGACCACAACGAAGGTTTTAATGTAGCTGTTGTTGGTATGGGAAATTTAGGTCGAGCCATAACTGCTTACTTTAAGGGTAAACGACCTAAGTTAAACATAGTTGCAACATTCGATGTGGACGAAAATAAGGTAAACAGGGTTATTGCAGGTGTTAACTGTTACCACATTCGCGACATTAAGGAAATTGTTGCAAAACAAAAAATTACAATTGCAATTATTGCATCTCCACCCGATTCGGCATCGCAAATTGCCGATATGCTTATTGTAGCTGGTGTTAAGGGAATTTTAAACTTTACTACAACACCCTTAAATGTTCCCCCCACCATTTTTCTCGAGGAGTACGATATGATAACATCACTCGAAAAAATTGCCTATTTTGTAAAGTAGTTTTGCAAATAGAAGCAAATAAGGCTTTTAATAAATAAATGTAAAATGCAGGTTCACTACGGTTTCGAAAATGCCAAAGGCATTAAAAACCCAGTTGTTACAACAGGATCGTTCGACGGAGTTCATATTGGACATAAAGCAATTATTAACCGAATTAACGCAATTGCTCGTCAAATAGGGGGCGAATCGGTGCTTATTTCTTTTTACCCTCACCCTCGCAAGGTGCTTTATCCCGAAACTGAGGGGAAGGATTTAATGTTTATTAACTCGCAAAAGGAAAAAATTGAGCTGCTTAGCAAATCAGGGCTTAACCATTTAATAATTGTTAAATTTACACTTGAGTTTTCGCGAACCTCATCGGAGCAGTTTATTCGAAACATATTAATCGAAAAACTAGGAGCAAGGTTTATTGTTGTTGGCTTTAACCATCATTTTGGGCATAATAAACAGGGCGATTACGAATACCTTTATAATCTTAGTAAAGAGTTAAACTTTGGGGTTGAGGAAATTCCCGAACAGGACATTCAGCACGAAACTGTTAGCTCAACGGCAATTCGTAAAGCTCTTAAGGAAGGTCGAATACAAAGAGCCAACGCTTACCTCGACCATCAGTACATAATTATTGGAGGGCTCGGAAAGGGAACTCATTTCTTCCGAGATGCTGGTTTCCCTACGCTTATGGTTCAAATTGAAGAGGCCGGAAAGTTAACTCCCCAAAATGGTGTTTTTGCAGTTGGAGTTCAGTGGGGTGGAAATCTTTACAAGGCAATGGCCATTGTTTGGTCCGAAAGCGAGTCGGATATTTCTGGAAAGGTTGAAGTTCATATTTTCGATTTCGACAATCACTTTCCCGACGATGAAGCTATAATTTTCTTTCATAAGCATATTTCATTGGCTGTTGAGGTTAATAACCCAAAACTACTTGCACAACAACTTCAAATAGGTAAAGAAGGGGTTGACGAATTGATATACTAACCCATTTTTTGTTCATTTTACGCCTTTCACCTACTTCTTTACCCCCTTTTACCGATTTATGCTTACTTAATAGTTTATGTCAGCATACATTTGTGTCAAATTATAAAACCAAATAATTATGGAAAGAATGGAAGTTAACCCAACCCGAGCAAACAGTAGCCGACTAATTTTCGGTCTTGTGCTCATCACTATTGGCCTTTTTCTTTTTGCCGATAGGTTCGACATGATACCATACGACTGGAATCGATACATTTTCACTTGGCCATCGCTTCTCATTGTTATTGGCTTAATTAGCCTTGGCAAAAACGAGTCGCGAGTTACAGGGCTTGTTCTTATTGGTGTTGGTGGTATGTTTTTAACGGCAAAAATTTTAGGCTACCACTACCCAATTAAGTACTTCTTTTGGCCAACAGTTTTTGTTGCAATAGGTTTAATTCTAATTTTTCACAGTAAAGGGCACATGCCTCGCTTTGGAATGAGAAAAGGAATTGTTGATACCGATTACATTGACGACATGTCGATATTTGGTGGAAGCGAGCAACGCGTTAGTTCAAAAAACTTTAAGGGTGGACGAGTTACAAATATTTTTGGTGGTAGCACCTTCTTTATGGGCGATGCTCAGCTTGCTTCTGGCCGTAATGTGCTCGATATGTTCTGTCTGTTTGGTGGTTCCAAAATTGTGGTTCCGTCCGACTGGAAAGTGAAAATTGAAGTTACTGCAATTTTTGGAGGCTACTCCGACAAGCGCATGAATGTTCAGAAAACCGAAGGCGAAAATGCCGACAAGGAACTTGTAATTCGTGGTGTTGTAATTTTTGGTGGAGGCGAAATAAAGAGTTACTAAATGCTTCACCCCTTTGTAAGTTCACTACGAGGAAGAATTGCTTTTATGGCAGGGTGGATAGTCGTTATGGCTATCCATTCCGCCATTCTTGTTTTTTTGTTTAATATTTCAATTACCGATTCGTTAGTCGATAGCCTTTTTACAAACTCCGTTTGGGCACTTTTTGCCTTTGGACTTTGGTACTGGGTGCGTTTTTCCGATATTGAAACGGGCAAAACATTTACAATTGCCATTAACCATGCAGGAGCAGCTGCCCTAAGTGTTGCAATTCAGGTTTATGTTACCTTTTCATTTCTTAGATGGTATGCCGAAACTGGTTCCGATTATCAGATTTTTATTGAAGGTTCCACCATGGGGCGTGTTATTGCAGGAATTGCAACTTACTTATTCCTTTCGTTGGTTTTTTACCTTACCGTTTACATTCAAAATTTCAGGGAAAAACTGGTTCGCGAAGGTGAACTTAAGTCGCTGGTAAAGGATGCCGAACTCAATTGGCTCAAGTTACAGGTTAACCCTCACTTTCTTTTCAATAGTTTAAATTCGGTAAGTTCGCTAACCATAACGGCCCCCGAAAAGGCGCAGGAAATGATAATTCGACTTTCGGAACTTCTACGCTACTCGCTTCGGCAATCGCCATCGAGCATGGTGCCGTTGGAAAAGGAGGTGGAGTGCTGTATTGGCTACCTCGAAATTGAAAAGGTTCGCTTTGGCTCGCGACTTTCGTATCGTTTCGAAGTTACTCCCGAATGCCTAAGTGTAAATGTTCCCGGTATGATTATACAGCCCCTTTTCGAAAATGCCATAAAGCACGGCGTTGCTCAAACCCCCGACGAAACTGAAATTGTTGCAAAAGTTGTAAAATATACTGGAGGTTTGGAAATAACCGTTTCAAATACAATTCCATCCGATCCCTTTGCAGCTGCTGGGGCAGGAGTAGGGCTCGATAATATTCGCCGTAGGCTTAAGCTAATTTATGGAGCCGAATCGCTACTGAGCATTAGCCAAACCGATTCAGTTTTTTCGGTAACTATATCTATTCCATTTAACCAATAAATTCTTCGAAATGAGAGTAATTATTGTAGAAGACGAGGAACCAGCTCGCCAGTTACTTCGAAAATACTTAAGCGAACATTCCAATATTGATATTATTGCCGAATGCCCCGATGGATACTCGGCTGTTATGGCAATTAATAAGGAGAAGCCCGACCTCGTTTTACTCGATATACAGCTTCCAAGGCTAAATGGATTCGAAGTTCTCGAACTTATCGACCATAACCCTCAGGTAATTTTTGCAACAGCATACGACGAGTTTGCCATAAAGGCTTTTGAGCGAAATGCTACGGACTACTTGCTTAAGCCATTTTCGAAAGAACGATTAACCACTGCGCTCGATAAAGTTAGGAGCCGATTAGTAACGGAAACTGCTCCAGCAACGCCAAGTGCAGAAGTATCAACTGAACTGGCCGCGGGCATGCCAATTACCCGAATTGTGGTTAAGGATGCCAAAGGCATTAATATTGTTCCCGTAAGCGAAGTGCATTACCTCGAAGCTCAGGACGACTATGTGATGATATATTCAGCAAAAGGTCGTTACATGAAAAAGCAAACCCTAAAGCATTTCGAAGACGGCCTTTCGCCCGACCAATTTGTTCGTGTTCACCGTTCGTTTATTACCAATATTACGCAAATTGAGCGCTTGGAACCTTACGAGAAGGAATCGTTTATTGCAATAATGAAAAGCGGAGCACGAGTAAAAGTAAGCAGTTCGGGCTACAAGAATTTAAGGGAGAAGTTGCATTTTTAAGTTCTCAGTTCTCAGTCGGCACCCCGATAACTATCGGGGCACAATTGGCAGTCGGCAGTTTGCAGTCCACAGTTCACACTCAATATAGTTATTAGCGAACTGGAAATTGAAGACTGAGAATTGAAGACGAAGACTGAGGACTTATTTTGTCTATTAGTAATCAACTTGGTATTTTTTTTGTTGTTATAATAAATTCTCCTACATTGCCCTATTGTTTATTTTACCTGCATTTGTTATGAAATCGTTGGGTGTTAAAATTCTATCGTATTCAATTTTAGCTATTTCCCTTTTTGCTGCGCCATCCGTATATGGTCAGTACTTTGGTCGAAATAAGCCTATCTATAAGAATTTTAAGTACGATGTTTACCAAACACCAAACTTCGAAATTTACCACTACTTTAAAAACGATTCGGTAATTAACAGGCTTGCCAAAGCTGCCGAGCAGTGGTACAGCATGCACCAGCAGGTTTTTCGCGACACCATAGAAGATAGAAATCCCCTTATTTTTTACGCAAATCATGCCGACTTTCAGCAAACAACCGCAATTTTTGGTTCAGTGGGAGTTGGAACCGGTGGGGTTACCGAAGCTCTAAAAAACCGAGTAGTATTACCAGTAACCGAAACGTGGGCGCAAACCGACCATGTGCTTGGGCACGAGTTAGTGCATGCTTTTCAGTTTAATGCAATTATATCGGGCGATTCAACAAATCTAAATTCGCTGCGAAACCTTCCGCTTTGGATGGTTGAAGGAATGGCAGAGTACCTCTCCATTGGTAGTATCGACCCGCACACTGCTATGTGGATGCGCGATGCGGTTCTGAATAAAAAATTCCCTACTCTCGATAAAATGACTCGCGACCAGAGCTACTTTCCATACCGCTATGGTCATGCTTTTTGGGCGTATGTAGGTCGAACTTTTGGCGACGAAATGATAGTCCCAATTTTTCTCGAAACATCGAAAAGAGGTTACGAAGCTGCACTTAAACTCTACTTGGGCATGGACGAAAAGGAGTTTTCGGCTGTATGGCAAAATGCCTATGTTGAGCATTATAAAATGATAATGAAGGATACCGTCGATAGCCCTTCGGGAAAATCGCTCATTAATAAGGAAAATGCTGGCCATATAAATATTTCGCCTGCCATTAGCCCCAACGGAAAGTATGTTGCCTTTTATTCCGAAAAGGATTTATTTGATATCGACCTTTTTTTGGCCGATGCACAAACCGGAAAAATAATTCAAAAGGTATCGTCGGTAGTTCATAAAAACGAAATTGATGCTCTAAACTTTATCGAATCGGCTGGAACCTGGTCGCCCGACAGTAAACAATTTGCTTTTGTGGCTTTTACAAAGGGTAAAAACAAACTTCTTGTTGTCGATGTTGAAAGACGAAAACTTGTAAATGAAATTGAAATCCCTGGCGTTCCTGCATTTAATTACCCCATTTGGTCGCCTAAAGGCGATGGTATTGTAGTGTCGGGCTTAGTTGATGGGCATAACGATTTGTATTTCTATAATTTTCAAACTAAAAATGTTGAACGCTTAACTACCGATCCTTGGTGCAATATTCACCCTTCGTGGTCGGCCGATGGTAAACGTATTGTTTTTGTAACCGATAAGCCATCCGAAATCGACTTGCTAACCAAAAGAACACCAGGTTACTATATTGCTACCCTCGATGTGGAAACTAAGAAAATTACTGTTCATAATGTTTTTCCTGGTGCATGGAACTTAAATCCAGTTTTTTCGGCATCGGGACAAGAAATTCATTTTCTTTCGAACCGCGATGGTTTTCGAAACCTTTACCGATTAGACATTGAAACCGAAAAGGTTTGCCAAGAAACGCGAATACTTACAGGAATAAGTGGTATTACGCAGCTTGCCCCTGCTTTTAGCTACTCGGTCGAGGCCGATATTTTTGCATACTCATACTATTTCGATGGCAAGTATTCGATATTCACAGCAAAATCGAGCGAACTTTATAGCGATGAGGTATTTCCATCGATGGTCGATTTTACTGCAGGTACACTTCCTCCGTTAAATAGGCCTGTAGCAGGAATTATCGATCGGAATATACTTAAGCGCCAAACCCTTCCCCAAACGCCTGTCGATTCGTTCAAAGTGGTAGCGTATAGGCCAAAATTTAAACTCGACTACATAGCCAACTCTGGGGTTGGTATTTCGTCGAGCCAAATGGGAACTGGAATGGCCGGTGGCGTGGAGATGCTTTTTAGCGACATAGTTGGAGGCAATTTATTTCATGCAGGTCTCGCGCTTAATGGCGAAATTTACGATTTTGGAGGACAGCTTACCTATATAAATCAAAAACGACGAGTAACCTGGGGAGCAACCGTTTCGCATATTCCATACTCGTATGGGCAATACTATATCTCATCAGGTTTTGTTCCCGATTCAGAAGGCAATCTTCATTTGGTCGACACAATAAAATTGTACTACTTGCGTACATTCGAAACTGCCCTAGGAGGAATGGCTCAGTTTCCCTTATCGCAAACCACTCGTTTCGAAATGGGGGCCAGTCAGGCATGGTACAATTATAGGCTCGACATTCATTCTAATGTATACGTCGACAGGTATTACTATGGAACACGCAGAGACAAAGGAGATGCTCCCGAAGGATTTTCGCTTCAACGAGTTAATACTGCTTTTGTAATCGATAATTCATCGTTTGGCATTGCTTCACCAATGAATGGCGTTCGAACTCGCTTTCAACTTGAAGGCGTATTTGGAGCAATAAACTACTTAGGAACCCTTGTCGACTTTAGAGCATATAAGTTCCAGAAACCATTCAGCTTCGCATTTCGTGGGTATTACTACGGAAGGCATGGCTCCGATATTAGTCGACGTCTTTATCCACTTTACTTAGGTTATCCTTGGTTAGTAAGGGGTTACGACAGGAGCGCTTTGTATAATCCAACAGAGTTAGGTAGTACATATGTGAATTACAATCAAATTCAAGGCGATCAAATGGCCGTGGTTAATTTCGAAATTCGTATGCCTTTTACAGGACCCGAAAGGTTAACATTAATTAAGTCGAAAGTAATTTTTACCGAATTAGCCCTATTTGCCGATGCTGGTGTTGCTTGGACACGCACTAATTATCCCAAATTTAAATGGAGTACTACAGACCCCGACGAAAAAATTCCCGTAGTAAGCACAGGCATTAGCTTCAGGGTAAATTTATTTGGCGCACTTATTCTCGAACCTTTTTATGCAGTTCCTTTCCAGTTGGGTGGGTTTAAATCGGCATTTATTGGATTGAATTTTACCCCTGGTTGGTAGGTTTAATAAAATATTTTTATGGTTTTAAGCCCATTGGATTACTAATTCAATGGGCTTGTTTTATTTTGGCTGTTTTTGTCATTTTAATTTTAAAATGATTCTAAATTTCGATATTAAATAACAATTTGATACCAAATATGCTTAAAATGCTTTTAATTCATTAAAAACTTTGCTAAAATTGTACTTTCAAAAATATTTGTACCTTAGTGTGTTAGTGAAGATTATTAATGTGCAGTAAATAAATGTGTTATGCAAGAAACTCCAATACCTTACAATATTGTTAAAGGCAAAATAATCGATGCTACTTTACCCAAAGTTGGACGCGCCTCTATTCGAGAACTTGTTCGTTTGGTAAACGAAATTGAAAAGGCAACTGGTCAAAAATATGTTCGAATGGAAATGGGCGTACCCGGTTTGGCTCCTTCAAATATTGGTATCGAGGGCGAAATAGAAGCCTTACGTAGCGGTGTTGCTCAAATATACCCAATGATCGACGGTGTTCCTGCGCTAAAAAAGGAAATATCGCGATTTGTAAAAAAGTTTATGGATATTGATGTGGCCGAGCAGGGCTGCATTCCTACCGTTGGTTCAATGCAGGGCGCCATGGCTTGCTTCCTGCTTACAAATAGGTGTTATGCCCAAAAGGATACAGTTCTCTTTATCGATCCTGGCTTCCCTGTTCAAAAGCAGCAGCTTAAGGTTTTGGGTATGAAGTACGAAACTTTCGATGTTTACAACTTTAGGGGTGAAAAACTACGCGAAAAACTCGAAAGTTACCTGTCGAAGGGCAACATAAGTACAATTCTATACTCGAACCCAAATAACCCATCGTGGATTTGCTTCACCGAAAATGAGCTTAAAATAATTGGCGAACTTGCCACAAAGTACGACACCATTGTTATTGAAGATTTGGCATACTTTGCCATGGACTTTCGTAAGGATATGTCGAAACCCGGCGAGCCCCCGTACCAAGCTAGCGTTGCAAAGTACACCAACAACTGGTTACTCTTAATATCGAGTTCAAAGTCGTTTAGTTATGCTGGTCAGCGAATTGGCTGCCTTGTTATTAGTAATACGCTATTTAATCGCAGTTTCCCCGATTTAAAACGATTCTTTTCATCCGATCAGTTTGGTTACGCCATGATATTTGGAGGCGTTTACTCGCTCTCTTCGGGAGTTTGCCACTCAACTCAGTATGGCCTTGCAGCCATGCTAAAAGCTGCAAGCGATGGCACTTTCAACTTTGTTGAACCCATTAGGGAATACGGCGAAAGGGCACGAGTAATGAAAGCACTTTTTACCCAGTATGGGTTTAGCATAGTATACAATATGGACGAAGACAAGCCTTTGGCCGATGGTTTCTACTTTACCATTTCGTACCCAGGTTTTACTGGCGAAGATTTAGTTGAAGAGTTACTTTACTACGGAATTAGCGCCATTTCGTTAGCTATCACTGGTAGCGAACGAACCGAAGGTTTACGAGCATGCGTTTCGCAGGTTCGCGACAGCCAAATTCCTGACCTTGAACTTCGTCTAAAGAAGTTTCAGGAACATCATTCTAAATAATTTATACAGTTTACTATAATTCATTAATCTACAAACAATATTCCTATGGCAAAAGTAAGAGGAGCAGTAAAGGTTGACATTGAGAAGTGCAAAGGCTGCAGTCTCTGTGTTGTGGCCTGCCCAACAAAAGTTCTTGCCCTAGCCCGTGAAGTTAACGGCAAGGGTTACAACTATGCCTACATGGCAAATCCCGAGGCATGCATTGGATGTGCAAACTGCGGATTGGTATGTCCCGATAGCGTAATTGAAGTGTACAAAATTAAGGTTGAAGCCGACGCTTAACCCAGGTATTTTTATTTTGTTGAATTTTTAAATATCAACGTAAACATGGCAGAATACAAACTCATGAAGGGGAACGAGGTTATTGCTGAAGCAGCAATTCGCTGCGGATGCGACGGCTACTTTGGCTATCCTATTACCCCTCAGTCAGAAATTATGGAAACCCTAATGCTCCGAAAACCTTGGGAAGAAACCGGTATGGTAGTTCTTCAGGCCGAGAGCGAAGTGGCCGCCATTAATATGGTGTACGGTGGGGCCGCTTGTGGCAAAAAGGTTATGACCTCATCTTCGAGCCCCGGTATTAGTTTAAAGCAAGAAGGCATTACGTATATAGCTGGTGCCGAGTTACCTTGCTTAATTGTAAACGTAGTTCGTGGAGGTCCTGGTTTAGGTACCATTCAGCCTGCACAAAGCGATTACTTTCAGTCGGTTAAAGGTGGTGGTCACGGCGATTACCATTTAATAGTTCTTGCCCCCGCTTCGGTTCAGGAAATGAACGACTTTGTGGAGCTTGGTTTCAATCTGGCATTTAAGTATCGCAACCCAGTTCTAATTCTTTCCGATGGAGTTATTGGTCAAATGATGGAAAAAGTTCAGCTTAGCGAAATTAAACCTCGTTGGACCGATGCCGAAATTGAAAAAATATCGGGCACTTGGGCTACAACTGGTAAAAAGTCTAACCGCGATTACCATGTAATTACATCGCTCGAACTCGATAGTTTGCGACAGGAGAAGTTTAACCATAAACTTATTGAGAAGTATAAGGTTATAAAAGAAAATGAGGTTCGCTTCGAAACCTTTCAGTGCGACGATGCCGATTACGTTTTAGTTGCCTATGGCTCGTCGAGCCGTATTTGTCAAAAGGCGGTTGAAATTGCACGTGCAAAGGGAGTAAAAGTTGGGCTACTTCGTCCAATAACACTTTACCCTTTCCCAACGAAAAAAATAAATGAAATGTGCTCAAAGGCAAAGGGATTTCTTAGTGTTGAAATGAGCGCAGGGCAAATGGTTGAAGATGTTCGCCTTGCTGTTAATGGAAAAGTTCCAGTTGAACATTTTGGTCGTTTAGGAGGCGTAGTAACTACTCCCAACGAAGTTGTTAAGGCGTTGGATGAACTAATTAAGAAAGGGAAATAGTTATGGCAGAAGTAAAAGATATAATTAAAGAGGGAAACCTGGTTTATAAAAAATCGAAGGTTTTAACCGACAAGATCATGCATTACTGCCCTGGTTGTAGCCACGGAGTAGTTCATAAAATTCTTGCTGAAGTTATTGAGGAACTTAACATTCAGGAGGACACCATTGGTGTTTCGCCTGTGGGTTGCTCCGTGTTAGCGTACAATTATCTGCATATCGATTGGCAGCAAGCAGCTCACGGACGTGCACCAGCCGTTGCTACAGCGGTTGCTCGCTTACTACCTAACAAACGTGTATTTGCCTATCAGGGCGATGGCGACTTAGCTTCGATTGGTACTGCCGAAATTATTCATGCCTGCAACAGAGGCGAAAACATTGTTGTTATTTTTATTAACAACGGAATTTACGGTATGACCGGAGGTCAAATGGCACCAACAACACTTGAGGGTATGCCAACTTCAACCTCTCCATATGGTAGAGATATTGCTATGACAGGCCACCCGCTAAAAATAACAGAACTTATTGCGCAACTGCCAGCTGTTAATTTTGTAACTCGCCAAGCAGTACATACCCCAGCGGCTGTACGTAAGTGCAAAAAAGCCCTTCAAAAGGCATTCGAAAATATAGGTGAAAAGAAAGGTACTCAATTTATTGAAGTTGTTTCGACTTGCAACTCTGGCTGGAAACTTTCGCCTGTTAAATCGAACGAATGGATGGTTGAGAATATGTTCCCAGTTTATCCAATGGGCGACATTAAAGGTTAATTTACTGATAAATAAAAGCATAAGTTATGACAGAAGAAATAATTATTGCAGGTTTTGGTGGTCAGGGTGTGCTCTCGATGGGTAAAATTCTTGCCTACTCCGGAATTATGCAGGAGCAAGAGGTTTCGTGGATGCCATCGTATGGTCCCGAAATGCGTGGAGGTACTGCTAATGTTACAGTAATTCTAAGCGATAGCCGAATAAGTTCACCAATTCTTCAGGAGTTCGATACAGCTATAATACTTAATCAGCAGTCGCTCGACAAATTCGAAGTTTCGGTTAAACCAGGTGGAGTACTTATTTACGATCCCAATGGTATTATTAACCCACCAAAAAGAAAAGATATTACCATTTACCAAATTGAAGCCACCGAGGAAGCTGCACGATTACAAAGCGCAAAAACATTTAATATGATTGTGCTTGGGGCTTATCTTAAAGCAAAGCCTGTTGTTAAACTCGAGAATGTAATTAAAGGTCTTAAAAAGTCGCTTCCCGAAAGGCACCATCATTTAATTCCAATGAATGAGCAGGCCATTACCAGAGGTATGGAGTTGATTAAGAAGAATTAGTGAGAATAAGAACTTTAATAAGTGAAAAAGCCGAGTAACCCTCGGCTTTTGTATTTTTGCAGTAATCAATTTTTACCAGTTATCCTTTATGCACCTAACTGAGTACATTTCATTACCCGAAAGTCCAAAGTTTTCTATCCACTCAACTCCATCGGATTTCGATAATGAGTATACTGCTGCAGGGTTTCCAAGACCCTGTTGCGATGTCCAAAAGTAGCCTCTATCATTAATATCGAAATATTGATTTGGGTATTGTCCATAGCCTCCTGGTCGACCAGAGAAGCCCGAAAGATTGTTGGGAGTTAGGTCGCCCAATGCTAGGTTCCAGAATCCAACTTCCATTAAACGCGTCCCTGCTAAAACATAGTCAACCCCTGAACCATCAAATCCTATTGTCATTAATAGTTCGTCCCAGTCGCCATAATTTGGAACGTGCCAGCCGGCAGGGCAAACATTGTCAGGTACTTCAAGGGCTTGCCATGAGTACAGCAACCCATATTTTATAGCGTCTTCAGATTCCAATGCTCCAGCTGTAATTATTTCGTAACCGTAAACAAATACACCATTGAAGGCACTAATTGATTCGCCACTTTCGTAAAAAAGAGTTCGTAGGTTTTCTTTAAACCAAGTTTGGTTTCCAATTTTTATGGTTTGGTAGGTGTAACCGTTAAATGAAACGGGTGGCGTAGTTATTGTGCCTCCCGTGTAAATATTGCCTCCAATATTAATATCGCCAGCAGCCGAAAGTGTATTGTATACAAAAGTACAGTCCTGATTAACAAATAAATAGTTATTTATTAACTTGATGTTATCGCCAATGCCACCAATGGCAAAGCCTCCGCGAGAACCTTTTTCGGGTAAAGATTCGTTAACAGCAAAACGGATACTATCGGGATGAATAAACATATAGTCTATTAAAGACTCTTTAATATTATCGCCAATGCCACCAATGGCAAAACCTCCACGACTACCTTTTGTGCTTTGGTCGATATTAAACCTAACACTATCGGGCTCAATGGTAAGATAATGAGGGATAGTTCCTTCCTTTATATTATCGCCAATTCCGCCAATGGCAAATCCCCCTCGGGAACCTTTCGCAGGTTCAGATTTATTAACGTAAACTCGTGTTCCCTTTTCGTAAACGGCAAATACAACCTCGTCGTTACTATTGCGAACCTCAAAAATTGGTTCTTCGGGATTATGCTCAACCGATGCCTTAACCCTAATTTTTCCTGTTGCAAGGCTTCCCGCTTCAATGGCGTATGGTACCGAAACAATTTGGCTTGTGCCCAACTCAACAAAGCCATTTCCTCCAAGAAGGTCAATTTCAATTTTAATAAAAATTCCTTCGTTCCATGGAATAGCCGAGAAAATGCCAACTTGGTCTTCTCCATCGCCAACTAAGAGCGTAACAATTCCTAAAGGAGATGATGTTACCGAGTGTGTTTCGGTGTAAACAGCGCTGCCACTTACCCCACCAGCAAGAAGTGTTACTTTAATACTAATATTTTGGTTCGAAATAACTTCCCCGTTATTATTGCGTACCACTGCTTGGTAACTGAATTTTTGTGGAACTTGGGCAAGTAATGAACCTCCAGTAATGAGGATTAATAGTATGGTTAGAATTTTTTTCATATTATCAGGCTTTAAGTTTTTACATGTAAAGCAAACAATTTACAATTTTTAAAAACCTAAATCAATTATTAATACTTAAATTCTTTTTAATGTTGCTACTATGGAGTATTTTTTACCTCAACTAAAATGCAAAAAGCCTCGATTAAAAGGTTTTAAAGAAAAAAGCCGCTATAAGCGGCCTTTTTTTTATTTTGTAGAGGTTGGACTTATTCCTTTCACACACCGAATTGAAAAGCCATTATAGGGCCCAGTTCCTGGCACCACTTCTTCAGGGTAATTTTGAACACCAAAGTTGTCGTCACTATATTTAATAATATTGAAAATTTGACTGGTAAGATTGCCACTTTGACTGTCCACATCGGGCATTGACCAGAATGAGGCAATATTGCTAAAACCACTAAAAAATGGAGGTGGTAAATTTTCGAAAAATAAAGAGCCAGCTGGCCTTGCATTAAAGCCTCCTTGAACCTTAGCGCCTTTTACTCCACTAGTCCAAATTCCATTAGGATCATCAACAAGTGTAATGACATTGCCCATAACATTTGTGGCCATAATTAAGTCGTTCCAATCCTGTGCGGTTGGGAGTCTCCATCCATCGGGGCAAATTCGTTCAGGGTCAATCACCTTTAGAGCATACAGGTAACCCCAAAAATCTATCTCTTGAGGCATCGACTGGTCTTCTACTTGAAAATATGCAGGCCCACCTTCGAGTTCCGTGCTTGTAATGTCAGCACCATCTCTGTACTTAGTTGCCTTTAGGTTTTTGGCCATCCAAACATTTCCACCTAACGATACTGTTGCGTAAGTATTGTTTTCCCCATCGGTTACGGGAAGAGTACCTATTGTTCCTCCCATAAGCATATTGCCAGCAACAACAACGTTGCCAGAAGCGTTAAGCGTATTTGAAACGTAGGTGCAATCTTGGTTTACATAAAAGTAGTTATTAAATGCTTTGTTATTATCGCCAATGCCACCAATGGCAAAGCCACCACGAGAACCCTTTTCGGTTAGCGATTCGTCAACAGCAAATCGAATGCTATCGGGACGAATGTAAAGGTAATCGCCAAGTTGCTCTTTAATATTGTCGCCAATTCCACCAATTGCAAAACCGCCACGGGTATTTTTTGCATTTTGTGTAATGTTAAATCTAACGCTATCGGGCTCAATGGCTAAGTAATGAGGAACTACCCCCTCTTTATTGTTATCGCCAATGCCGCCAATGGCAAAGCCTCCACGAGAACCCTTGGCACTCGATTTATCAACATAAACCCTAGTTCCCGTTTCGTAAACGGCAAAAACCACTTCGCCACCGCTGTTTTTTACAACAAATATTGGCTCGTCAGGGTTTTGGTCGGCAGGGGCTAAAACTTCAATTGGGTTTTTTGCCAAACTACCTGCTTTTAAAGCGTATGGAACCGATAGTAGTTGGCTTGTGCCCATATCAACAAAGCTAGGTTCTCCGCTTAATTTTATTTCTAACTTAATAAAAGTAGGCTGATTCCAGGTAACAGTATTAATGCTTTTAAATTTTGCAGTTCCCTCCCCAACTATTAGGTTCACAATTCCTTGAGGAGATGTTGTTACAAGATGCATTTCGGAATAGGATGCTGAGCCACCAATAGTCCCTTCAATAAGCGAAATTCTAATTTCAGCATCTTGGTTTGCGAGAACCTGCCCCTGTGCATTACGCACTACGGCTTGGTAGGCAAAATTTTGTGGAACCTGCGAAAAACAGGTTAATCCTATTAGTAGGATTGCTAGTGTGTGAATAATTCGTTTCATGTTTGATGATTTAATTTGTATTTTTTTTGGGTAAATTATTCCTTTATACAGCGAATTGAGTATCCTCTTCTTAAGTCCTCTGATGTTCCATAAAAATACTCATCGTTTAAATTGATATAATAATTTCCATTTTGAATATTGAAAATTGTACTGACATCTGGACCCTCAATAACAACAGGTTGAGACCAAAAATATGCCTGAAAATGCCAATCCGAAAATGAAGGATTTCCACCAGCAGGAGAAAAAGTGGAAAGTGGATTAAATTCAAATTGCCCAGCAGGTTTAGCCTTAAAACCAGTCGATTTGCTATTCGATTTTTTAAAATTCCACCAAAGATCTGGTGTGTTGTCAATTAGTTTAATACCATTCATTGGCCCTCCAATAGAGCTAATTAACGCAACCCAATCGTCGTTTGTAGGTAACCTCCATCCTATTGGGCAAATGTTTTTATCGGTATAGTCCATTTCGGCAAGCGAGTATAAGAAACCCCATTCTTGCGGATTGAGAAAACCTGATTCGAAGTATGGCATAAAAGGTGGATTTGATTGAAAAACTGCTGATGGTTCAATAGGAAATCCATCTCTGTAATTAACTGTTCTAAGGTTTTCGGCCATCCAAACCTGATTGCCTATACGAGTAGTTTGGTATTCATTTCCTTCAAAATCAGTTACAGGAGGTGTAGGGATTACTCCAATTGTTCCTCCCGTTAGCATATCGCCAATTACAACAACATTACCTGCAGCATTAAGTGTATTTGAAACGTAGGTGCAATCTTGGTTTACATAAAAGTAATTGTTAAATGCTTTGATATTATCGCCAATACCACCAATGGCAAAGCCACCACGAGAACCCTTTTCGGTTAGCGATTCGTCAGTAGCAAATCGAATGCTGTCGGGACGAATGTAAAGGTAATCGCGAAGTTGCTCTTTAATATTGTCGCCAATTCCACCAATTGCAAATCCTCCACGGGTATTTTTTGCATTTTGTGTAATGTTAAATCTAACGCTATCGGGCTCAATGGCAAGGTAATGCGGAACAACTCCCTCTTTATTGTTATCGCCAATACCGCCAATGGCAAACCCACCACGAGAACCCTTTGAAGTCGATTTATCAACATAAACTCTAGTTCCCGTTTCGTAAACGGCAAAAACCACTTTGCCATCGCTGTTTTTTACTACAAAAATAGGTTCTTCGGGGTCATGACCGTCTGGGGCTAAAACTTCAATAGGATTTTTTGCCAAACTTCCAGCCTTTAAAGCGTATGGAACAGAAAGAATTTGGCTTGTACCCATCTCGGCAAATGAGGTTCCACCTGCTGGGTCAATTTCAACTTTAACAAAAATTAAATTATTCCAGGGAACGGCTGCAATGTTGCCAATCTGCGAACTGCCATTGCCAATTGTTAGGTTTATGACACCCTGAATTGAAGTTTCGATTGCATGAATTTCAGAAAAAGCAACATCACCAGAAATACTGCCAACTAACAACGATATTTTAATGGCAACATCTTGGTTTGCAATTACCTGACCTTGAGCGTTGCGAACAACTGCTTGGTAAGCAAAATTTTGTGGTACTTGAGCCTGTAATACAGTTACAAGCAGTAGTAGAAGTAACGATGTAATAGATTTTTTCATTATTAGTGCGTTTTAATTTTTTATATTTAAAAACAACACATAAATATAAAACATTTAATGTTTTAACTCAAATTTTTACATTGAAAAATTTAATTAATCACTTTTAGTATTGATATAGTTTCGTAAAATGAAATAAATAAATTGTAACTAATCTGTGGCTTTCATTAGGTTATACTACATTGATTAGTTGGTTAAAAAAAACAACTTAGGGTTCGAGTTTTTTTTACCTTTGTGCAATATTAAAAAGGACAATACATTACGGGAAGGGTGTAAAAGTAATTTTATTTAAAAACCGATAAATATCAGAAAAATGAAAAAAACTATTTCAACTCTATTGCTCATAGTAGCAGTATTAAGTGCAAATGCACAAGACTGGAACCAAGTTATTAAAGCATGTGCTTCCGACAGGGCTGCGGGTGATCAATTCGGCATTTCTGTTGCCATATCAGTCGATTATGCCATTGTTGGTGCAAACACGGAAGATGAAGATGCAAGTGGTGGTGAAACATTAGCAAATGCTGGTGCTGCATATATTTTTAAAAACATTGAGGGAACTTGGACGCATGTGCAAAAAATTGTTGCCTCCGACAGATCCATAAGTGCTAGTTTCGGTGGGTCTGTTGCCATTTCGGGCAATTATGCCATTGTAGGGGCTCATTATGAAGATGAAGATGCAAACGGTAGTGCAACGTTAGCAAGTGCTGGTGCTGCATATATTTTTAAAAATATTGAGGGAACTTGGACTCAAGTAAATAAAATTGTTGCCTCCGATAGGGCAGCAACTGATTACTTCGGTAAGGCTGTTGCCATATCGGGCGATTATGCCATTATTGGTGCTCACGCAGAAGATGAAGATGCAAACGGCGGTGCAACTTTATCCTCTGCCGGATCTGCCTATATTTTTAAAAACATTGAAGGAAATTGGACACAAGTAAATAAAGTTGTTGCCTCTGACAGAGCTGCGAATGATTTTTTCGGTTATTCAGTTGCCATTTCGGGCGATTTTGCTATTGTTGGAGCTATGCAGGAAAAAGAAGATGCAAACGGTAACTTTACTTTTACTGATGCCGGCTCAGCCTATATTTTTAAAAATATAACGGGAAATTGGACGCAAGTACAAAAAATTGTTGCTTCTGATAGAGCTGCGGGAGATTATTTTGGTATTTCTGTTGCCATTTCAAGCGATTATGCAATTGTTGGAGCTGAATATGAAGATCATGATGAAAACGGTGGAGCAACACTATCAAGTGCTGGTTCAGCTTATGTTTTTAAAAGCAATGCAGGTATTTGGTCTCAGGTACAAAAAATTGTTGCCTCCGACAGAGGGATAAATGATACATTCGGTTATTCTGTTGCCATTTCAAATAATTATGTAATTGTAGGAGCAAGAACTGAAGATGAAGATGTAAGCGGTGGTGCAACTTTAGCAGAAACTGGCTCAGCATATATTTTTAAAAATGTAACGGGAGTTTGGACACAAGTAAATAAAATTGTTGCCTCCGACAGAGGGGCAGGAGATTGGTTTGGTCGTTCTGTTGCCATATCGGGCGATTATGCCATTGTTGGGGCCATGTATGAAGACGAAGATACAAACGGTATTGCTACGTTAGCCAATGCTGGTTCAGCATATATTTTTAAAAATAGTTATCCTGAAATAAATGTGACTGGAAATTCGGTTTCAATTGTTACTGGTGATAATACCCCTGAGTTAGCAGACCATACCCACTTTGGTGAAGTTCCTGTTACCGGTAGTTTAATTAGAACCTATTCGATTGAGAATAATGGAACTGTAGATTTGGAGGTTTCCGCTTTAACTACAGGCGGTACAGCTGCTTCGCTGTTTGCAGTTGGCGATATAACCTTGTCTGCTATTATTGCACCAGGAGGAAGTTCAACATTTACAGTAACCTATTCTCCAAATGCTGTTGCGACACATAATGCAACTGTTAGTATAACAAACAACGATGCTGATAAAAACCCATATATCTTCGATATTTCTGGTGCAGGAATTAAACAAAACCAAACTATTACCAATTTTGCTGCTATTACGAATAAAACATATGGTGATGATACATTTACCGTTTCGGCAACTGCGAGTTCGGGATTTGATGTAGTTTTTACATGTTCAAATGATGAAATAGCAACCTGCTCTGGAATAAACGGTACAACTATTTCAATATTAAAAGCCGGAACTTGCGATATTAGAGCAAATCAGGTAGGAAATGAATACTACAATGCAGCAGACCAAGTAATTCAAAGTTTAACCGTAAATACTAAAGCAATAACTGTAGATGTTGATGCACAATCAAAAATATACGGAGACCCAGACCCTGAATTTACTTATACATACAGTTCTGCACTTATAGGAACAGATAATTTCAGCGGATCACTTACCAGAATTGAGGGACAAGCAGCGAATTCGGTTTATCAAATACAACAAGGGTCGCTTGCATTAAGCACGAATTATACTTTGGTTTATAATCCTGAAGATTTAACAATAAATAGAAAACCAATCGTAGTAAAAGCCAATGCCAATCAAAACAAAGTTTACGGCGAAGCCGACCCAGCGACGTTTACCTACGAAACCAATGTTGCACTGGTTAGTGGCGATAGCTTTACTGGCGAATTAGCAAGAGAAACCGGCGAGAATGTTGATTACTATGCCATTGAGCAGGGCACATTGACATTAAGCGCCAATTACAGTTTGTCGTTTACAGGAGATGAATTTGCGATTACGGCAAAGCCAATAGTTGTAACAGCCAATGCCAATCAAAATAAAGTATACGGCGAAGCCGACCCAGCGACGTTTACCTACGAAACCAATGTTGCACTGATTAGTGACGATAGTTTTACTGGGGAATTAGCAAGAGCAGCCGGCGAGAATGTAGGTTATTATGCCATTGAGCAGGGTACATTGGCCTTAAGCCCCAATTACGATTTAACGTTTACATTAGATGAATTTGAAATTATGGCAAAGCCAATTACTGTAACAGTTAATGCCAATCAAACAAAAGTTTATGGCGAAGTCGACCCAGCGACGTTTTCCTACGAAACCGATGTAGCAATGATTAGTGGCGATAGTTTTACTGGGGAATTAGCAAGAGCAGCCGGCGAAAATGTAGGTTATTATGCCATTGAGCAGGGTACATTGGCCTTAAGCCCCAATTACGATTTATTGGTTTCAGGTGCTGATTTTGAGATAACTAAAGCAACTCCCGAGCTAACTTGGAGTACCCCAGAAGATATATATGAAGGAATGGCATTAACCAGTTTGCAGTTAAATGCCACAGCAAATATTGATGGAGAGTTTAGTTACAATCCCGATTTGGGTACAATATTACTTGTTGGTAATAATCAGCAGCTAACAACAGAGTTTGCCCCTACGGATATGCTTAATTATAATATTGCAAACGAAAGTGTATTTATTAACGTATTGGAATCGGTTGGAATCTCTAATAATTCGACTAACGCAATTTCAATTTATCCAAATCCAACAAATGGTGTAATTAATATTGGTTTTACTAATGGTAAAATTTTGCAAATAACAATTTTAAGTTTAACTGGAAAGACATTATTGAAAGAAACCAAAATTAATCAACATAAAACTATCGACCTGTCGGATTTAAATAGTGGCATTTATATAGTTAGCATTATAACCGATAAAGAGGTGTTTACAAAAAAGATAGTTAAAAAATAGAAAGTTTACTAAGTTTCATTTAATAGTTTTAAGGTTTTAATATTCACTTATACAAAGCCATAGTTGTTATAAATAGATAAGCCTGAGCTTTTTCTCAGGCTTATCTGCAACTAAAGATAATAATTTAAAGTTAGCTATTCCTTTATACATCTAATTGAAAATGCTTCGTACGCAGTTGGGGTTGGATTAAATTGAATATAGTTAAAGGGTTCCGACAAGAAGTCGGATGAAGAAAGGTTAAATACATTTGAACTGAAAATCCCTGAACCCTCATCAATTGGTTTCGACCAAATTGTAGCATTCATGCCATAACTGCTATATGAAGCCATCCAGTTACTCACAATGTCAATTAAATAAGCACTACCAGCAGGGCGAATATTGTACCCGTTGGTTGCATAATTAATTGGGTACCACCATTTACTAGGATCTTTTAATGCAGCCCCAGCAATTTCGTTTCCACCCGAATTTTGAATAAGCAAATTCCAATCTATCTGTGTAGGAAGTCTCCAGCCTAATGGACAAATTTTTGAGTCATCAATTAGCTGAAGAGTATATAGTAATCCCCATTTTGGATCGGTAAGGGGATTTGAAAATGAGTCGACAGGAACTACGTATGGAAATAGATTAGTTTCGGTCGATACAGGTATTAGTGTTCCATCATTATATGAAGTAGTTCTAAGGTTTTCGGCCATCCACGTTTGATTGCCAATACGAATTGTTTGATATATATTATCATCTTCATCGCTTAATGGCTCGGTAGGTAGTGTGCCAATAGTTCCTCCTGTTAGCACATTGCCCGAAATAAGCACATTACCCGCAGCATTTAATGTATTCGAAACATAAGTGCTGTCTTGGTTTACGTAGAAATAGTTGTTAAACGACTTGTTGTTATCGCCAATACCGCCAATTGCAAATCCGCCTCGACTACCCTTAGGCACAGCACTCTCGTCAATAGTAAAGCGAATGTTATCGGGTTCAATGCTTAAATAGTCAACAGGCATTTCCTTATTGTTATCACCAATTCCACCAATTGCAAAACCGCCACGACTTCCCTTTGTGGTGTTTTGTTGAATATTAAACCTCACGCTATCGGGTTCAATGGCTAAGTAATGAGGAACAGCACCCTCTTTATTGTTATCGCCAATGCCGCCAATGGCAAAGCCTCCGCGAGAACCCTTTGATGTCGATTTATCAACATAAACCCTAGTTCCCGTTTCGTAAACAGCAAAAACCACTTTGCCTTCGCTGTTTTTTACAACAAATATTGGCTCTTCGGGGTTTTGGTCGGCAGGCGCTAAAACTTCAATTGGGTTTTTTGCTAAACTTCCTGCTTTTAAAGCGTAAGGAACAGATAGGAGTTGGCTTGTGCCCATATCTACAAAATCGGCTCCGCCAGTTGGATCAATTTCAACTTTAATAAATATTAATTCTCCCCATGGAATTTCTGCAAAGGTACCAACTTGCGAATTACCATTTCCAATGGTTAAATTTACGGTACCAAACGATGACGTTACAACCGAATGCGTTTCGGAGTAAACGGCACTACCTTCAACATTTCCTTCTAAAAGGGATACCTTAATTGCAACATTCTGATTCGCAATTGCTTGTCCCGACGAGTTGCGCACAGCTGCTTGGTACGCAAATTTTTGAGGAACCTGCGACATACTGTTTGCTGCAAGCAATGTGAAAAGCACGATTAAGTATTTGGCTCGTTTCATATAAAATTGATTTAGTTAGTTTTTAGGTTTCGAATTATTTATATTGGCTCTAAGTAGTATAAACTAACTTGCTGAACATTTGTTCAAATGCAGCTTATGGTTTTTGATAAAAAGCGAGTAGGAAAGAAGCGAATTGATATTTACGGGTTATACAAGTCGGGGTTGCGGAACGAAATAATTCGTTTTACCATTTCGATGGAAACTTTTGCCTGATTGTAATTTGGGTTAATGTCTAATGCCTTCTGAAAATCGTTAATTGCTTCCGAAAAGTTTCCCCTTTGTCGTTTAACTTTTCCTCGGTTAAAATAGGCTTCGGCATTCTGTGGGTTTGCTTCAATTGCTTTATTAAGCAATGCTTCGGCTTCGGTTAGGTTGCCTGCGCTTAGCTCGTTTATTGCAGCATTTAAATAGTCGTTCATTACTTTGTTTGCATGTAAAGGTTATTCGATTTTATGTATTCGTAAACTCCTTTTGGGAGTAAGAAATCAACGTTTTTTTGTTGGGCTACCGATTGGCGAATAAATGTTGAACTAATATCGAGCACTGGAGCATTAACGGTATGTACATTATAAATAGATAAAAGTTTATCGAGATCTACATCGGGTCGTGGGTAAACGTAAACACTGTAATTACTCAGAATTCTATCGAAATATTTCCATTTATCGATACAGTTTAGCGAATCGGCACCTATTATAGGTATAAACTCCCTTTCGGGAAATTTGTTCGAAAGTAATGTTAATGTGTCGATTGTGTATGAAGGTCGCGGCATCGACAGCTCAATATCGCAAACTTTCATTCGCGGAGCGAAACTTTGGGTTGCAATACCTACCATTTTAAGCCGATGTTGCTCCGAGATTAGCGATTCAGGCTCCTTAAGCGGATTTTGTGGGCTAACCACAAACCAAACCTCTTCAATTGAGGTGAACTCAACAATGTAACCTGCAATGGCTATATGGCCAATGTGAATTGGATTAAAGGAGCCAAAAAGAAGCCCAGTTTTCATTGCCTATTCGTTTAAAAATGCTCTAACATGGCCTAATGTTTCCTGAACTGCCTTGTCGAGCGAGTCGTTAATAATTATCATATCGAAATCCTTGGCAAAGGTTAGCTCCTCGGCAGCTTTACCAACTCTCTTTTCGAGACTTTCGAGACTTTCGGTGCCACGATTTACGAGCCTTTTGCGTAACTCTTCAACCGATGGTGGCATAACAAATATTGCAAGGGCTCGGGTTCCAAACTTTTTTTTAAGGTTTAAGCCTCCCTTTACATCAACGTCGAAAGCTACATGATTGCCCTTTGCCCAAATTCGCTCGAGTTCGGATTGAAGCGTTCCGTAGTACGACCCAGGGTAAACTTCTTCCCATTCAACAAATTCGTTGTTTTCAATTTGCTCACGAAATTCATCGGGGGTAAGGAAATGGTAATCCTTTCCATTAACTTCGCCCTCCCGCATTGTTCGGCTGCAGGCCGAAACCGAAAATTCGATTTTAGGAAATACCTTAAGCAGCTGCTTTACTATAGTGGTTTTTCCCGAACCCGATGGTGCCGAGAAAATTACAAGTTTGCCTTCCATTTGAAACTGTTTAAATTTTAATAGAAAATTTTATTACAATTGCCATGGGCTTTAGCCCGTGGGTTTAAAATTGTAAAATGAGTTGGCTTTAGCCAAATTTTTCAATTGCTTTTGGGCTGAAGCCCAATATTTCTTGCTTAAATATCCCACGGGCTAAAGCCCGTGGCAATTAATAATAATGAATTTAAACAACCTCAAATTGCTTTAAAGAATGTTTAAAAGTTGCTCCTTAATTTTCTCCAACTCATCTTTCATTTGCACCACAATTTTCTGAATTTCGGTGTGGTTTGCTTTTGAGCCAAGGGTGTTTATTTCGCGCCCCATTTCCTGCGCAATAAATCCAAGTTTGCGACCTATAGGCTCATCGAGGTTAATTGTTTCGATAAAGTAGTGGCAGTGATTTGCCAGCCTTACTTTTTCCTCGTTAATATCGAGCCTTTCAATGTAGAATATTAGTTCCTGCTCAAGGCGCTCGGGGTTAGGCTTAAACTCATCGCCAAACTTTGCAATACCATCGATTAGCTTTTGGCGAACTGCTCCAATACGTTCGGCTTCGAACTGCGAAACACTGTTAAGTAAATCCTTTATGGTTTTAACCTTTTCAACCAAATCGAATGCTGTGGCCTTGCCTTCTTGTTCTCTGAACTTGTTAATGCTTTCAATAGCAAGAAGAACCGCTTTGTTCAGCGCCAGCCACTCTTCGTCCGAAACGTCTTTTCTGTCGGTTTTTAAAACTTCGGGAAGTTTAAGAATGGCTGCTAGAGTTTGGGTCGAATCGAATTCAATGCCAGTTTCTCTCGATATCAGCTTAATTTGTTCGAGGTAGGCCTGAAATATGGAGCGATTTATTTCGGGAATCGAAGTGGCAACTTCCTCTTCAATATTTATATAGCAATCGACCTTACCACGAACAAGTTGCTGCGCAAGAATATTGCGAATTTCGTGATCCTTGTCGCGGTAAATTGATGGCATTCGAAATGCCGATATGTCGAGCTGCTTGCTGTTTAGCGAGCGAATTTCGACTATTATTTTTTTTGAATTATAGTTAACTTCGGCTTTGCCGAATCCTGTCATCGATTTAAGCATAGTGGTATAATTTGAATGCAAAAGTACAGCAAAATGAGGAAACAGGTGTTACTATAAGGATTATTATTGTAGTAAAGTAAGGTTGCAATAGGATAATAAACAAGTAACGTGAAACCGAGGTAATTTTAACACAGAGATTTTATGTTTTGCATTTTACAAAATGATTGTTTTAAAAAGATTCGACTTTGCCTTGATGATGTTAATTGTTACTGAGAAGCACAGACCCCGATAACTATCGGGGCACAGAGGGTTGATGCTTTTGCATATATGCAAAAGCATCAAAAATGAAATGAACTTTATTTTCACTGTTTAACTTTATTCTTTATTTCGAAATAGAGTGAATAGAATGTATTGATTAAACCGTTTGTTTCGAAAAAAAACTATATTGCGTTGGTTAATTCAATTCAAAAATCTTATTCAATTTAGCATGGATTATTTTTTAGTAGCTCTTGGTGCTCTATTTCTATTACTTGGGCTTATTGGGTGCATTTTGCCTGTAATTCCAGGCCCACCGCTAAGTTTTGCGGGTTTGCTTTTGGGCTATTTTAGTAAATGGGGTAAATTCGATTCCGATATACTTATATGGCTAGGAGTAGCAGCAGCTGTAACAACTGTACTCGACTACATTTTGCCTTTATGGGCAACTAAAAAATTTGGAGGAAGTAAGCGAGGCGTTTGGGGAGCCACTATTGGGCTACTGCTTGGAATTGTTTTTTTTCCTCCATTAGGAATTATAATAGGCCCTTTTATAGGAGCTTTTGTTGGCGAGTACACTTCGGCAACCAATAAACATAACGCATTACCTTCGGCAATTGGCTCGCTAATAGGATTTTTGCTGGGAACAGGTATGAAATTTGCCGTGGCAGGCGTTATTTCCTACTATTTTGTGGTCGAGATATTTATAAGGTAAGGTGCGAAAAAACTGAAGTTTTTAGGCTTTTTGAGCCTCTTCGGTTTTACGGTGTGCATCGCTAACCTTAATGTTTCTACCTTTAATTTGTGTGTCGTTTAACGATTGAATGGCCTTAAGGGCGCACTCGTCGTTGTCCATTTCAACAAAGGCGTAACCTTTCGATTTGCCCGTTTGCTTGTCGTTAATAATTTTTACATTAACAACATTTCCAAAGGGAGTGAAAACTTCTTTTATTTCCTGAAGGGTCATGTTGTAAGCAATGTTTCCTACATAAATGTTCATGATAAAAGATTTAAATTTATTAAACGCTTAAATAAAATTAAATCATTTTTTTTGATATAGCATAAAAAAAGGCAGCTTTTTTAGCTGCCTTTTAAAATATACTTAATAAAATTACTGCCCTAAAGTTGCTACCATAATAGCTTTAATGGTGTGCATACGGTTCTCGGCCTCGTCGAACACAATACTGGCATCCGATTCGAATACCTCATCAGTAACTTCCATCGACTCAAGTCCAAATTTCTTGAAGATATCTTCACCAACAGCAGTTTTGCGGTTGTGGAAAGCTGGAAGGCAATGCATAAACTTGCAGTTTGGATTGCCAGTTAAGTCCATAGCTTTTTTGTTAACTTGGTAAGGCTGTAAGAGTTTTACCCTTTCGGCCCAAACCGATTCGGGTTCGCCCATCGATACCCATACGTCGGTATAAAGGAAATCGCAACCTTTAACGCCTTCGGCAACGCTTTCGGTTAGTGTAATTTTAGCACCTGTTACCTTTGCAATTTCGCGGCATTTAGCAACTAAATCTTCGGTTGGCCAGCAAGCCTTAGGGGCGCAAGCTCGGAAATCCATTCCCATTTTTGCAGCACCTACCATAAGCGAGTTACCCATGTTATTACGAGCATCGCCTAAGTAGCAAAAGGCAACTTGGCTTAACGGTTTACTGCTATGCTCGCGCATAGTTAGGAAATCGGCAAGAATTTGGGTTGGGTGAAACTCGGTGGTTAAGCCATTCCAAACTGGAACACCAGCGTATTGCGCTAGGGTTTCAACAATTTCTTGCGAGTATCCACGGTACTCAATTCCGTCGTACATACGGCCAAGAACGCGAGCGGTGTCTTCCATCGATTCCTTTTTACCAATTTGCGAGCCCGATGGGCCTAAGTAGGTAACATGTGCACCCTGATCGAAGGCAGCAACTTCGAATGCACATCGTGTACGAGTCGAGTCTTTTTCGAAGATAAGGGCAATATTCTTACCTTTAAGTCTTTGCTGCTCAATTCCAGCATATTTTGCTGCTTTAAGATCGGCCGAAAGGTCGAGTAGGAACTGAATTTCCTTTGGAGTAAAATCGAGCAGCTTTAAAAAGCTACGGTTTCTTAAGTTAAAAGCCATGTTGTGTTTTATTATTGGGTTTAACAATTAATTATCTATTTCTCGTACTCGAGGGTAATTTTAGTTCCATAACTCTTGTCGGAAAGTTTTGTAGCTTCGGTAATAACGCTCATATGACCACCTTTCTCAACAAATTCGAGGCAAGCACGAATTTTTGGAGCCATGTTGCCTTCTCCAAACATTCCATCGGCAATGTACTTGTCGGTATCGGCTTTGTTCAAAAACTCAAGTTTCTTTTCGCCTGGTTTCTTGTAGTTAATGTAAACGTAAGGAACATCGGTAAGAATGTAAAACTCGGTTGCCCCAATGCGAGCCGAAAGAAGAGCCGAAGCAAGATCCTTATCGATTACTGCTTCAGAGGGGCGAATGTCGCCAACCTTGTCGATATAAACTGGAACACCACCACCACCAGCGGCAATAACAATAATTCCTTGGTCGACAAGCTGTTTAATTACTTTCTCGTTCAGAATTCCAATAGGTCTAGGTGAAGGAACAACGCGGCGAAAGCCAGTTCCAGTGTCCTTAACCTCATCTTTAAAAATCCAGCCTTTAGTTTTAGTTAGTTCATCGGCTTGTGCTTTATCGTATAAGCGACCAACCCTTTTGGTAGGATTTTTAAATGCAGGGTCGTCGTGATTTACGATAACAGGGGTTACCAAACAGCAAACCTCGCGCTTAATACCATGTTTTTTTAGCACGTTACGAAGCATTCGCTCAATCATATAGCCAATACCTCCTTGCGAATCGGCAACGCAAATGTCGAGTGGCATTTGAGGAATACCGTATGTTTGCTCGCCTGCGTCGTTACGCATTAAAATATTTCCAACCTGCGGGCCATTGCCGTGGCTAATAACTAGGTTGTAGCCTTCTTTTAAAAGGTACACCAAATTCTCAAGAGTGTCGGTAGTATTTTGCTCCTGTTCTTCAATGGTACCAGCTTGGTTTCCACGTAGTAAAGCGTTTCCACCTAGGGCAACTACTGCTAATTTATTCATAGTCAATTTATTAATTGTTTGTTTTTCGAATTTTGAACAGCAAAGCTATAAATTTTTTCTGTACAATTACTAATTCTACTTGCGCTAAGGCTATTTCCCTTAACATGTTAGTTAATGTTTAAAAACATGAATTGTATTAAACATTAGGGTTTAAGGGAGTTCGGTTAAGTTTTACTCTAAAATTTAGCATATAAAGATTACTGAGAAATAATATTGAACTACTTTTGGGTTTCCTATTTATTCAAAAATTCTTTTCCTATTTTTGAATAGAGTATTCGAGTTTTCAAATTTGAAAAAATATTAAAATGGTAAAACCTTTGTGCTTGATAAAACGAGTTTTTAAACCTGGTTTTGGGTTGATAGCCTTAAGTCTTTTTTTGTTAGTATTTACTTTTTCATGCAATTTTAATGGGAGAAAAGGGATAAAAGACGAAGGTGTAATTGAGTATTCAATTACTTATCCCGACTCGGCTACAATGCGCTATGAATCGAATATGCGCCCCGAAAAGATGATAGTTAAATTTAAAGAAAAAAAAACACTTACTAATATTCAGGGACTATCGGGTGCCGTTTCGCTTTCGTTTATTCATAATGTCGACGAAAGGTTAACCATAATTCTCGTCAAACTTTTTAACAAAAAACTTTTCTACACCGAAAAATATAATGATGGCGACTTACCATTGGTTTACTCGCAAATGCCCAAGGTTATGTTAGAACCCACAAGCGATAATGTTAAGTTTCAAGGCTACGATTGTTTTCGATATATTGGAGTATTCGAAGGCGATTCGCTGAAAAAATTCGATATTCTTTTCACCAACCAAATTGGCATTGAAAACCCTAACGAAAAAACACCCTATGCTTCCATTAACGGGTTGCTTATGGCTTTTACCGTAAAATTATACGGGCAAACTATGAACCTAAGAGCCATTAGCATAAGTAAAGGTAATGTTCATGACTCCGATTTCGAAGTTCCGAGAGACTACGAAATGGTTTCGAAGGAGACGATTAACGATATTTTTGAGTTAATGAATTAGGGCGATTACAGTCTACAGTCTACAGTCTACAGTCGGCAGTCTTCAGTTTGTAGTTTAAAAACATGCCGATTCGGTGTCTCTCTTAATTTATGGACTACTACTTCCAATAATCAGAATAATTGCATTATTTTGCATATTTATTTTTAATGAATAATATTTTTTAAGCATTGCGAATCAATGGCTAAGTCCGACACCAAGCAAGCAGAAACAGAACAAAAGCCTAAAACATCATTTTTTAAGGACGAAAGGGTAAGGTTTACCATAGGGGTTTTAGTTGTATTCTTTTCAATTTACCTTGCGGTAGCCTTTATTTCATACCTATTTACATGGAAGGTTGACCAAAGTTTCGAATGGCAAACCGTTTTTTCCGATTCGAGTGTTGTAGTCGACAATTGGGCAGGGAAAATTGGAGCACTTTTCGCTTCGCAGTTTATGAACCGTTGGTTCGGTTTACCTTCGATGGTTTTTCCTTTTATTATTTTTCTGTTTGGCATAAACTTTTTCAAAATTAAGTTAATGCCACTTTGGAAATCGACCTTTAAAATTATTCTTGGAGTTCTTGTATTCTCATTAACCCTTGGTTTCCTTTTTGGTGCTGCAGGTGGAATTTTAGGAAGTGGTTTGGGCGGTGCGCATGGCTTATTTGTTAGCCAGTGGTTAAATGCCTTTATTGGCAAAATTGGAACAGCTTTTATTGTATTACTTTTAGTTATAGCATACCTTATATATATTAATAAAAACACTCTTTACTGGCTCGATAGATTCTTCTACTTTGCTTTAATGTATTTTATTTCTCTATTTAAACGAAAGCCAAAGCCAGCAACCGACGAAATATTGGATACGCTTGAGTCTGAAGGTGTTTCTAATCAGGCCGTTGAAAATAAAGGTGAAAGTGATGAGAAAAAAGAACCAGAAAAGAAGGCTCGTAAAGTTAGCGAAAGTGAAACAATAGCACCTGACCCATTTAAAGAAGATGCTCTTTTTCAAGTAAATAACACTCCAATTTCCGAAGATATTTTTACTGTAAATAACACAGTTGAACCCAGTGTTGAATTGGAAACCGAAAAGGAGCCCAACTCGGAAACTATTGTTATAACCGACAATAGCGATGGAGTTGAGTTAACCGTTGAGGTGCACCACGAAAAGGAGTTTGAGGGTGAAATAATTGACGAGAACGACTTTTACGACCCTACCCTCGATTTGTCGTCGTACCAGCGCCCTCCACTCGAGCTGCTTGAGGATTACAAAAGCCGTCAGGCTCCAGTGTCGGAAGAGGAGTTGCACTCGAACAAAAACAAAATTGTTGAAACCCTTGCCAACTATAAAATTGAAATTGCACGTATAGTTGCTACAGTAGGCCCTACTGTTACGCTTTACGAAATAGTTCCTGCGCCGGGTGTTCGAATTAGCAAAATAAAAAGTTTAGAGGACGATATTGCCCTTAGCCTTTCGGCTTTAGGAATACGTATTATTGCGCCCATTCCCGGTAGGGGTACTATTGGTATTGAGGTTCCTAACCAAAAACCCGAGGTTGTTTCGATGTTCTCAATACTTCGGTCGGCTAAGTTTCAGGAGAGCAAGTTCGACTTAGCTTTGGCTTTAGGTAAAACCATATCGAACGAAACTTTTGTTATCGACCTAGCAAAAATGCCCCACCTTTTAGTTGCTGGAGCAACAGGTCAGGGTAAATCGGTTGGGTTAAATGCAATTGTAGCATCGCTGCTTTACAAAAAGCATCCTGCTCAGCTTAAGTTTGTGCTTGTCGACCCAAAAAAGGTTGAACTAACCCTATACACCAAACTCGAAAAGCATTTTCTTGCTAAGCTACCCGACACCGAGGAGGCAATTATTACCGACACGCAAAAGGTTATTAATACCCTCAATTCGCTTTGCATCGAAATGGACTCACGCTACGATTTGCTTAAAGCAGCCCATGTTCGAAATATAAAAGAGTACAACGAAAAGTTCACCGCCCGTAGGCTTAACCCCAACAAGGGGCACAAATTTTTACCTTATATTGTTGTAATTATCGACGAGTTTGCCGATTTAATTATGACAGCTGGACGCGAAATTGAAACGCCCATTGCCCGTTTGGCTCAGCTTGCTCGCGCAATTGGTATTCACCTTATTATTGCAACGCAGCGTCCAACCACAAACATTATTACTGGGGTAATTAAGGCAAACTTCCCTGCACGAATAGCCTTTAGGGTTTCGTCGATGATCGATTCGCGTACAATTCTCGATACTCCTGGTGCAAACCAACTTATAGGACGAGGCGACATGCTAATTTCAACTGGCAACGACTTGGTTCGTGTTCAGTGCGCTTTTATCGACACTCCCGAAATTGAGCGATTAACCGATTTTATCGGAAACCAACAGGGATACGCATCGGCATTTATGCTGCCCGAATACACCGGCGATACCGCCGAAGACACTATTACCGTTGACTTGCAAAAGCGTGACGATCTATTCGAGGATGCAGCGTTGCTAATTGTTCAGCATCAGCAGGGATCAACTTCGCTAATTCAGCGTAAATTTGCAATTGGGTATAATAGGGCAGGTCGAATTATGGATCAGCTCGAGGCAGCTGGTATTGTTGGACAATCGGAGGGGAGCAAGGCAAGGCAGGTTTTAATTATGGACGAAGTATCGCTTACGAAGATATTTACCTCGCTAAACGATATTAAATAGCAAATAAAAATTGTTGCACGGTATTTGACTTGCAATATACTGTAATGTATTTTCTACAACTAACTTTTAGAATATTTAACGATGATGAAGATTAAAATAATTGGGTTAGGGGTTTTGCTTTTTGCCTTTTTTCAAGTTTCGGCACAAACGGCTCCATTAGGGAAGGATGTTGTAAAGTCTTTTTCGGAAAAAATGAAGGGCTACCAATCAATTAAAGCCAGTTTTACGTTTACACTTGAAAACCTAAAGGAGAACATTTCCGATACCCACGAAGGGAAACTTGTAATTAAGGGGTCGAAGTATTATCTCGATTTAATGGGAATGGAGATCTATTTTAACGGCACTACAAAGTGGCAGTATATTCCCGAAGCAAGGGAGGTTACCATTTCGAATCCAAGTTCTGTTGAGGGTGGTTTTTTCGAAGACCCATCGAAAATATTTACAGACTACGAAAAAGATTTTAAGTCGAAGTTTATTGGCGAAAAAATTGAAAGTGGCAAATATGTTTACGAAGTCGATTTGTACCCCAACGATATTTCGGTTAGCTATTCAATAATAAAAATTAAATTTTTAAAGGACAACCTCGAGCCCCAATCAATTAAATACCAAGGGAAAGACGGCAATAATTACATTATTAAGGTAAAGAAGTTTAAAGCTAATGCGCCAGCTAAGGACGAAGATTTTGCTTTTGAACCAAAAAAAATAAAGGGTATTGAAATTGTTGACTTAAGATAGATTAGCTGCTATTAACCAAAATGGAGGGAGCCAATGCGTACGCATTGGCTCCCTCCATTTTGGTGCGTTAAGTTAGTACTTTTCGGGGTACTCAATTCGAGCATGGTAAATATTAAGCAGTTTCTTTTTAAAAACCTGCTTAATAATTGGTATGTCCTTAAAGGTTATGTTCGATTCGTTAAACTGCTCCTCTAATTGTTGTTGGTTAATAATGCTTTCAACCAGGTTGTCAATACTTTGGTGTGTTATGCTTTTTAGTGTTCGCGATGCTGCCTCAACCGAATCTGCCATCATAAGAACCGCCGTTTCCTTAGCATTTGGTTTGGGCCCAGGGTAAACAAAACGCTGAAACTCGTCCTTCATTTCGGGGTACTTATCGCGGTATAACCTAAAAAAGTACTGCACTTTACTTGTTCCGTGATGCATGCTTATAAACTCAATTAGCTGCTCAGGAAGGCGATGTTTTTGGGCTAATGCAATTCCATCGGGAACATGCTTAATAATTATTTCAGCGCTTTCCTCGAAATCGAGGTTGTTATGAGGATTAAATTCGGGCGACTGGTTTTCGATAAAGTAAAACGGATTGTTCATTTTGCCAATGTCGTGATACAATGCGCCAGCCCTCACAAGCAGTGCATTACCTCCAATTTTCTGAATGGCAGCTTCGGCAAGGTTGGCAACTTGCAGCGAATGCTGAAAAGTGCCTGGCGCAACTTCGGCAAGTTTTCGAAGCAAATCCTGATTTGTATCGGAAATTTCCATTAACGTGGTGTCGGACAGGAATCCGAATATTTTTTCGAATAGGTAAATTAGCTGGTACGATGCCAGTAGGAGTAAGGCGTTCCCCGTAAACCATAACAAATACATGGGATTTACGGCAGTTAAACTTCCCTCTTGAATAATTGTAAGTCCAATAAAAACAATAACGTACGATAGTAAAACTAACGATACAGTTAGAAATAGTTTTCCCCTTCGGTATAGGTTTGTTAGGCTTAGTATTGCAACTACTCCAGCAATAAAGCTAACGAATACAAACTCAAAACCGTTAGGAACAAAAAAGGCTACTAAGAATATGGTAACTAAGTGAATGAAAAGCGCCAAGCGTGCATCGTAAAATACCCGAATAAAAATTGGTACAATAGCAAAGGGTATAAGGTAAATGCTAACCCCGCTCGATTTTAGTACAAACGATGATGATATGGTGACAATGCTTATTAGTAAAAGAATAAAAAGCACTTTTAAGTCGAACAGTAAAACTTCCCTGCGAAAATTTAGCAGGAATAGGTAAAGTATTAAAAACAGTATGGAAACCAGTAAACCTTGTCCAAGAATTAGCATCCACGAATTGTGCGAAAAGCCTAATCGGCTCTCGTACTCGAACTTTAACGACTCCAAAACCCTGTAGCTCTCGTTACTCACCACTTCGCCTTCGGTAATAATTCGTTCGCCAGTTTGTACTAACCCTCTTGTTGTTGAAAGGTTTACCAGCATTGAGTTTTTATACTTTTCCGACGATGAGGCGTCGTAAAAAAGGTTTGGCTGTATATAGGTTGCAAAAGGAAATTGACGAATCAGCTTTGCCTCAACGCCATCGTCTAATTCAGTTATTCGGCTGCAAACCGACTGTAAGTGTTCAACAGCCGTAGTAGGGGTGTAAACGTCGCTTAAGGGAGTTTCGTAAGCTATATTGTTAATTAGTAGACTAATTGTTCCTTGCGAAAGGGCTTTCGACGATTGAATTTCGGTTACATCAATTACGCCTCGCCTGTACATTTGTACAATTGCACGCTCAATTTTATCGAAGTAAATTGGCTTCGATTGTGCTGGCTTTAGTTTTGTTTTAAGTTGATATGTGTTAAACTGCTTTTTATATTCGGAGCGGATTAAATCGATAACATTTGTTACGGTTGTAGAGTCGTAATGGAAAAAGGGCTTAAAATCGCGGAGTATTTTATTCTTTTCGGCTACAATTTCCTGCTCCGATTTATGCACAGGAAAATCGAATGGGGCAAAGAGGTTTTCGTGAAGCCAGGGTTTCCCTTTTTGAAACTCGTACTTAAACCTTCCTTCGCGTGGTAGAAAAAAAACTATTGCCATTGCAGCAATTGCAAAGTATGAGATTCGGATAATATTTCGGAAGTAGAGTTGAACAAAACGAAAAAACTTATTCACGACTTTTTAATTTTAGTAATAATTATGGTATAAAAACAACTTTCTGAAAGTATTGTTTTAGTAAATCAGTAACAACTTCCAAATCGACATTTTACAAAATTAGCATATTACTTCAATTTTTGGGTAAAAAAGTTAACTTAGAAAATGCTTCAACATTTAATTATAAGTCACACTTAGTATTTTATTTTATTAAGTTGTATTTTGCTAACTTTAAACAATTATTATTTATTAAATCAAAGTGATGATTTATGGTATTGTAAACCAGTGTCTTGCTGCATTGCGCCGTGAGCCCTTTGAAAGGAGTGAAATGGTTAGCCAGCTACTTTTTGGCGAAACATTTTCAGTTTACGAGCAATACAAAGGCTGGCTAAGGGTTTCTGTAGCGCACGACTCGTACGAGGGGTGGTTAGATAGTAAGCTTTGCTTAATGCTTAATGCCGAAGATAACGATTGGCTTAAAAGTTTTGGCTACGAAAAGTGCGCCACCCGTGCTTTTAACGCCCAGCGAGTTGGCGACAAGTACCCAATTAAGTTATGTCCTGGCTCTTCCCTTTTTCATTTTAATACCGACATGGGCGAGTTTAAATTCCCTAATGAAACCTATAAAATATATAGCGTCCCATTCGATTCCGACGAAGGAACAATTCTCGAGAATATTTCAAAAATTGCTGTTAACTACATAAACTCACCTTACCTGTGGGGCGGGCGTTCGCCATATGGAGTCGACTGCTCAGGTCTTGTGCAGGTCGTTTTTAAGTCAATTGGCTATAAACTCCCCCGCGATGCTTCACAACAGGTTAAAGAGGGAACTACAGTCGATTTTGTTAACTTAACCCAAGCAGGCGATTTAGCCTTTTTCGACAATGAGGATGGAAATATAACGCATGTTGGAATTGTTTTGCCCAACGGTGAAATTATTCATAGCTCAGGATTTGTAAGAATTGACAAGCTAGACCAACAGGGCATTTTTTGTGTAAAAACCCAAACCTACTCGCATAAATTGAGGATTATTAAGAGGGTTCTATAGGCGGAAGTCGGATGACGGAAGTCCGAAGACTGAACACTGAGAACTGAACACTGAGAACTGAACACTGAGAACTGATATAAATAAATGATATGATAAAGAATCAGCTAATTATTTTTGTTGCAGTTGTAGCAGTCGCTATTTGGTTGGTGTATCGAATTCGTGAACGACGAAAAAACTCGACAGACAATGACAAAGGGGACAACAAGTAATCCTAAATTATTTACCTATCAGTACCCCCGAATGCTTGTTACAGTTGATGCTGTTGTGTTTTACCGAGATAGCATTAATAATTCATATTTTGTACTTCTTGTTAAACGTGGAAACCAACCCTACAAAGGCTTATACGCATTACCCGGTGGTTTTGCCGAAATGGATGAGCTACTCGTTGATGCTGCAAAACGCGAACTTGCCGAGGAAACAGGAATTACCGAAGTATCTCTCGAATTTCTTGGCGTTTTCGACAGCCCAAATCGCGATCCCCGCGACCGAAATATAGCCATTGCATATAGCGCATTAGTAACCGAAAACCTTAAGCCAATTGCAGGCGACGATGCCGCTGCGGCAATTTGGATTCCTTTAAGTAAACTTCCACAGCTTGCTTTCGATCACTTGGAGATTATTGAAAATGCAATGAAAAAGTATATGCTTTAAAGTTCTGTAAAGTTTTTCTGCTAATAAAAATTGGATGGAGATAATGCCACAAACTCATTTAAAGTGTAGTGTTTTATCGAAACAAGGAGGGAGGAAGTAGCGTTAATGTGCATAAATGCACCCTAACTTTCAATTTTAATGGGAATTATAAGAATTTGTTCAACAGAATCGTGGTTTGGAAAAAGAATCATTCGGGTTAATAATTCCTCAAATAGATTATCCGTTTTCTTTTTTCTATTAATAATAGTAGCATCCTTTACAATGCCATTTTTTGAAATAGTAATTTGAATTTTAAATTTTTTTGGAAGTGATGATGCAACTCCATAATTAGCAGCAAAGTAATTAATATATTTATCAATATTCATTTCAATGCTTTCGTAAGAATTGAATGATAGATCGCTTGGGAAAACAATCGAAATTTCTGGATAATTTTCCATTATCTCGTTTAATTGCTTTTTGGAGAATTGATTGGGAAGAACCTCTACTTCGCTAAGATTTGGAAATGTCTTAATAAAGTCGAGTTCCCTTACGTTTGAACCAGTTAGCACAAGCCGATTAAGTTTTGGGAGTTTCATTTCGTTTAGTAATTTATCATCAATATAGGTAAACGAAATATCGAGTTTTCTTAGTTTTCCAAATTCATTATTTGTGAGAATAGAAACATCTTTTATTGATGGACCTAAAAGAAGTTCTTCAACTTCTTTAAAATCCTTTAAAAAGGAAAGATCTACTACATCGGGAAAAATTCGAAGATTAATTTTCTTTAAGGGCATCAGCAACGAAATGTCATTCTCTTTTACAATACGAAACTGATTTTTTTCATAAAAACAATACTGGATTGCTGGAGGTAAATGCCTTAGCCATTGTATGTCTTTGGTAATAATTGTGTCTTGCGACGATGAGAATAGTGATTGTGAAAGGAGAAGACAAAGAATTGAAATAAAGTGAAATTTCATGTTGGTTTTCTAATTAAAAAACTCTGTTTGATAATTTAAACTGACACCCAAAGGAAACGAAAATTTGGTTATGTTCCATTTTATCGTTAACAAGAGTTATCATTTGGTAAGTTCTTGGGTCCTTAACTATAATATCGGATTGTTGAAAAAACTGTTTGGAGTAGAATGAGTTAACGAAAAAAAGTAAATTTCCCCCATTAGTTGAAAAGAAAATATTTAAGCCTAAGTTTAATGCATGTCTGTTTTTTTGAAGCTCATTAAACGATTTTTTATTTCCCACATATGAAAATAAACTATAGCCAAGGTATGGCGAAAAGAACATACGGGAACTATTCCGAATGTCGTATCCCACATTTACACCATAGTAGTTCTTATCCTTTGAGAAGTAATTCGTTAGTCCTTTGGTAGTTCTTGTGCTCAAAGTGGGTATTGCTTGAGTCATTTTACCATCCTGAGGGTTTAAATGCTCTCTAGTGTAATTAATGCTTGTAAAAAAGTTATTGAAATTGTATCGAATACCAAGCATTAAATGCTGACTTCGAAATTGATTTTCATAAGTTGTTTTATAATCGGGCTCATCAATTTTTTGATTTGTGAAACTTGTATTTCCTCCTCCGCCATTTCCACATTCCATCGAAAAACTAAATCCACTAGCTTTAACAATTATTCCCTTAAATGAACTATAACGAGATCTTTTGATACTAGAAAAACGATGCTGTCTATTTATTTTTACAGTATCTGTTGTAATAACCCTCTTTTCACTAACAGATTTATCAATACCCACAATATTTTCGATGCTTTTGGCTTGATAAGGAAAAGTTAAAGACAGTGAGAGTAGAAATAAAATAAAAATTAATTGCTTCATAGTATAGTTGAAAAGATTATCGTTTGTATTGATGTATTAGTAATCTATTTTATGTTGCTGTTTATCCAGTTAGTAACTTTCAATAAATCCTGAAGATTATTAAAATTAATTCCCTCGAACTTTAAAAAGAAATTGAGATTCTCTTTGTTTTTCTTTCCAACAGCCTTTTCTGCTTCACGTACATTGTTAAATGGATGCAATTTACCATTAAAAGTCAAGTAAAAATGTTCAGTATAATTGATCTGAATTGTTTGAGTTAAATTAGCATCAAATTTCAGGTTTGCGCCAACGAACAATTTAAAATCTTGAACAGGCTTTACACTTGTACCAACAGGATTTGTACCGTATACACCAACGGGTTGACTAATTGAACTAATTTTTGTTTTACGCTTAAGTAATAGTTTATTTTCGCCATCAACTAGTTGTTCCATAAAACCATAGGGGGGCAAATAAAGAAAAACTCTAGTCCCCAAAATTATTCCTGAAATATTTTCGAGGTTTGATATTGCTAAAACAGTTTTTTTCTTATTTATAAAATGCATCTCATCAACTAGTAAATTGTAGTTAAACTCCCCAACCGACCTGCTATTGTCAGTGTATAATAAAGTTCCTTCAATAAATGAAGGAAATAGATACTGCGAATCGAAACTTAAAACATCGTTTAAAATCGTTTGCCCTTCAATAACTATCGATTTTTGGTTGTCTTGACCCAATGCTGTTAGGCCTAGTGTAATTAAAATAACGAAAATTAGGTTCTTCATGTCAACTCATTTAAATGAAATAATAAATTTAATTTAAACATTGTATAGACGCTTTATGTACCAAAAAAGTTTAAAGGGTATTTTAAAGCGAGTAAATTCTTATGTTGTTTTAATTATATTTTCTGCAAAATTAATCATCTTAAGGTATAAATGGTTAATATTTAAAAATAAAAAAAGAGAGGAACATATATGTCCCTCTCTTTTTAGTAAACTTTTACATTAATTTAATTAAGGTCTAATGAATATTTTGTTTTTCACTTGAAACGTAACCTTATTAAATATGTATGTATTTGCTCCTGTAGAAGTACCAGTGCCAAGTTTCATGTCAGCAACCCATACAATTACTCCTTCCTTTGTGTCAATTCCATTCTTATATTCTGTAGGGTAATTTGCTTTGCCACTCATAAAAACTTCCTGGTAATTAGGAGTTCCTGTTGGTGTTGCCAACAGTTGATCACGGTCAAATACTAAACCAGTTGGTTGTATTGGAATATAAGCTTTTGGTGTACCTACAGTATTAACCCAAATTTTAATGGACGATTCGGTTCCAGTTTGTACGCCTGTCCGCTCATCTAAAAAGTACCTTTTTACTTTAAATCCAGCTAAAACGAAGTTTTCGTAGTCAGCAGGTAGAACACCCAGTTGTGTCCACTGTGCAGCTGTTGGAACATCATCTGCAGGAAGCACTTCTAAAGTAGAATTTGAAATTGCACCATTAATTACTGGGGTGGTTGTTCTAAAGTAATTGGTAATTGCAGGTCCACTCCACCACTGATTAAGCCAAGGTATATCGGCAAAGAAACATGTTTTAGTTTTCCAGTTTATGTTACTCGAATAGGGTCTGCCGTCAACTGCATAAGCTGCAAATGACGATACATTATTGAAGCCAAACTCTGGAGCCCAACCATAAATAATTGTTCCATCGGGTAAATGAACATTGGCAGTGAACGAAAACTTATCGCCTATCCAAATATTTTCACCACCTATCAAATTAACAACTTGAAGATAATCAATATTTATAGTTGTAGGTAATGTAGTAATGCCACTTTGGTAAATGTACGATTTCGCATCATTATGAACCAAAACCAAATCAACTGAGGTGAAAGGACCAGCGCCTTTTTCAACAACCTGAATGTAAGCGCCCATTACAAATGCTTGACCCGATAGAGGGGCAAAGGGTAAGTCGAGTGCAGAACCTGCGACCTTTGACACATCAATTAGGCATCCCTTTTTTATTGTACTTAAGTCGTAAGGATATTCGCTTTCGCCACAGCTATTAAAGGCTATTGCGAGTACAACAATCGAAAATATTATGCTTATTCTTTTCATATTCATAGGTTTAATATTTTAAAAGTCTAGTATTCGTAAGTCCTTGTATCCCAGAATAATTTAGCAGCAGTAAGGTCTGTTTTCTGCGAAATATTAGGGTTAAGCTCAGTTTCACGCTGTGGATACCACATCGATTTTGGATACTTGCGAACAAGTTGAACTGCAGATTCGGTGTTTGTTTGTCCCTCTGTATTAATAGGAATAATTACAACTCCAGGTTTTGGGTCGAACAGAATAGGATAGCCAGTTCTTCTGTAATCAGTATATGAATCAACAGGATTAAAAAAGTTATGAATCCATTTCTGTGTCATAATCATTTCAAGTTTACGCTCAATAGTTGCTGCATTATATAAACCCATTAAACTTGTAACAAAAGAACTAATACTTGAAGTAGCAATTACAGGCACTCCTGTTTTTGTAGTTTTCCCAACAACCTTGTTAACGTGATCTAATGCAGCTCTAACGCCCTGTTCGTAGTATAGCGCTGCATCACCAGTAATTACGCCAGTTGCAGCCAGTTCGGCTAGCATAAACCTTGAACTTGCATAGGTAATAAACTTTTGGGGTGCAACACCGTCACCTGCGGCAATTTTTAAGCCATTGTCGCCAGCCGCTGTTCCGTTATCGTATTTTCCACCGCATGGGTAAAAGCCAATCATTGTAGCCGACTCCCTTTGAGCATAGTCGGAATTTGGACCAATTGAGCCAAAAACGATGGAAATAAAAGCACCATGACGGTATTCTGTTGGGTTTTGAGCAGCAGCAGTTCCTGTTAATTGGTTTACCCAATAGTATGGTACACGTGGATCAGCAATGTTTGGAAAGGGGTTGTTAGTTGCGTTAATGGTTAACCCTTTCATTATTTCGTAAAACCATGGGCTAATGTAATAGGTAATTTGACCTCCACCATATTCATCAACAAATGCTGGGTGACGTTGATCGGGGGTAACAGTTGAACTGAACCAGAACTCAAAATCTTCGCCAGGAAGCATGAAGTTATTGGCTGTCATCAAATCATTCATTTTCTGTGTGTAACCAGTAATACTTCCTTGGGCTAACCGAGTATTAACAAGTAACCTCAATTTAAGTGTATTGCCCATGCGTATCCATTTACCTATGTCCCCGCTGTATATTATATCGTCGATAGCTGGTTTAAGTAGATTGCTTGCCGGAGTGGTTGATAAGTTCGCTAATGCCTCGTCGATTAGAACAAAAAGATTATTATAAATTTCGGCAGCAGGATCGGCTTTAGGGGCAATATTACCTAAAATATTTGCCTCGCTATATGGAATGTCGCCAAACAGGTCAACCATTACCGAATAGGAATATGCCTTCATTAGTTTGGCAATGCCTGCGTAATAGGTGTTCCCTTTAGGCTCAGTTGAGCTAATAAGTGCATCTAAATTTGGAACAACATAAGCGTAATGATTTGCCCATGTGTTGCCTATGGAACCTGTAGCAGACATTGAGTACTGATCAACTTCTCGAGAACTAAGCTGGTGAACATAGCTCAAAAGGTCGTTGCCAATGTAATTACCTTGGCCAAAAGTGTAACCAAAATTTACCTGAGTACCTGTAAGTAGTTTATTAGGTTCAGCAACTGTTGGCACATTGGGATCCTTGTTAATATCGAGCCAGTTTTTCTCGCATCCTGTTAATGCAATCACCAGAAAAACTGTTATTATAAATGCTGTTTTTTTCATTGTTCAAAATTTATATTATTAATAAACTGTTTGTATGCTTAAAAGGTAAGCCTTAGGTTAAAACCATACCTTTTAACCGAAGGGGCTACCTCATATTCAATACCTTGAACATTAGAAGCTCCAAATGTGTTAGCAGCTGGGTCGTAGTTGCAATACTCAGGTGTATTGGGCGCATCAAACCATAAGTTACGGGCAACAAATGAAATATTTGCCGAACCAATAAATATTTTACTAAACCATGCTTTAGGCATTTCGTAACCTATAGTTACTTCTCTTAACCTATATACAGTTGCATCGTAAACGTTAAACTCATCAACAGTGTTAACAGCAAAAGTGTTACCAAACCAAAGGTTGTTTTCATTTAGCTGAATGCTGTTAGGAATTTTGTTACCTAAGCCATCTAAAATTGGTAATCCAGTATCAGGGTCGCCGTAGAAACCAGGAATAATACGAGTTCCATAGCGATTCTCAGTATCTCTAGTAACACCTCTACCTAAGAGCGATTCAATTGTACCTGCGTATACATCGCCACCTACCGAGAAGTCCATTACAAAGCCAATCGAAATACCCTTAAATGAAAGCGTATTTGAAATACTTGAAATAAAGTCGGGGTTAGGATCTCCAATTTGTTTTACTTCAGTATCTGCAATAATTGTTCCATCGGCTGGGTTAATTAAGTAGTTTCCATCGCTGTCGCGAAGAGCAACTGACCCACGAAGGATTCCATAGGGTTTTCCTGGCTCTAAGGTTGGGAATGGGCCACCTGAGGAGCCAGTATATAGTTGAAGTCTTTCAACCCCCTCAGTAAGCGACACTACTAAACTTTTATTTTTTGTATAGGAAACAAATGCGTCCCATTTTAACGAGTTCTCCATTTTTACAGGAGTTACATTCAACCCAATTTCAATACCTGTGTTCTGAAGTTCTCCAAAGTTAGTATAGTACGAACCACCCCCTGTGCTATAGGGTAAACTTATAGGGGCAATTTGGTCAGTTGTACTTCGTTTGTACCAGGCTATATCGATATTAACTCTTTCTTTAAAAAACTGAAATTCGCCTCCAAACTCAATTTCTGTTGTGAATTCTGGTGAAAGGTTTGGATCGAAAGTGTAGGTTGGAAGGGTTAGGGTTGAAAGTCCATTCCATGGGGTACCTATTTCATAAAAACCGCTAACGTAGTATGGGTCGGCATCGTTTCCAACCTTTGCCCAACTTGCACGAACTCTACCCAAAGTAAATATGTCGTTGCTTAAATTAAATGCATCGGAGAAAACAAAAGCTGAAGAAACTGCAGGATAGAAGAAACTTCTATTTTCTTTTGGCAATGTCGACGAAAAATCGTTTCGCCCAGTTAGGTTTAAGAATAAGTAATTTTTATATTCTAACGAAATATCAGTATATATACCATAAAGTCTTCTGCGTTCCCAATTTGTTCTAGTTGCTTCGTGGTAAACAGTGTTTTCTAAATGGTAAATACCTGGATTCTTCATTTCTTTACCTTCTATTACTTGCCGTACGCTTGTACGTTGGTTTACGTTATGACCAACAATTCCTTTTATTGCAATATCTTCGCCAACCTTTTTTGTAATTGTAAACATAAAGTTCGACTCAATTTCGGTGGTTGAGTAGTCGTCCTCTTTAATTTTTCCAAGTCCCTCTGCTCCACGCGAACCTATATTGGTTACCTCTTGGCGATGTTGTGCAAACCTGTTGATACCGATTTGATAATCGGCCGACAACCAACTTGTTAAATTGTATCCTGTATTAAAACCAGCAACCGAACGATCCATGGTGGTTTTAATGGTGTTGTACTTCCACGACCATAAGGGGTTGTCGGCCTGCGAACCAACCATCATTAAACTAGCACCGGTGGGTGTTTCGAATGGGGTTGTCATATCCCAGTTGCGAGCAAGAATTAGGGTGCGAGCAAACGACGATGCTGCACCTGTAAACTGGTTATTACCAAACATTGGACCGTCTTGCTTTGAGTTTGAGTAGGAAACATTTCCACCTACTCTTAAACCATTGTCGAGTTTTTGGTTACCCCCAGCACTAACACTATACCTTTCAAAACCTGAGTAAGGGATATAACCATCCTGAATTAATCGTGAAATTGTAGTATTAAACGCGCCCTTTTCTGAAACGCTTGCAACGTTAACCGACGATTCGATAATTTTACCGGTATCAAAAAGATCTTTTACGTTATTTGGATAAGCTTTATAAGCAACTTTTGGGCCGAAAATATCGGGGTAAGCGGCTTGGTAGCCAGGCCAAGTGGGTATCGAGTCAACTTCGGAGAATGGAGCACCCCACGAGCCATTTGCACCTATTGCCTTGAAATCAACACCTGCTCCAAATGTATTTTGGTATTCAGGAAGTGCGCCAATGGTTTCCATTGAATAGGAGTTTACAAAGGATACTTCAAAGCCTTTTTGGCTTGGGCGTTTTTTCTTTGAGCCCGACTTGGTTGTAATAATTACTGCGCCATTTGCAGCTCTTGATCCATATAGTGCAGCAGCAGCAGCACCCTTAAGCACGTTTATAGTCTCAATGTCGTTAGGGTCTAATGTGGAAAAGCCTGAGCCGTATGCACCACCGCTGGAGGTTAACTGGTTCGAGGTGCTTATCTGATCGTTGCTGTAGGGAATATTATCAACAACAAAAAGAGGCTGGTTGTTTCCAAGGAACGATGAGTTACCACGAATGGTAATACGTGTAGCGCTACCTGCCGAGCCGCTGGTTGATGAGATTTGAACACCAGGAATTTTACCTTCAAGTGCTCTTAGCGCATCGGGTTCAGCTTTTTGAAGTGCTTTATCGGGTTCAACTTGTGTTACAGCATACCCTAACGACTTTTGAGTTCGTTGAATACCGATAGCTGTAACAACTACAGCATCGAGTTCATGGGCATCCGAAACAAGTACCACGTCAATAACTTTTCTTCCAGCTATTTCAACTTCTTGAGCTTTATAACCCATGAAACTGTAAATAAGAGTTGTTGCATTTACTGGAACGTTAATGGTATATTTACCATCTAAGTCAGATATTGCACCAACTGTTGTCCCTTTCAGAATGACAGTAACACCTGGCATAGGACCTTCGGCGGCACTAGAAACAGTACCTGTAATTTGCACGTTTTGTGCATGTAGGAGATTGATTCCAACAAACACAAAGACTGCAAGAAATGCGCATAGTCTTTTCATAGATTAATTTTTAGGTTAAAATGTATATTTTTTTTCACGGAGCTAATTTAAGTTAATCCTTTGTTAAATCAAATTTTCAGTGTTTTTTTTTAAAGTAAACTCATTAAAAAAGAGGCTGCCCATAAAGGGCAGCCTCTTTTTTAATACATATAGGCGATCTCTAATACTTATCCCAAAATAACTTGGTAGATATTAAATCGCCACCAATCATAGCCGATGCAGCATTATAGTTAACACTATTTAGAGTCTGCTCGTTAATTGGGAAAGTAAAGCGAACGGGAATATCTGAATAATCAGTAGCAAATTCAGGAATATTTAAAATCGGGAAATCTAACCTGCGCCAGTTGTTGTAACCTACAGTACCGTTAACATAGTTGGCTATCCACGATTGAATGCCAATTTTTTGTCTCCATGTGCCTGCGGCAGTAGTATAGGCAACTTCGGGTGTTGCTAAATATGTTGCCGCACCAGCAACTCCCCAATAATCAAACGAAGCAGTAATTCCATTATTATACCAATACTCAGCAGTACCATTGACATCGTAATTTCTTTCGGCAGCTTCAGCCAAATAGAAACAAATTTCGGGGTAGGTCATTATAATGCCAGGGAAATCAGGTTCATGAATTACATCTGCTATGTGCGAATATTGGCTCCATGAATTTGGGTATCCGTATGTGCCACCGAGGTAACTTCCTGAATATAATGTAAAGTAAGCTTCTCTACGAGGATCAACCAAGGTATTCATTACATCAACAATTGTGTTGGCAGGTACAAAATCGTGACGACCAGAAGCAACCAAATCAGCATACAATTGGTTATAATTAGGAGCAGATGACATATAGGACATAAGACAATTGTCGTCGTTTGAACTAAATACATTTGCAACAGCAGCCTCAACAGCAGCTTTAGAGGCAGCATCATCGTCGTCGGCTGTAATTATGGCTAATTTTACTTTTAGAGAGTTCCCAAATTTTATCCATTTAGAAACATTGCCACCATAGTATAGGTCTGCCGATCCAAAACTAGCCTCAGTTGCATCGAGATTTGCTAATGCTAAATTCAGCCGAGTAAATAAATCAGTATAAACGGCTTTTCCTCCATCATAAACTGGATATACGTTATTTGGATTTAACGCCTGAGTATAGGGTATAGCACCAAATACATCAACAAGGTGAGCCCATGTGTAAATATTTAACAGTTCAATTATCTGAAGTTGATTTTTCTTCACTATTTCAGGATGTGGATTTGCAGGTGAAGGAAGTTCTTCAGTAACTTCGATAATCTTCTTAGCTTCTTTTAGGTCAGTTAAAACCCTTAAGTAAAGCCTTGACCAAATATTGGTTGAAATATTACGATTAGTTAAATCGTAATTAGCTTCATCAATATAAGTAGTTTCGGTCCAGTACTGCGACATCATCAAGAAAATGTTGACGTTCACATTGGTGTTATTTAAATAGTCTGACAGCTCTTTTTGTGCATTAGAGACAAGCGCTGGCCCTGGAACAATTTCCGGATTCTTTTTGTCAGTATTATAATCTTCAAATTTATCGGTACAAGCTGTAACAACAAACACCAGAACCGACATAGTTAACAATATTCTTTTCATAGCTATTTTATTTAAAATTGAAGATTTAAAGTAAATCCAAAGTTACGTGTAGCTGGCATAACGCCCGACTGCCATCCCTGAATATTTCCGGCACCTTGGCTTGCTTCAGGATCAGCGTATGGGAGATTCTTATGGATAATCCATAGGTTTGAACCCACAAAACTAACTGATGCACCTGCCATCGAAATTTTACTTACAAGGTTCTTAGGTAAAGTGTAGGTTATAGCAAGTTCCCTTAATTTGATGTAAGAAGCATCGTAAATAAACCTTGCGTTGGGGTCTCTTGCCCAACCAATTGCATTGTAATTTTCCTGATTACGTCGAACCCAGTTTGCAGATCCATCGGCCAGTACACCTTCTTCAATTACACCGCCACTAGTTGGAGCGTAACCTCCTGCTTGAGTATGGTCAGCTGAGTTCCACACAATAGGATCCCGCATATCGTTACCCAAATCATTTGTACCAGCGGTTTCCTCATATAAACCAGTTCCCATTCCGTACCATAGGTCTAACGAGAAAATATCGCCACCCTGTTGCATATCAATAAGGAAGCTAAGGGCAATGTTCTTGTACTTGAACGAGTTTCTTATACCAGCATTCCAATCGGGATTAACATCGCCAATTACTACATCGTTTGTTGATGACTTTAAGTATCTTCCATTAGTAGGATTGATCAGTTTACCTCCATTATCATGGTATAGAAAATCGGTTCCCTGAATTGTACCATAAGGTTGCCCAACGGTTGCATTAATTGAAACTCCTCCTTGAAGGCTAGCTATCTCAAGATTTGTAACCTTGTTTCCAGTCTCATCCGTATAAAGTTCAACAACCTTATTCTGGTTTTTAGCCCAGTTTAAGTTGATACTCCAACTAAAGTCGGATGATTTTATTGGTGTGCCATTCAATTGTAATTCAATACCTTTATTTTCAATTTCGCCTGCATTTACCCATTTACTTGCAAATCCTGTTGCATATGAAATAGATACTGGCATTAGCTGGTCAACAGTATTATTCTTGTAAAAAGCCAAATCGAATCCAACTCTGTTTTTGAAGAAGTTCATTTCCAAGCCTCCTTCAAGAGCGCGCTGACGCTCAGGTTTTAGATTTGGATTAAGTTTGGTGTTTGGAACAGTAGCCAGTGAGTTGCCACTTAATGGAAATATTGCTCTATATGTATCCTTAACACTTAAAGCAGGCGCGCTACTCCCAACCTCAGCGTAATTTAACCTTACCTTACCAAGCGAAAGCCAATCTTGCTTAATTAAATTAGAAAAAAGAATGCTACCAGTAATCGATGGATAGAGGTAAGCATTGTTTTCAGCTGGCAAAGAGGACGATTGGTCTCTACGTACAGTAGCATCAATAAAATAGGTGTCTAAAAGTCCCAAAGAAACACTTCCAAAAATACCATTTACGCCAATTTCTCTTATCGATTCTTCAGGAAGATCTTGGGGGTCTACAGTATTATTTAAAGAAAATAAATTGGGAACGGCTAGCCCATTATTGGTTGAAGCATAAACCGACTCAGACCTAGTACGGCGAATGTTAGTACCTACCAGTGCCGATAAATCAATTACATCGGCTATTTTTTTGCGATAATTTAGCATGAAATCGAGGTTAGATTCCTGAAAATCGCGGCTAAAACGGCTATACCCCGATGTTACATCTGGGCGATTTACTCCAAATTCACCCGAACCCGAACCTATAGCTTTCCGTTCCTCTTGTAGTTCACTATACCCATCAATAGCATAACGTCCCATTGCTTTAAAATCGCTATTAATATCCCAGTCGAACTGTGCATAACCTATAAAACGACTTCTACCATCAGTTTCGTAGTTTTTGTAACGCACCCAGTATGGATTATCCCAATATGCTGGTGCTGTATTGTCGTAACTAACTGGATTCCAAGTGACGTTGCTATTTGTTAGTTCATACATTTCCTTCTGCTGTTTGATATCAGTATTAACCTGATACCACTGACGGAATGAGGACATAATGTTGTCTGAATACCCGGTTGAAGGACGACCAATACCACTAGTTTTAATATAATTTGCCGATGAAGAAACGGTTACTTTATTGTTAAATAATTTCTGAGATCCAGTAAAAATAACGTTATTCTTTGTCAAATAACTATTTGGCATAATACCACCTTGATCGAAGTATGTGTAACCCAATCGATAGGTTGTACTTTCATTACCTCCCGCAATTTCAATGTTCTGAGAGTTTATATAGCCATTTCCGAAGAATGTGTCGGGTCCGTTAGCACCAGCAATCCATGGAGTAGCCTTCATATAGTTTGGCGATTCGGGATAAAGTGCGTCCCATTGGAAAACCATTAAGGAAGGGTTAAATTTTTCACCACGTGAACCATCCTCATAGTAGGGAACAGTATAATCAACATTTCCATCACCATCAACATCTCCGTAATATTCAAAGCCAAAATATTCGCTGCCATCATCTGGTATACCATCTTCTGGGTCTTCATCAAAACCACTATAATAGTATTTCCCATAGCCAGCGCCGTATTTATTTTGGTATTTAGGAAATGTACTTTTATCCATGGTGCTGAAAGTTATGTTTGAACTTAACTTAACTTGAGGTCCCTTGGAGCCAGTATCAGTCCCTTTTTTAGTTATAATAAGAATAACTCCGTTGGCTGCACGTGAACCATAAAGGGCAGTTGCAGCAGCGCCTTTTAAAACGGTGATTGATTCAATGTCATTTGGGTTAATGTCAGATGCTGCGTTACCATAGTCATATCCATTACGACCTGTTGTCTGACCACCATTATTTGTTTGTGAGTTATCAACAGGAATACCATCAACAACAAATAGAGCCTGGTTATTACCTGTTAACGAAGAGGACCCACGAATAACAATGTTGTTGGAGCCCCCGAAGTTAGTGTTAGATTTTACATTAACACCAGCGACTCTACCCGAAAGCTGAGACAAGAAGTTGTCGCCTTTACTTAGGTTTACATCTTCACCCTTAACTTCCTGAACAGCGTACCCTAACGATTTTTTTTCGCGAGTAATACCCATAGCGGTTACAACAATCTCTTCTAATGCAAGAGCGTCCATTTCTAAAGCTACTTCAATAACCTTCCGTCCAGCAATAGCAACGTCTTGGGTTTTGTAGCCCATAAAACTAAAGGTTAGTGTTGAGGCGTTTGCAGGAACATTTATGGAGTAATTACCTGCCCCATCGGTGGTTGTTCCTACAGTAGTTCCCTTTACAATGATTGAAACACCAGGTAAAGGACCTTCCTCGGTACTGCTAACAGTACCAGTGATTTGCACTGTTTGCGCTTGAAGGAGGCTGACTCCAACAAACACAAAACATGCAAGGAATGCACATAGTTTTTTCATAGGTTAAAATTTAGGATTAATTAGGGTTGTTTAAAACACGAGTAATTTAGGGTAATCAATTGTTATATCAAATTTTTAGAGGTTTATTTTGAGGAATGTAAAAAAAAAATGCCTAGCATGGCTAGGCATTTTTTCATATAGTAGTTATTCGGAATTATTCGTACCTGTAAGTAAAGGTAAGGTTATCGTTGTTATCAATATTTGTTCTAACAACACTTGAAATTAGTATAACTCCGTACTTAGTTGTTGCAGTTGGTGTACCTGGTCTTACAACCTTGTAAATATAATAATCGTTTGCCTCAACATCAGTTATTTGAGTAAGTACCGAAGCTGGCGCTGCAGTGTCGAAAGCTTTTTTCAACTTAACAATGTCGTTGTTGTCGTATTCAGCTTTGGTTGTTTTCACAAACTTAGCTTCTGTTCTCGAATCAATGTTAAAAATGTTGTCGGCGGCCATTGGTAGCAATCTAATGTCGGTTGTAGCGCTATCAACTGCGAACTTGTTTTCAACAAGATTGTACACATTTGAAGCTGCTTTAAGGTTAATAGCAGCACTTACACTTGGGAATGGGTGTTTGGTTACTGTAACTGCTCTCCATGCCGAAAATGTGGAAACCCCATTCGAAAACACCTGAATTCGATGCTGAACGTTATTGCCTCCAACAAAATTAGCACCGTTTATTTTAATGGTATCCTTTGGGGTAAGCCAAGCACCTGATGGTTTTGGCAGGATGGCACCATCTCCTGTAGTCCCAATTCTTCTGTGAACTTTAAGGCTATCAATCGCAATGCTAGTTTTTGTAAAAGCAATGGAGTAAATAACATTTACATTAGTAGTAGCAGCTGTTCCTATTTGGTTAACAATTGTACCATTTGCTGCAGTTGCTCCACTCGGAATTGCTCCACCAGTACTAACTATAGTAACAGGCGACACAATGGTTATGGTTAGCGCTTTAAATAACTTGCCACCATCTTTTGTTATCTCTGCTACAATCGTAATTTTTGAACCAATTGCAGCCAAGCCAAGTTCGGCTAAAGTTTTTGAGAATAGGGCTTTGCCATCGGCAACTGTTAAGTCGAACGCTGCTTGAGCTGGAATTGTTCCAGGAATTGGAGGTACTACAGTTGCATCTGCAATATTTGTACCTCCAATATGCCTTACAGTAACAGTACTAACACCTGCTGCACCGGTTAAGATAATGTCGAACTCTACCTTTTCGTGTGGAGTAAAGTTTCCACTGGGAACAGAGAATGTTATAGCTGTCTCGCCACTCCCCCTTACACCAGCAGGATCTTCTATTTCTGTTTCACATGACCATAAGGTAAGCACCATTACAGCAAGCAAACCAATTATTTTAAATGTTTTCATTTGTCAATTATTTTTTAGTTAGCAAATAAACCAAGATTAACGTGTGCCCCCGGCCCACCATACTTTCTCAGTATAAACGTAAGTTCCATCACCATAAGCTTCGCGAACGTTAACGTTAGTTGTAACATCGCTTGCACCATATGAGAAACGGTGTGGGAAATTGGCAGCATTCAATGGGTTCGATAGTGTAATTACATTATTTCCCATTGCTGTTAGCCTGCGGTAATCATTGTAAGCTTCAACAGCCTCCTCTTCGAAGAAAGCAATATACTTTTGGTTCATTACCTCCTCTAAAGGATTAGCAACAAATCTTGATAGAACATTAGCATTAAAATACGCTGTTGCTTCAGCAGCAGTTAAACCAATGTTAACCTTTTGAAATGCTGCCGATACTGCGTTTCTTAAAGCTGTTTCAGCAAGAGCAAGGTTAGCAGCACCACCTAATCGAACATAAGCCTCGGCTTTCAAAAATTCAATCTCATGGTAACTAAGTAAATAAGTAGGTGCTGTGTTAGTCGAAATTGCTGATATAGCGTAACGTCCTTGAACTTGAAGAGGGCTACCGTTAGGTGCAAGTTGAAAAGTTGCAAAGTTTGGGTTTTTCACCCAAAACTTACTTGCTCTTGGGTCGGTTCTAGCTACTAACTTGCTATTTAAACTCGTACTGGCTCCAAAATGGTTACGATCGTTAAAGAAACGAAAGAAAGGGCTAAATGTTGTAGATGCATTGTATGTATATCTGCATTGCTGTGCTGCAGATGCAAACGACAGATTAGCAAATGTAATAACGTTAGCATAATTTGGAGTTTTATGAGATAAACGCATTGTATATCGCGCTTTTAAACCGTGTGCAAACTGAAGCCAACGATCTTTATTCCCAGCATAAATAAAGTCTTGTACACCAAGAGATGGGAAAGTAGTAGTTTTACCTAAGTTTTCAATTGCGTTATCAAGTGACTGAAAAACAGCTGCATAAATATCCTCTTGCTTATCTAATTTGGGTGTGAAAATTACTCCAGGCTGAAGAGCTTCAGTCCAAGGAACATCTCCCCACATATCAGTAAGAAGAGCCAAGGTGTAGGCAGTTAATATCTGTGCAATGCCAAGTGTATGATGGTTACCTTCCTCAGATCCACCTGTCGAACATTTCTTTATTATAACCTGTAAATCTGCAAGATTTCTATATGCAGAATTCCAAGAGTTATTATAAGTTGCTGAACTAACAGGCTCACCAGCTCTAAGTTCAGCATTATAGTGCTGGTTCCAAATACCAACATTGTGCTCAATATAAACTGATGAATAAAAAGCCAGGTCGCTACCAGTTAAAGTAAATGCAGTTCTTGTGATAGCATCAGTAATAATTAAGTTTGATGAAACTTGTGTGGGGTCGTTCACATTTCTATTTATATCATCCATTATATCTTCTGAACACGACCAAGTTGCAAAGACCAGTAGTCCAGACAACAGGATATTTAGTAACTTTCTCATAATTAATCAATTTTTAGGAGTTAAAAAGTAATATCTAAACTAAATCCATAGCTAGTAGTTTGAGGAAGCGAGAATCGCTCAAACGAACCACCCATATTTGTATTACCTTGCGAAGTCTCTGGGTCAAGGTTAGGAAGAGCTGTCCAAATTAGAATATTCCTTGCAAATAATGAAACTCCTGCATTTGCTGATTTGTAGAAATTATTTGGAAGTCGATATCTCACCGAAATTTCACGCAATTTAACAAACGAGTTATCGTAAATGTAGTATTCGTTAATATTGCCTAAAACATTAGCGTATAAATCTTGCAGGGCGTCAGGTTCGTTCACTCCACCCCTAACAATATCATTAGGAGTACCATCGGGCTTAACGCCTTTAAATACAAAGGTTGACTCTCTATCTTCAGTTGCTTTTGACAAACCAAAAAGATCAAGAATGCCATTTGATCCAGAGTACATTTGGCCACCTTGCTTCCACTCAAATACTGCGCTAAGTGAAATTGACTTGAATGAGAATGATGAAGTACCATTGAGTATAAAATCTGGAGATGCTTCCCCAATTACTTTAGGTGCGCCAGCTTGTGGGAAACCATGATCCCATGATCCTGGTTTGTCAACTACAACAATGTTACCATTATCATCTCTTACAAACGAATTACCATATATTACTGGGAAAGTATATCCAATACCAGCACGAACCTGTGGTGTAGTAAATCCACCTAAGAAGATACTCTCTACACCAGGCGCTAGTTCGTCAACCTGATTTTTTAACACAGTATAGTTGAAGTTAAGATCCCACTGAAAATCTTTAGTTTTAACAGGAGTTGTGTAAAGCATAATTTCATGACCTATAGTACTTATAGCCCCCCCGTTCATAATTTGTGTACCCGATCCTGTAGAACCAGCAAGTGGTACTCCAAATATTTGATCAGTTACATTTTGTTGTGAATAGGTATAATCAATACCTAATCTGTTATTTAAAAACTTTAAATCTATACCAAATTCATACGATTTAGTGTTCTGTGGTTTAAGATTAGGGTCATAACGTGTATAGCTAGGTATGTATGCGCTTACACCACCAATTGGGTACGATATTGGATTACCAACCCAAAAACCACCAGCATATGATGGGGAAACAAAGAAGTTATCATAGTAACTCCCAGCTTGACCAACCTCAGCGTATGAAACTCTAACTTTTCCGAATGATAGCCAACTAACACTTTTTAATGATTCAAGTTCTGTTGCTACAAAAGATAATGAAGCAGATGGATAGAAGAAAGACCTGTTGTCTCTTGGCATTGTTGAAACTATGTCATTTCGTCCTGTTGCGTTGAAGTACAACATAGATTTCCATGAAAGAGAAAGGTTTCCAAATAAACCAACGGTTCTATTACCAGATTGCGATTCGTTGGCTGTAACAACACTTGCATTACCCATATGGTTCCAGCCAGGGAAGTTGAAATTTTGACCTGTTTCGGTGTAACCTTTTGCATTTTGATGATTAAACTCGTTACCAACCATCAAATTAAAATCTAGGTCACTGTTTATTTTCCAATCAAATGTAGCAGTGAAAAGTGAATTGAAGATGGAATTGGTTGTCCCAAAATTATCAATTACACCTCTTGAATTATTTCTACTACCGTAGCCAAATATGTTTTGGTTATGTGAAGTATAAGTATCAGCACCAGCTTGATAGCGAAGGTTAAGATTTTTTCCACTACCTACTTCAGAGCTGAAATTAACAAATGCGTTTCCAAAGAAACGATCAGTTTTCTCATTGAAGGTGTTATTATCTGGAATCCAGTAGGGGTTGTCGAAAGCTCCAGCACGGAAATAATTTTGCCTTGTTGGCTCATTTAATCTGAAATTGGGAATCCCCTTTAAGTTATAACTTGCGGGTGCTCCAAGAATACCAGTAAGTGATCCATCGTTTGCTCCTGATAGTTTATCAATTTCTACCGTTGAATAATTCGAGGAAAAACCAACCTTGAAATTTTTACCTAAGATTCTTTCGGCATTTGCTCTTGCAGTATAACGAGACATACCAGTATTTAAAGCAATACCACTTTGATTAGTGTTACTTAAACCAAGAGAAAAGTTCCCATCAGTTGTAGCTTGAGAAACATTTATGTTATTGGTCATGGTATAACCTGTTTCGAAGTAGTCGGTCCAGTTATTATAAACCTGAGGCGCAACCCAAGGATCTAAACCAGCTAGTTCTAACTGTGCTACCCGATACAGCCCAGGCTTTCCAAAGTTATTTCCACCAAATGTTGGATCATTAGGAAGGTCAACAATTTTGGGTCCCCATGACATTGAAGAGTTGTTTACATATGCCCTACCTGTACCTTGTGCGTAGGTAGTTTGATAGTCTGGTACTCTTGATACATTATCAAAACTACTGCTGTGGCCTACTGAAACAACGGCTCTTCCAACTTGATTATTTTTTCCGCTTTTAGTGGTAATAATAATAACGCCGTTTGATGCGCGAATACCATAAAGAGCTGCTGCAGCTTGACCTTTTAGAATGTCAATGCTTTCAATATCACTTGGGTTGATATCAATTGCACGATTTGAGTAGTCAGTACCTGTAACGCTGTTGCCAGTAGAATAAGCAGGCGTTGAAGATATTGGCATACCATCAATTACATATAGAGGAGTATTATTTCCTGTAAAGGAACGAGCACCTCTAATTTGAAATTGTGAAGATGCTCCAGGCATACCACTTGAAGGTTTAATTTCAACACCTGCAATTTTTCCTTGTAATGCGCCAAGTAAACTTGAATTACCAGTTCTCATAATGGCTTCTTCATTAACAGCTTGAACGGCATAACCAAGGGCTTTCTTATCCTTTTTTATACCAAGTGCTGTAACTACAATTTCCTCTAATGCAAGAGCATCAATTGCCAGAGCAACATCAATAACCTTGCGGCCAGCAATGGCTACATCTTGAGCTTTATAACCCATAAAACTAAAGGTTAGTGTTGTAGCGTTTGCAGGAACATTTATAGAGTACTTACCAGTTCCATCGGTGGTAGTACCTAAAGTTGTTCCTTTTACAATAATGGAAACTCCAGGTAAGTTCCCTTCCTCGGTACTACTAACAGTACCCGTGATTTGCACAGTCTGCGCTTGAAGGAGGCTGACCCCAACAAACACAAATAATGCAAGGAATGCACATAGTTTTTTCATAGGTTGAAATTTAGGTTTACGATTTAATTTAATTGTAATTAAATTTAGTTAAACGCAGCTAATATAAGCTAAAGAGCGAAAAAAACAAAAAGTGTATTAAAAAAATCGCTCTAAAACGTGCATAATAATATAGTGTTTATGTTTTGTTTAATTTTTACTTCATTTATTTATAATAAAAAAGCCCTGTAATTCAGGGCTTTAACTTGCGAGGTTTTGTGTATATTATGTTAGCTATTTTATTTTGTTAAAAACGATTTCGATTATTTCTTTTTCAACGATTTGGGCATTTTCAGTAATTTTTTCGGCTTTTTTAACGTAGTTCGATGCCAATTCTTTATCGTCTAACCCCGATGCGTTAATTTTTACGTTTAAAAAAGCTCCCATAACACCCGAACGGGCAGCAAGAGCTCCAACTCCAGCATCGGAAACGGAATTTGGATTGCCAATCTCGGCCATAGCTTTAATTACTTCCATAGATTGAAAGCAAAGTTCCATTACTTTAAGGGGTACTTCAATGGCATAAATGGTGGCATCCTGTATGGCTTTTTTGCGAGTTGCCTTTTCGTCGTCCGACGATTTTGGCAAGCCAAAGGCATCCATAATTCGGTTAAAGGCAATGGTGTCCTCGTCAATAAGGTTGAGTAGCTGGTTCATTAGGGCTTTGCCCTTATCGGCCCAGGTTGAAAACTCTTCCCAACGGTCGTCCCAGCCAGCTTTATGTGCCGAAAGGTTTGCTACCATTGTGGCTAATGCCACACCCATGGCGCCCATTGTTGCCGAAACTGAACCTCCACCAGGAGCTGGCGATTCGGAAGCGGTTTCGTTGGTGAAGCCCGTAACGGTCATGTCAATAAGTTTCTTCTTGCTCTTGTCGGCAAGAATGTACTCTATAATCTTCTTCTCAGGATCGAAGGGGTACAGCTCGTCGAGGCCTAACGATTTAACCGCAATTTTTATAATTTCCTTGTCGGAAATACCAGTTGACCGCTGCTGCTTACGGAGGAAATACTTTCCAGCCTCGAGCATTGCCTGAAGGGGAACAACGCCAACAATTTCGGAGCCTGTAACTCGAACTCCACGTTCGCTTGCCTTTTTACATGCTTCCTCAAAAGCCTGATGAATTGAAGTTACACTAATGTCGGTAAGGTTAATCGATATTTGGGCAATGCCAAACTCTTCGATGAACCAACCAATAGCCTTGCAGGCTTTAAGTGAGCCGGGGTTCCATATTTCGTTTCCCTTTTCGTCGAGGGCAATTTTACCTGTAACTTGGTTGCCAACGCGCTGTGGACGACCCTTTTCACGAATGTCAAATGCAATAGCATTTGCTCTGCGTGTAGAGGTTGTGTTAAGATTTACATTGTAGGCAACTAAAAAGTTACGTGCTCCAACGGCTGTAGCACCAGCAGTTGCATTAAAGGTTGTTGGACCAAAATCTGGCTTCCAATTCGCATCTTTTAGCTTGTTGGCAAGCCCCTCGTACTCACCGGCACGGCAATTGGCTAGGTTTTTACGCTTTGCCTCCTTTGCTGCCGACTCGTAGCAGTAAACAGGAATGCTAAGCTCTTCTCCAATGCGTTTGGCTAACTTGTGTGCGTACTGCACAACTTCGTCCATGGTAATGTTGGCAACGGGCACAAGCGGACATACGTCGGTTGCACCAAAACGCGGATGCGCGCCTTTGTGGTTGCGCATGTCGATTAGCTCCGAGGCTTTTTTAACCGCTCTAAAAGCTGCTTCGCAAACTTCGTTTGGAGTGCCAACAATGGTTACCACGGTGCGGTTGGTTGCCTTACCGGGATCGACGTCGATAAGCCTTACGCCTTCAACCGACTCAATTTCGTTGGTAATTTGTTTAATAATGTTCATGTCGCGACCCTCTGAGAAGTTGGGTACGCATTCGATTAGCTGGATGTTGTTCATGGGGGGAAAAGTATGTTATTGAGTTAGTTTTAAGACCGAAGACCGAAGTCGGGAGACCGAAGCGTGGGCTAATGCGTAAATGCTTCAGGTTACAGTTTATCAATCGACTTTTTTTCTGAATGCTACAATCATATTCATTAAGTTGAAAGCGAATTCGTAGTGTTCTTCGAATTCAGCTTGGGAAATATATTTTCTTCGTATTGCCTTGTGAAGACAAGTAACTGTTTCGGCTAATGACCGAATAGAGTAGCCAAGGAATTTTTTAAATTCAGGATTAGTTTGCCCAGTTGAGCCTTCAGAAATGTTAAGAGCAATTGAATCGGCTGCCCTGCATATTTGAGAAGTTAGATTAAATATCTCCTTTTTAGGAAAGGTTAATGATAGTGTGTTTATGCTTTCACCAAAATCCATGGCCTTTTGCCAAATAATAAGCTGTTCAAATTTAAACTTCATAATTCTTTACATATTATTTATTTCTGTTGCACTAACATTACTTCGAACTCCAGACTTCCGACTTCCGTCTTCCGTCTTCGGTCTTCCGTCTTCGGTCTTCCGTCTTCGGACTTCCGTCTTCGGACTTTCTTACTGCCCTCCAAAAACCTTCTTCAAAATATCTGTCACCCTAGCCGCTGGATCTTTACGAATGAGTTTTTCCTCGTTTTCAACTAGTTTAAAAAGACCTTCAATGGCTTTGTCGGTAATGTAGTTTTCGAGGTCGGGGTTAACTTGCTCGCCACCTGTTAGAACTGTAAGCCGATTGTAGTTGGTTACAACTGGATTCCAGTAGCTGGTTACCTTTACTTTTTCGATTGATTGCTTAACTATTGGTTTAAATTCGGCTTTTAGCTGCGATGTTGTTTTTTGCATTAAGTAATTTGTAGCAGCATTGTCGGCTCCCTTTAGTATGCCCATGGCATCGGTAATTGTCATGCCAGTAATGGCCGATGCGAAAATTGGGTATGCACGCTGGGCAGCATCCTCGGCGGCACGATTGAGCGAAAGCACAAAGTCGTCGACAGGTTTTTGCATGCCTGCTTTTTCCAGCGTGTTTTTCACCTTAATGGCTTCGGGAGGAAAAGGGATAAATAAAAGTTGGTTTTTATAGAATCCATCGACTTTTGAGGCCGATTGCCCCGATTTTTTTGCGCCCAATTCGAGTGCTTCTTTTAACCCTCGAATTACTTCGGCTGTTGAAAGCCCTGAATTTTGATTTGAAGTAGTGGTTGGAAGTGAAATGTTAAGTTGGGCGCAGTTTGTAAAAATTGCGAGGATTAACGCTAGTGAACTTATTGCTATTGATTTTTTCATGTGGGATTATTTAGTAGAGTTAAAACAAATATTTGTATTTCACTGGTTTGTAGTTAATCCATTTTCTTTCATGTTTTCTGATATCTGTAAATGATTTTTAAAATACTTTCTCTCGCAGATACCAGAGATACCGCAGATACCGCAGATAATCGCTGACGATATTTTTTAAAATCAAATTCTGCATAAAACCGTGTGATTTGAATGAAATGGTATTTGTCCAACAAGTTGTTGGATTATTTCTTTTGAAATGCTAGAATCATTGTAGAATTCATAAAGCTTCTTCATTGCAAAGAGGTTGCTCCTCGAGAAGCCTTGTTGATTTGGAAATGTAGATGAAAGTTCTTTCGAAAGCGTTTCAACAACAGAGGTCCCCCACTTTTTTTGAATTGATGCCTCAGATAAGGACTTGCCGATTTGCCAATATAGTTTGATGAGTTCCTGATTAACAATAATTGAGGCTTTAATCTGTGTCCGTTTGACAAGATCTTTAATTTGCTCAATCCAATTTGTGTATTCAGAATCTTTCAACAAGGTTTTCATAATTTACTAAGAATTCTAACTACTCAATTACTTTGCCATTAAGTATAACCCTATCAACAAGTTTTGTTGTATAGGCGTATGGTAAGTACTCGTATCCCGAAATGGGCTTGGTTATAAATACATTAGCCACTTTCCCTCGGGCAATGCTGCCGTGAGTGTCGGAAATGCCCATTGCGTAGGCCGAGTTTATTGTGGTTGCGTTAATTGCTTCCTCGGGTAAAAGGCGCATAATTATACAGCCTAACGACAAAATGAACTTCATATCGCCCGAGGGCGAAGAGCCCGGATTAAAATCCGATGCCATGGCAAGTGGCAACCCCGCTTCAATCATTTTTCGTGCTGGTGGGTAAACCATGCCAAGGAAGAATGCTGCACCGGGTAAAAGAGTTGGCATTGTTTCGGAGTTGAGAAGGCATTTAATTTCGTCGTCGCCAGTAAACTCAAGATGGTCGACCGATAAGGCTTCGTACTTTACGCCAACCTGAATTCCACCCGAATTAGCTAACTCGTTGGCATGAATTTTTGGAAGAAGCCCATGCTTAAGTCCGGCCATTAGCATCCTGTCGGTTTCTTCAACCGTAAAAAATCCTTTGTCGCAAAATACATCAATAAAGTCGGCCAAATCGTCGGCGGCAACCATCGGAATCATTTCGTTAATAATTAAATCGACATAGTCGTCCTGTCGTCCTTTATATTCCGAAGGAACTGCATGAGCACCCAAAAAAGTTGCCCTTATAGTAATAGGTGTAGTTTCCTTTAGGCGACGAATAACTCGAAGCATTTTCAGTTCATCGTCAACGGTTAAGCCGTAACCGCTCTTTATTTCAACAGCACCAGTGCCAAGTGCAATAATCTCGTTAATTCTTTCGAGCGACTGGCGGTAAAGTTCTTCTTCCGAAGTATTGTGAAGAAGTTTAGCCGAATTAAGGATTCCTCCGCCTCGCTTGGCAATTTCTTCGTACGAAAGGCCTCGAATTTTATCGACATACTCAACTTCGCGGCTACCGGCATAAACCAAATGTGTGTGCGAATCGCAAAACGAAGGCATCACCAAGCAGCCAGCTGCATCAATAACTTCAGCATTTGCCGAAACTATGGGCATTTTGCTCATTGGACCAAAGTCGACTATTAAGCCATTGTCCATTAAAAGGAATGCATTGTCTATACAGGGTAGTTGAGCCATATCGGCTCCAGCAACCCAAACCCGAGGTGTATCTTCAGCCTGAACTAGTTTCTTTATATTTTTTATAAGTAGCGCCATGGTAACGAATTTATGCCACGAAGGTAAATATTTTGGGAGAATTATGAGGAGTTTTTGATGTTAGATATTTGATGTTGGATGATTGCCCCGATAGTTATCGGGGGATTGAATGATTGTTGAAGACCGAAGTCGGAAGACCGAAGTCGGAAGACCGAAGGAATGTAGAATGAAGACTGCGGACTGAAGACTGAAGACTGTGAACTGAAAGTCTGGTATACTTGTCAATAAATGCAATAAATAGCGTACCTTTCGAGATTAATTAAAAATGTGAAAATGGCTGAAATTGGTAAATATAATACGCTTAAAGTTAAGAAACTAGTGCCCTTTGGGGTTTATTTAGATGGTGGCGATTTGGGTGAAATTCTAATGCCTATTCGTTATGTTCCGCTCGACGCTAAAGAGGGCGATGAGGTAGATGTGTTTATTTACCTCGACTCGGAGGATCGTTTGGTTGCTACAACCGAAAAGCCAGTTGCTACTGTCGACGAATTTGCTTTTTTAAAGGTTATAACTGTTAACCAAATGGGCGCATTTCTCGATTGGGGATTAACCAAGGACCTTTTGGTTCCCTTCCGAGAGCAAAAAATGCGAATGGAGGTTGGCCGCTGGTACGTTGTTCGCATTTACCTCGACACCGAAACAAACCGCCTTGTGGGTTCGGCAAAAATCGATAAGTTTTTGGACAATGTAATGCCCGATTACGAACGAGGACAGGAAGTCGACTTGCTAATTTGCAATCAAAGCGAACTTGGGTATAATGTTATAGTAAACAGTTTGCACTGGGGTGTTATTTACAAAAACGAAATTTTCAAACCAATACGCACTGGCCTACGAACAAAGGGTTACATTAAAAAATTACGCGACGACGATAAGCTCGACATTTCGCTCGACAGAATTGGTCACGAAAAGCTCGACGACTTGGCACAGCAATTGTTGAATGCCCTTGGCGAAGCGAATGGTTATTTACCCCTTTGCGACAAAACCGATCCCGAAACAATTTACCGTGAGTTGGCAATGAGCAAAAAAAACTTTAAAAAGGCCGTTGGAACCCTTTACCGAATGCAGCATATTACCATTGAGGAGAATGGAATAAGACTTGTGCGTAGCTAAAAATTGACTACCAAGAATAAAATTCCTCTTTTTCGTGGATTGCTATAATTTAAATTGTTAATACTTTTGATACCATAAACCTAAGTTACTAACCTTTTAAAAACCCAACACAATGAACAAGTTCAAATTATTCTATTTGCTTTTAGCTGCACCTTTATTACTTAACGTTTCGTGTAGCAAGGACGAGCCAGAACCAGAGCCAGAGGTTACTTACAAAAAACCAGTAGCTTCAACTCGTACAACTTTAATTGAAACTCCTGCTGGTCTACAAAATTCAACTGATCCTAATGCAGCAATGGCAACTGCATGGATGGGTATTGCCAATGGTCTTGCTGCTTATGGGTCAAGTTTTACTATTCCAGAAAACGCCCAAACAGGTGGCGATAAAAGCGATGGTACTGTTTATTTTTGGACTTATGGCGGTTACTCGTACTGGATGACATTTACTGAGTTTGCTGATAAATACGTATGGAAGTATGAGTATGCTTTTCCTAATACTACACGTTTCACATTTATTGAAGCCGAAGAACTTAAAACAGGTAAAGAGGGTAGTTGGGCTATTTACAGTCCAGAAGGCACCCATCCTGTGCTATGGGATTATGATTGGACCATAAACGCTTCAAATGACTTTTCTGCTGAAATGATGTGGTATGGCGATGACGACAGCGAGTCAATTAAGTTTTTAGTTCTCGATAAAGCTGACAATAGCGGATACTTTAAAATGTTCGAAGGTGCAGTTCAAATAGTTCAAGTTTCTTGGAATGCAAATGGAAGTGGCTCGTGGTGGGTTAAGGATGGCTCAACAACCATTTCTGGTTCTTGGAACTAATATAATACTTAAGTTCATTAAAAAGGGGTTGGCATTTGTCAGCCCTTTTTTGTAATTTATTTTGATATTATCTGTAATTTAAATAAATGCAACTATATTTGCAATAAATTGCCAAAACACAATTGTATTACAACATGAAAAGAGAGATTATCCAATTGTTTATTGAATGGAAAAATCGAAATAATCGTAAACCATTAATAGTAAGGGGAGCCCGTCAGGTGGGTAAAACTTACACAATAAACGAATTTGCAAATAGTCAGTTTCTTAATTCTGTGAACGTTAATTTGGAAGAATCGCCCGAACTAAAAAATATTTTCAAATCCACAAATCCTAAAAGCATTGTTCAGGAGTTGTCAATACTTACGAATACTGATATTAAACCTGGTGAAACATTGCTTTTTATTGATGAAATTCAAGCTTGTCCCGAAGCCATTGTTTCTTTAAGATATTTTTATGAGCAAATTCCAGAGCTGCACATCATTGCTGCTGGTTCGCTTCTCGACCATACTCTTAGCGAAATAAAGCTTTCAATGCCTGTTGGCAGGGTGGAATTTTGCTATATGTACCCAATGAATTTCAGGGAGTTTTTATGGGCAATAACTGAAAACAAGCTAGTCGATTACCTCGATAATTATACATTTGGCATTCCATTCAGCGAGGCAATACATAAAAAACTACTCGATATAATGCGTTACTATTTTTTTATTGGTGGCATGCCCGAGGCAGTAAAGGTTTTTGTTGATAGTCAAAAGTTAATCGAAGTTGAACGTGTTCATAGCAGTATTTTAACATCGCTGCAATACGATTTTGCAAAATACGGAAGCAGAAGTCAGCAACGACATCTTTCCAAAGTATTAGATTATGTGGCTCAAAATACAGGCAAAAAAATAAAATATGTCAATATCGATAAGGAAATTCGTTCAATTAACCTTAAAGAGGCATTTTATAAACTCGAAATGAGTAGGGTTGTAAACCTCGTAAAACATACAGCTTCATCGGGCGTTCCACTCACAACACATATTAATAACGATATTTTCAAGGCGTTTTTTTTAGACATTGGTTTGGCAAATCATATTTGTAAAATACAATTAATCGACCCATTAACAATACTAACAATTAATGAGGGAGCTCTGGCTGAGCAATTCGCCAATCAGGAATTATTAGTTACGGGCACCTCATTTATCGAACCACAATTATATTATTGGATTAGAGATGAAAAAAACGCCAATGCAGAAGTTGACTTTTTATTTCAGCACAACAATTTTGTGTATCCAGTAGAGGTAAAGGCTGGAAAAACAGGTACCTTAAAGTCAATGCATGTTTTTTTATTTGAGAAAAAAATAAAAACGGGAATACGCTTAAATACCGACATACCAACTATTGGAGAGTTTACTACAAGGGTTAGATCAGGTGCATCCAACTCCGAAATTACCTTTCATCTTTTATCGTTGCCCTTATACATGATTAATCAGTTGCCTCGCCTATTAAATATTTACAAAAGTTAGAAATTGTTTGGTGTGTAATTGAATTGCAATTGCATATATCACTTCAACGTTAATTCTATGTATTCCAATATCATTTCAGCTTCACTAACCATAACTGGCAAAGTTCAAGGTGTTGGCTACCGTTACTTTGTGCTTAAAAAAGCAAATGAACTAGGCTTAAACGGTTATGTTCAGAACCTGCCAAATGGCAGCGTTTATGCTGAAGTTGAAGGTAATGCTGACGCAATTAGCCAGTTAGTTGAAAGTTGCCGAAAAGGTCCTGCCTTTGCTCAAGTACACGATGTTGTGGTGAGTAAAATTTCTCCCAAAAAATACATAGGCTTTACAATTCAATAATAAAAGAATTTGCTTTTGGTAATCTTATGCCTGTCAGCTACTTTTGCAAAGCATTGGCTGTAGTTAAAAATAGCGTTGCAAACTATAACAGTTTATGGACTAAAGTCCAATTAGACTTCACATTTATAACCCCAGGCTTAAGCCTGGGGTTAATGAACCACTATTACTACAGGGCTTTAGCCCTGAATATTATACACTATTTTTAACTACAGCCAAAGTATTTTAAAAAATTGAATCAGACGCGCAAGTTTAAGTGAAATCGATTGTCAAATAAAAGATTATTGCATCATCTTTTCAAACAAATATTAAGTAATGATTAATATTTAA
>DDWL01000014.1 GCA_002345675.1 Bacteroidales bacterium UBA2287 | reverse complement strand
CATACAGTATATGAAAACCGTGCCGTTAGGTACGGAATATTCTGTACCTAACGGCACAGAGAAATTGGGTTTTGTAATATCTTTTACCGATATTTTGTCCCTAACGGGACACTATTTTTTAAATGCGGTTACCCTGCTTTTACTTTTTAAGTCTTAAAAGATATTGCACTAATTTCTTACCTTTGCGCTCCAAATAAATTACAATATGTCTCTTCTAAGTACCGAGGTTCTCCGTAGGCGAACGTTTGCCATTATTAGTCATCCCGATGCTGGAAAAACTACCCTAACCGAAAAATTGCTCCTTTTTGGAGGAGCTATTCACGTTGCAGGAGCTGTTAAAAGCAATAAAATTAAAAAAACTGCCACTTCGGACTTTATGGAAATTGAACGCCAGCGTGGTATTTCGGTAGCTACTGCTGTTATGGGGTTCGACTATAAAGGCATTAAGGTGAATATTCTCGATACTCCTGGTCACGAAGATTTTGCCGAAGATACATACCGTACACTCACCGCTGTCGACAGCGTTATTATTGTTATCGACTGTGCCAAAGGGGTTGAAACGCAAACCCGCAAGCTGATGAACGTTTGCCGAATGCGTAATACTCCGGTTATTGTTTTTGCCAATAAACTCGACCGACCCGGTAAGGATGCCTTTGAACTGCTCGACGAAATTGAGAAGGAGTTAAACATAAAGGTTCGTCCATTAAGCTGGCCAATAGGAATGGGACCCCAGTTTCAGGGGGTTTATAATATGTACGAGAAGAAGTTAAACCTATTTTTTGCCGACGACAAGCAGCGTGTAGCCGATGATGTTATAGAAATTACCGACCTTAAGTCGGAGCTGCTCGACCATAATATTGGAGCTGCATCGGCAAATACTCTACGAGATGATTTAGAACTGGTTAACGGGGTTTACTCCGATTTCGATATAAACACCTACCTGGCTGGCGAAGTTGCGCCTGTTTTCTTTGGAAGTGCGCTTAATAATTTTGGTGTTCAAGAATTGTTGGATTGCTTCATTGCCATTGCTCCGTCGCCCCGAAAAATAGTTACCGAAAGTCGCGAAGTGCAGCCTCTCGAAGAGAACCTTTCGGGGTTTGTTTTTAAAATTCATGCTAACATGGATCCAAACCATCGCGACAGGATTGCCTTTTTAAAAATATGTTCGGGAATTTTTGAGCGCAATAAGCCCTACTTTCATGTACGAAGCGAAAAAAGAATAAAATTCTCGAGCCCAACGGCCTTTATGGCCGACAAAAAGTCGATAATCGACTTAGCGTTTCCTGGCGATATTATTGGTTTGCACGATACTGGGAACTTTCGTATTGGCGATACAATAACAGAAGGAGAGGCCTTGCGATTTAGAGGCATTCCAAGTTTTTCGCCTGAACTTTTCCGCTATATCGAAAATGGCGATCCACTAAAGTATAAGCAGTTGGCAAAGGGAGTCGACCAGCTAATGGACGAAGGTGTTGCGCAGCTTTTTACTTTAAAAACCAACGGTCGAAAAATTATAGGCACAGTTGGAGCACTTCAGTTCGATGTTATTCAGTACCGTCTCGAGCACGAGTATGGGGCAACTTGCCGATACGAGTCTATTTCGCTTCATAAAGCTTGCTGGTTTGAGAGCACAAATAAGGAACAACTCGACGATTTTAAAAAGCGCAAGTACACAAACCTTGCCTTCGATAAGCATGGCCGCGACGTGTTTTTAGCCGATTCGCCCTACTCCCTGCAAATGGCTATAGAAAAGTTCCCTGAAATAAATTTCCACTTTACATCCGAGTTTTAATCGGTTGTTTAGAATTTTACTTTTCTTTTTTGAACAAAAGGTTGTTAACTGAAAAAAAAGCAATAACTTTATTTTTAGTAACAAAGTATAATTCAATCATGAATAGGCGTTTAGCCTTACTTATTTACTTACTCTTTTTCACTTTTAGCACACAAGCTGGAGGCGTCGATTCGCTTTATAACGAGTTAAGGAGCCCAAAACCCGATACGGTACGAGTTGATATATGCATTAAAATTGCAAGGCAATTCGAGAAAACAAATCCCGACTCATCGATTTACTGGTTAAAAAAGGGCATGAGCTGCGCACAAAGCAGCAAAATTGACAAACCCTCCGATTCGACACTTTACTACTACAAAGGCGTTTTACATACATCGATTGCTTTGCTGTATGTTAAAATGGGGAAAAACATGGATATTGCCCGGATGCACCTCGACTCGGGGTTATTCGTTTTTAGTCAAATTTTAGGTAGAAATAAAGGAAGTTGGATTCGACAAAAAGCACTACACGGAATATCGGTTACCTACGGAATGCATGGTAAGTTAGAGTATTCGCAGGGCGATATGTCGAAAGCAATTTACTACTTTACCAAAGCCCTCGAAATTCAGGAGCAGCTAAAAATTGGTCATGGAGTAGCCATGATGTATAATAACCTTGCTGCACTATATAGGCAACAGGCAAACTACTCTAAATCAATTTTATACTACCAAAAAGCCCTCGATTACTTTATTAATACAAACGATAGCATTGGTGTTGCATCGATTCGTTTAAGTATTGGGATTGTAAGTAAAGAAATTGGTGCTTTCGATGTTGCCCTTCGAAGCTACTTTGAAGCACTTCAAATTTTCGAAAAATCGAAAAACTACGCCTCATTAGCTTCAACTCAAATTAATATAGGCGATATTTATAACGAGTTGTCGAACTATGCCGAAGCAAAAAAATACTATCGAAAGGCAAAGCGAAATTACGAATTAATAAAAGACAATAAAGGCTTAGCCAATAGTTTGCTTGCTTTGGGGTTAGTATATAATAAGGTAAATAGTTCCGACTCATCATTGCAGTATCTTAGTCAGGCCGAGAGTTTTTTTAAGGATATTGGCGATAAATATGGTCTTGCCCTTGTTAATGAGTGCTATGGCGATGTTTTTGTTTCATTAGCAATGTTTAAAGAGGCTTTAAGTAAGTATAACATAGCCTTAACCTTTCAGAAGGAAACAGGTACAAAACTTTCGTACTTGGGCTTAATGGTTAGCATCTCGAAAGTTAAATTTAAATTGGGAAACACCAGCGAGGCACTTAAAATAGCCCTTTTAACTCAAAAAGAACTTGAGGGTAGTTCATTATCGAAGACGAAACGAGATATTCATAAGTTACTAAGCGAAATTTACGAAAAGCAGGGACAACCCAATTTAGCGCTTTATCACCATAAAGTGTATTCGAATATAAACGATAGCCTATTTTCGTTCGAAAGGGCCAATAAACTTGCTCAAATGGAGGTTCTTTTCAATATAAGCCAAAAGGAGAAAGAGATTGCCGAACTCGAAAGGGAAAAAAAGATACGCGATTTTGAACTTTCGCAAGCCGAAAAATTAATAAGTTCTCAACGCTTTCATTCCGTTGTTTCGGTTAGTATATTAGTGCTACTTCTTATTGTTCTTTTACTTTTATACAGGCAATTTAGGGTTAAGCGAGATGCTAATAATCAGCTTTCGACAAAAATTCAAGAGGTTCAGCAGAAAAACGAAGAGATTATAAGCCAAAAGGAAGAGATTCTTAACCAGCGCGACGAACTTGAGAAGCAGCAAGAGCTGCTTAAGGATAAGAGCGAACAACTCGAAAGGTTTAACTGGTTACTAACCGATAGTATCGACTATGCTTCGAGCATTCAGGCTGCGTTGCTACCATCGCCCGAAATTTTTGAGCGCTACTTCAGCGATCATTTTATTATGTTTTTCCCAAAGGATGTGGTTAGCGGCGACTTTTACTGGGCGTATCCAAAAAATGATACAATTCACCTTGCCCTTGCCGACTGTACAGGACACGGCGTTCCGGGTGGGTTTATGAGCATGCTTGGTATTTCGGCACTTACCGAGTTAATGGGTAGAGGCGTAACCGAGCCATCGGATATTCTTAACAATTTAAGGCTTTTTGTAATCGACTCGTTTAAGCAAACTGGTCGAATTGGCGACCAGCAGGATGGACTCGATATTGCCCTTATAAGTTATACAAAAGGGAATTCGTATATTGAGTATTCAGGCGCAAACCATTCGCTTTGGTTGGTTAAAGCTTCGATTTCGGAAGGTAAGGATAGGCTTGTTGAGTATAAGGCCGACACAATGCCTGTTTCGTTTTTTCCACGAATGAATCCGTATAAGTCGCACCGAATAGATGTTGAACCTGGCGATCAGATTTATATTTTTAGCGATGGCTATCGCAGTCAGCTCGGAGGCGACGACATGAGAACAAAGTTTGGAAAGGAGAGGTTCCGAAAGCTTGTTGAGGGCTTTGGTTCAAAAATAATGGACGACCAAAAGAATATTGTTGAGGACACCTTTTTTCGATGGATTGATGGGAATGACCAGCTTGATGATATTACGGTTATTGGGTTGAAGATATAGTTCTCAGTCGGCAGTTCTCAGTCGACAGTCGACAGTTTGCACTTAAGCCCTCGGCTCTCAGCTTTAGGTTATCGGTTTCTATTTGAAATTTCTTCGGCAATTTTATTGCTTACAGCTAAAAAGTCACTCTGGTAGGCTTTAAAAATTGAGTAATTCCTAAATTTCCATTTTTCAATAACCTGTTCGACTGCTGTGTCGCGTACCGAAATAATAAGATGGCTACTTGATGAGTTTGAAAAGTTAGTTATACTATTTGCCCAGCCCTTGTTCTCCAGTTCTAAGGCACCCACCTCGTCAATAATAATCATTTTACATAATGAAGCCTCAGATGAGTTTAATGCCTTCACTCCAAACTCTAGTCCATTAGGAAAAATTCTAAATCGTCCAAGTTTTTCGAGACTTTCATCGTTTGAAATTCTTAAAAAGACTTCGCTTTTTCTGTTCAAAATGTCAACAATGTCGTAACCAATAGTAGCTTCATTTTCAACAACCCTAACCGATAAAATTCCGCCAACAGTAATACTTCTGGATTTAAGTTCTTTTTCAATTTGTTGTATTAAACTTGTTTTGCCCTGGCCAATAGCGCCCGAAATAATAAAAACCTTTTGCGCTAAATTGCTTTTTAGCTCTGCTAGTCGACTTTCGGCTTGCGAAATAACTTGGTAAATAACTGAAATTGGGTTCTTTACAATACTTTTAAAATCGGGGGTACTCGCTATCATTGAAGGTAAACTCTTAAACGAAAGTTCGAGTGCCAAGGGTAGCTGCTTAAACCAAGTTTTAAGAAAGAAATTTCGGATTAAAGGATTATAAAGTTCGGTGCCTAACACCGTAAACCCGAGTATAATAATAATTGCCCTAAAATTCATTTGAACACCAATCAAAAGACCATTGGCAAAACTATTCGATTGTATTTTGCTAAAAACAAATGCGGTAATCATGGTAATTAGCACAAACGAAATCCAAAATCGGGGTTTCGAAAGTTGGCGTAACGCACGCTTATAGCGATATACCCAAATTAAAGCAATGCCAGTAATTGCTGGTACCCAGTAAAACCATGATGTATAATTCAACAAGAATAACGAAATGGTTATAAACGCTATATTTATAAAAAGCCAAGGTAATGAGTAGTTAAACTCATGTTTTGGCTTGCTTGTGAATTCGGAAAACTTATTTGTAAAAACCGAAGCTTGGCTACTTACCGATTGTTTTAAAACCTTTCGACCAACCCTTATTCCAATAATTGCAGAAACTAATCCTAATGCACAATAAATGAAAAGTAGGGCTAAAATTGGTGTCCAAACTAAATCGAAATGTACATTTAGCTGTTTTTGGGCATACGACAGTAAGTTGGTGTAAACATCGATAATATTAAATCCGTAAAAAATTATATAATTTATTATTTTTTGAAATAGGTTCCACGACATGGCCAGCATGGCGCCAATAATAAATCCAACCATAGTGCGTCCAAACAACCTAACCGAAAACTCGAGCAAAAGCGCTTCGCTAATAATTGCAACCATTGGCCCAAATATTACTGCGCTTGGCGACATGGTTTTCATAATTGCGCAAATTACACCTGCACGCCAGTACAAGCCTTTCTCTTTCCAAATGTAGCTAACCGATATTATGAAAATTAGTGCAATAGAGGTTAAAATATTGCCGCTAAACGGAATTTTCAGGTTGTGCAAAAAACTTCCCAGTACTATTTCCGATGCAGCCCAAATTGTTCCAATTATCGAGGCTTTTACCCACTTTTCGCTAAGGTTAATTGTACTACTCATTCAAAATACAAATTTTTTGTGCGCAGTACTTAAATAAATGAAACCCAGTGCCACCTTCGCTTACCACTGAAAAAAGCATATCGGGATTTGTAATTCGTGTTGCTCCAATAATACTTACTTTATTTTGAAAAAGCACATCGGGAATTATGCTACTCGACGGGCCTGTAACAATTACCTGCGTTTGTGGCGAAATTGCTTGCAGCAAACCATCAATTGTGCTATTCACAAGGGTTAAACCAGTAATTATAACAACATCGGAAATGGGAATTACCCTATTATACTCATTTGCGGGCACATAAAATTGCTTTTGGTCTCCCTTTAACGAATCTTCGTTAAGCTCTAAAACGTAAAGTTTATTCGATGTTTCAGCAATTTTTTGAATATACGAATGAAATGCACCAACTACAGTAATGGTTCTGTTCAACGAAAAGTCGATTAGGTCAATAGGATCGGCATTCTCGAGTATTCTATATTTTGAATTGGTAATAATTTCCGATGATATTGCATTTAATACAGCAATTCGTAATGTGTCAATAATATTCGATTTCTTCGATGTTTCGAACAACTCGGTAACTTTTTGACCCCTTATTTTTGTGGGCGTAAAATCATCAAAATCGCGATTTTTTTTAACGCAGTGAAAATGATTTTCGGTCAAAGTACTTGCAACACCATAGCTATTGTCCGACAGTTTAACTGCTGTTAAGTGAGCACCCATTCGAATATCGGTAATTAATAGGTTTTCAATTAAACTTTTGTATCGAGTTTTTAACAGCGTAAATGTTTCATCTAAAATCATCGTTTCAACTTTTTAAAATTACTTCCCTGTTAATAATTGCCGACTGCCGACTGTGAACTGTGAACATTAGACTGCCAACTGCCAACTGTCCCCTACTCCCCTTCCATCTTCTCCATTAGCTCCAGCCACCGTTCACCTTTTGAGTCGAGGAGATTTATGATTTCGCCAATGCGAGCCGATTTTTGGGCTAAGTTATGGTGATCGAGGGTTCCGCTGTTGGCTTCGGCCTCGAGCTGCGCTTTTTCGTTCTCAAGCGAGTCAACCTCGGCCGAAAGCGTTTCGAGCTCACGCTTCTCGGCAAAGCTCATCTTTGCAGGCTTTTTAGCAGCAGGGATGCTTTTAGTTTTAACCTCAGCTTTTGGTTTTGCCGCTTCGGCCTCTTTTTGTTGCTCCTTATTCCAATCGTAGTAGTCGGTATACGAGCCTGGAAACCCGCTAATTTCACCATTTCCTTCAAAAATTAGCAGTCCATCAACAACCTTGTCGAGAAAGTGACGGTCGTGCGATACCACTAGAACAACTCCTGGGAAATTTTCGAGGTACTCTTCGAGAATTTGCAGCGTTTGTATGTCGAGGTCGTTGGTTGGCTCGTCGAGAATAAGGAAATTGGGACTTTTCATAAGAATTGTACACAGAAAAAGTCTTCGCTTTTCGCCTCCGCTTAGCTTATAAACAAAAGCATTTTGCGTACTGGGTGGAAAAAGAAACATCCCCAAAAACTGCGACACAGTTAGGGTTTTGCCATCGGCAAGTTTTACCACTTCGGCAATTTCACGAGCAACATCAATAACCTTCATGTCGTCGCGAATATTCATTCCTCCCTGGCGATAGTAGCCAAAAACAACAGTTTCGCCCGTTTCAATAATTCCCGAATCGAGTGGAATATTGCCTGTTATAAGGTTTAAAAAGGTTGTTTTCCCCGTTCCATTTCGACCAACAATTCCCAACCGCTCAAAGCGGTTAAAGGTGTACGAAAAGTTGTCGATTACCTTTAGTTTATCGAAACTTTTGCTAAGCCCTTTTACCTCAATAATTTTCGAGCCAAGCCTTGCGGCTCCTACATTTATTCGAACGCTGCCATCGTAAAAGCGCTGCGAAGCCTGTTCGCGAATGCTATAAAATGCATCGATTCGATATTTTGCCTTTGTTGTTCGCGCTGGCGGAGAGCGACGCATCCACTCCAACTCGCGGCGATAAGTATTTGTAGCCTTTTCGACCTGTAAAGCCCTCGACTCGATTCGTTCCTGTCGTTTTTCGAGGTAGTACGAAAATCCTCCGCTGTACGAGTATATTTCGCGCTCGTCAATTTCAATTATAACGTTACATATACGGTCGAGAAAGTACCTGTCGTGCGTAACCATAAACAGAGTAATACGACAAGTTCGAAGGTACTCCTCGAGCCACTCCACCATATCGAGGTCGAGGTGGTTGGTTGGCTCATCGAGAATTAAAAAATCGGGCTCGCTAATAAGCGATGCTGCAAGGGCTACACGCTTTTGCTGTCCTCCCGAAAGTGTCGAAATCGACTGGTCTAAATCGTGAAGTTTTAGCTTCGAAAGAATTTGTCGTGCCCTTACCTCAATATCCCAGGCATTTAGGTTGTCCATTAGCTCTGTGGCCTTCTGTAGTTCATCCCTGTCCGATTTTTCGAGCGCCAACTCGTAGCGCGAAATGGCCTTCGAAGCCTCATCGTTTCCACGAAAAACGTTTTCGAGAATGGAGCGCGACTGGTCGAGATTAGGATTCTGGTCGAGGTAGCCAAAACGAATTCCCTTTTGCCAAACAACCTTGCCACTATCGGCCGTCTCGAGTCCCGCAATAATACGAAGCAATGTGGTTTTACCTGCACCGTTACGAGCAATAAGCCCAACTCGCTGGTCGGCTGCAATTGAAAAATTAATATCTGTAAGAAGAACTAAATCGCCAAACGACTTGGTAAGCCCTTCAACCTGTAAAAGCGATGCCATAAAATGTATTTTGTACAAAGGTAGGAAAAAACGTCACAGAGACACGGAGATACGGAGGAACACGGAGAAAAAATAAACGCGAAGACGCTACGGCGCAAAAACCAACACAGAGATACAGAGGAACACGGAGATAAATTAAACGCAAAGGCGCTAAGACACAACGACCTCTTAAGTAAATCCTACTGTGACCTTCCCGATAACTATCGAGAGTGCCTATGTGGTTAATATTTAAACGCTAAGACGCAATTTTTCTAAATAAATTCTATTGTGCCCTATGTGCCTATGTGGTAAAGAAAAAAAAATTACTAAAAAATTGACTTTAATACAAAATAATCTTACATTTGACCATTATATAGTCGTGTTAATGTTTATTAAATAGTCGCTTATGAAATTCCCTGCTAATATTAAGTACCTTAGGAACGCCGAGGGTAAAACCCAGGTTGAACTTGCCAACGAATTAGGCTTAAACCGATCGAATTTAAACAACTACGAAAATGGATTAGCCGAGCCAACCCTTGAGGTTATGCTTCGGTTAGCCGACCACTTTGGCGTATCAATGGACACGCTACTTCGAACCGACCTTACTTTACTTAATGAAAATCAGCTAGCCGAAATAAAACGAGGTGGCGATGCCTTTGTTAAAGGTCGAACTCTTCGCGTTGTGGCAACTACTGTTGGCGACGATAATATCGACAACATTGAACTTGTTGAAGCTAAAGCTCAAGCTGGTTACCTAAGCGGCTTTGCCGATCCCGAATTCATTGAGCATTTACCCGTTTTTCGTTTGCCTTTTCTTAATCCCAATCGCAAGTACCGAACGTTTCAAATTGTTGGCGAATCGATGCTTCCCATTCCCGTTGGTGCATGGATTACCGCCGAGTACCTCGATGATTGGACAACCATAAAAAGTGGCGAAGCAGCAATAATTCTTACTGTTGACGATGGCTTAGCTTTTAAAATTGTTGAAAACCGAATTGAAACAAGTGGAATGCTAAACCTAATTTCGTTGAATCCTCTGTTTAAACCCTACACGGTTCGCATTTCGGAGGTTCGCGAAATATGGCGTTTTGTTCTTTTCATTAGCCCCTTTTTGCCAACAGGCAATATTAACCACGAGCAAATTATGGTTATGCTTGGCGAAATTCGGAATAGTGTCGATTCTATAAAAAAAGTTAACTAAGCCATAGTCGTGTCGTTACAAAGTAAACTCGAAATTCTTTCGGCAGCTGCCAAGTACGATGTATCGTGCGCTTCGAGCGGAAGTACTCGTGGCAATACCTCGGGAGGACTAGGCACCGCAGTTAGCTGCGGAATATGCCATAGCTTTGCCGACGACGGTAGGTGCATTTCTTTACTGAAACTTCTTTACACCAACAGCTGCATTTACGACTGCGCCTACTGCATAAACCGACGTAGTAACGATACCCCTCGTGCAACCTTCACGGTAAAAGAGGTGGTCGATTTAACAATGAATTTTTATCGTCGCAACTATATCGAAGGGCTATTTCTTAGCTCGGGCGTAATTGTTAGTCCCGACCATACCATGGAGCGACTAACCCGAATTGTTAAAGAATTACGGCAAGAACACAAGTTCAACGGCTACATTCATATGAAAGCCATTCCTGGCGCTAGCTCATCATTGGTAAAGGAAGCAGGCCTTTTTGCCGATAGGTTAAGTGTTAACATTGAAATTCCAAGCGAGGGAAACCTAAAAATGCTTGCTCCCGAAAAGGACTACAATTCGGTGCTTAGCCCAATGCTTCAAATTAAAAATGAAATTGAAATTAACAGTGAGGAACGACGAATATTCCGAAAATCGCCAATTTTTGCCCCTGCAGGGCAAAGTACGCAGCTAATAATTGGTGCAACTCCCGATTCCGACAAGCAAATACTCACCCTCGCCAGCGGACTTTATACCGAAAACCGACTAAAAAGGGTTTACTACTCTGGGTACAATCCCACAAACCTTTACGATAATCGCTTACCTGCACTTGCATCGCCTCCATTAAAGCGCGAGCATAGGCTTTACCAAGCCGACTGGATGTTGCGGTTTTATCAATTTAAAGTTGATGAAATTGTAAACGATTCGCACCCCGACCTCGACTTAGCCTTCGACCCAAAACTTGCTTATGCACTCCGAAATCCTCAACTTTTTCCGATTGATGTAAATAGGGCGCCAGTTCACTTGCTACTTCGTATTCCGGGAGTTGGCCCAAATAGCGTAAAACGAATTGTGGCTGCTCGCCGTTTCCGTAAGCTAAACTCCGAAAACCTTCGGAAAATTGGAGTTGTAATGAAACGAGCACAGTACTTTATTACCTGCAACGAGTTGGCAGCACAAACCATACAAGAACTTCAACCCGAAAAAGTGCGACTAATGCTTTCGCAGGATGCACGAAAAAAAAATGTTTCCGATGCACTTCAGCTATCTTTGTGGTAAGATTTTTGTTAAATCATCGTTTTTTCGAATAATTGCACTTACTCACGATTTTTAAATATTATGCCCCGAACCATAAAGTTGATTTTTGTGCTTCAATTGCTGAGTTTAGTTTACTGCATCGAATTATTTGCACAAAATCAGAACACCACTGTTAATAAAGTAATTACGGAAGAGCTGAAGTATAAATTTCTGGTTTATGCCGACTCGGGGCGAGTTGATATGCTTCGCTACTTAATTGAAATTGGAGTTAACCCAAATACCGCTAACTACGACGGAACCACAGCCCTAATTTATGCTGCACAAAGAAACCATTTAGGTGCAGTTAATCTTTTAATTGAAAAGGGTGCCGATGTAAACGCCAAACCCTACAACGGAAATACAGCACTTCATGCAGCTTCACGATACAACAACGACAGTATTGCCGAAATTCTAATTCTAAATAAAGCAAACGTAAACGCCATAAACGAATATGGTTCAACAGCTTTGCACCTATCGGCTGGTTATGGATACCCTTTTCTTACCCAATTACTTATTTACTATGGGGCAACAGTCGACACAACCGACTATTATGGAAATACCCCTCTCCTAACCTCAATTTACGCAGGGGCAAATATTACCAGCCAAATTCTTATTGAAAACGGTGCAAATGTTAATAAACCCGACAAGAAGGGCTATACACCATTAATGGTTGCCGCACAGTTTAACGATACGCTTCTAACTAATTTACTAATTAGCTATGAAGCCGAAATTAACAAAAGAAATAACGATAGCATTACAGCACTGGCTATTGCCATTCAGTTTTCGGCCAACGAGGTTGCTAAAAGGCTTATTGCACTTGGCGCAGCAAAAAATGAGTTTGCAAGTACTAAAACTTATACTCAACTTGCATTGCTTAGTGGAAATTCGGATATTGCTCAGTTTCTAAAGCCTTTTAAAGCAAAGAGTTACAAACCAAAGGTTGCAGGGTTACAAATTTTTACAACAAGTCTATTTAATCAAAACGATTTTTTCCTTGGAGGCGGTTTTGGCATTTACGAAGTTAACTACAACCTTAACCTCAACTTATCGCTGGGAACACGATTGGCCAGCAAGCCGATTTTAATTGACGGTGACGATGCGTACTATCAGTACTACGAATCGCGTAGGTTTGTTTCGATTACAATCGATAGGCCCTTAGTAGAAACGTGGAGTAAAAGTGGAACGAAATACGGTATTTTGGTTGGATTAAATGGATTGGTTTCGTTCGCAAACTACAACTACAACAATGCTCGAACTATTCCCTATAAGTATTGGGGATTAAGTCCAACTGCTGGACTTTTTATGAGGAAGAAGTACTTTTTTATAGCATTAAATGGACAAGTGCTGAACATACTTCAATCGAACAAAAATAACTTTTGGATTTCGCTTTCAACAGGATTTCGATTTGATTTAACAAAGCCAAAGGTTACCCGCAAAAACATTGAATGGCTATAAAATGAGCATAAAATACTTTAAAACCCTTAGTTTTATTGTTGCTTTTGCAACAATTGCACTAATACCCCAATCGGGTTGCGACGAGTCGAGTTACATATTTGTCGACTGCGATAATTGCTACAGCAATTGGCCAGACTTCGAGGAGGCTGAGCTTAGCATTACAATAAATAGTGATAATATTTATGTACCTATAACTGTTTTTAAAGGCCCATACGAAGACGAAAATGTTTTATATAGAGATACAGCTTACAGCAAAACACACTACATTATTATTGATACCGATACACATTTAACAATACAAGCCGAGTACCGAAAGGATGGCCGTCTGTACTACGTAATAAGCGGTGCCCACTTAAAAACCCATTACGAAGAAGAATCGTGTACCGATGCTTGTTACTACGTTTCAGGAAAAGAGGTAGATTTAAAAATGAAGTTTTAGTAAATGCCTCTATTTATAAAATGTTTTATTTTTGAACACTTTAGCGTTTTATATTAAAACATTATATATTTTTGTTACGTTAAAAGGTAATAAAACATCTGCAAAATGTATTCGAATATTTCGCAAACTCAAATAGGTCAAAGAATTACTGAACTTCGTAAGTTAAAAGGGATGTCTCAGGCTGATCTGTCTAAAAGCATTAAAATATCACGGTCTTCACTTGTTCAAATTGAACAGGGAAATAGGTGTCTTGATGCTATGGAACTTCAAAATTTATCGTTTGTTTTAGGTTTCTCGATGGACGAATTTATGTCAACGAATTTCGTTGTTAGTGATAATATTGAAATTTACACTGTTAGCAAAGCGAATCAAAGCGAAGAGCGCGTTTCGGAACCGAAGTTTCAAGTTAACAAGTTTAAAAATGTACTCCTCTATATTCTTGAAAGATGTGCTGGCAAACCAAATGTTGGGGAAACCATACTTTACAAATTACTCTATTTTTCCGATTTTAACTACTACGAATTATACGAAGAACATTTAACTGGAGCAAGATACAAAAAGTTACCATTTGGCCCAGTGCCCCAAAAGTTAGATGCTATTATTAACCAAATGATTGATGCTGGGCAGCTGCAACGCATTAAAACAGTATACTACGGCTTACAGCAAACCCGCTATTTACCTTTAACCAAAGCTAACCTAACCGAACTTAAAGCAAGTGAGAAAGATGTTATTGATAGGGTTATAGAGCAAATGAGCGACTGGAGCGCTACAGCAATAAGCAATTACTCGCACAAAGATTTACCCTGGGAAGCAACCGAAGAGGGCAAGTATATAAGCTACGAACTGGCATTTTACCGCGAGGCCCCATTCTCAGTACGAAACTATGTCGAAGAAATTGAAGAACAATGAAATTTGACGAGCTAACTGAATTCAATAAAGATTTAAAAAATCTTTTAAAAAAATATAGAACATTAAATGACGACCTAAAGATTGTTAAACAAGTTTTAGAAGTTTTTCCCAACGAAAGACCTTCATTTAGTTTTAGAATCGACAATTTAGGTATTGAAACCTGTATTATAAAAGTTAAAAAAATTGCCTGCAAAGCCCTTAAAGGGCGTGGTGTAAATACTGGATTGCGATTGGTTTATGCCCATTTCCCCGATAAGCAACGAATAGTGTTTATCGAACTTTACAGTAAAAGTGACAAGGAAAACGAGGACCGGCAACGAATACTAAATAACTTTAAATAGATTTTGGTTAGGAAAAAATTCCCTTTACTCGTCCTTTAAAACGAATTCCTTACTAAACAACCCTTTTACATCTTGCAAATTGCCGTCGGTTGGTTCGGGTTTTAGTCCCAGAATGTGAGCAATAATTCCGTATAGGTTCGTATTACTAAATGCTTCGTGTTTAATTCCTTTTGCGAAAGCTGGGCCTTGAGCAAAGAAAATTCCGTGCATTTCGGGATACTGATTGTCGTACCCATGAGTACCACCAGAGTATGGTTCGCTTTTAAAACTCCAACCAACGCTATAGCCTAGTTCGGCTTCAATTACAATATCGTTTATTCTGCTATTTTTACCATAAACGTACCTTGCGGGAAGTTCGTGCTTTTCCCAAACCTTAAGGTTTGGAATTGCTTTTAACTTGGCAAGTGCTTCAGCTTTCTTATCGGCTTTGGGCTTTAAGCTATACACTGGATTACCTCCAGTAATTATGTCGAAAAGATCCTTACTAACATAATCGGAGAGATTAATATACCTTTCTGAGGAAATATCGGCCATTCCGTGATCCGAAACAACAATGAAATTAATTTTGTCGGCATGGGGTAGTTTCGATAGTTTAATCATAAAAACGCCAATTAAACTATCGAGTTTCGATGCCATTGCTAACGTTTTTGCTCCTGTTGGTCCATAATCGTGCGAGGTCCAATCGGGCTCGTGCGAGTACCAAGTTATAAACCGTGGGCGCTTTCCGATTGGAAGCGAAAGCCAATGTATAACCGTGTCAATTCTATCCTCAAAGGGGGTTTTCTGGTTATACTTTTTCCAGTAAGTTGGCTGGTGACCTTTAATTTGAGTTTCGGTTCCAACCCAAAAGTACGATGCAGAAATAATGCCCTGCTTTTCGGCGGTTACCCATATTGGCTCACCTCCATAAAAATTGGAGTTTCCAACAGCTTTTCTGTCGCCAATAGAGTAGTAGCCTAGGGTTGAGTCGTAAAAGTTATTGCAAACAATTCCGTGATGGTCGGGATGAAGCCCAGTGGCCATGCTATAATGGTTTGGAAATGTTTTCGAAGGAAAACATGGAATTAGCGCATTTGCCCTAACACCGTTGCTTGCAATTGCATGTAAATTTGGGGTTGAAGTTAAATCGGGGTAATCCCAACGGTAAGCATCGAGCGAAAGCATTACAACATACGTGTCCTTTTTGCTGCTTTCGCTAACTATACAAGCCAACAAAATTAAAGTTAAAGAACATAACAAGGCTAATGCGATAATGCTTCTTTTAAAAATTTTCATATTTCGGTATTTTGCAAAATTTGACTTACAAATCAGTAGAAGGATTAATAGTAGAGTTTTTTTCGTAACTGTCAAATAAATTTATCAAAATCAGGGCTGAAGCCCAAGTATTATGGGACTTTAAACAACCCCAGCCTTAAGGCTGGGGTTACAAATCGCAAGTAATTGAAGGACTTTAGTCCTGATTCTTATACCAAACAATAGTGATTTTTTTTAGCACTTAAACTTTCAACTCGCTAACCATTTTAATATAGCCATCAACATTGAATTTTCGCTTGCAGCCATTGAAGTTCATGTATCGAATTTTCCCGAAAACAGGCCGTTCGTTCCATGCCCTATCGTGTACGCCTCCAATGCTCCATGCAATGCCAGCATAACCGTTTGGGTCGCGCCCATCGAGGCTATACTTATCGTTTAGGTAAATGGCAAATTGCATTGCTTCTTCGGACGTACGTGTCCACTCGAGTATTTTTTTTGCCCAGTACATGCGCATAAATCCGTGCATTTTGCCATTTACAACCATTTCCATTTGCGCAGCATTCCATAACTGGTCGTGTGTTTTACTATTTTCGAATTGCTCAAGTGAATAAATGTACTCCCGTTCGTCGTTTCGGTGAGCATTGTGCGTTTGCTGCGCCCAGTTGTGAAAGCTGCTGGTTGAATCATATTCTGGAGAGTAGTAACAAAAGTTGTCGGACAGTTCGCGCCGAACAATTAGTTCCTCTAAAAAGGCCGACTTATCTACCTCGGGAGCATTGCTTTTTAGCACTTCGAGCGCTACTTGTTGAGCCGAAATTTGACCAAAATGCAGGTATGGCGAAAGGTTCGACTGCCCATCGAGTAAGGGATTATTTCGGTTTTCGGAGTACCCTGCTAGTTTGTTGGTTATAAAACTTGAAAGTTCGGCATTAGCTGCTGCACTTCCTGGCTTTAGCCAGCTAACAGGAGGCACCAATGGGCTAGGATTAAGCCAGTGCCAAACGGAGTTCAAATCAACTTTTTCGCTTTTGCTTTTACTTAAAATTGAAGACATTTCGGGAAATTTGCCAAGAAACTTTGGGAGTAACTTCTTTATTTTAGGTCGAATGGTGTAGGCTGCAAATTCAAGTTTAGTAGATGCAACCCTACAAGGAACAATATTGTGAGCATCGACCTCGAAATGACTAATTAGTATGGATTGGTTTAACTTATGCTTCCAGTTCAATTTAATTATTAAAGGATCAAAATCCGAAACAAGGGCAAATGCTTCAACTTCGTTAATAAAAGTTGGAATTGTATCGGTTGGCTCTCCCATTAATAAATAAAACGAAATTCCTAAGTTTCTTAACTCCCGCTCCACCTCCTTTAAGCCTTCAACTAAAAAGTGGTAATGCCTTGCATTTGCATTTGGGTAAGATTGTGTAAGTGCAAAAGCTACTGTTAATGGCCTTTTTGAATCATTAGCAAGCTGAAGCGAGAATAAAAAAGCCCAGTTATGCTGAACACGCTGGTCGCGCGACATCCAGTAAACAACCGGGCCTTTATTTTGTGAATTGCTTTCTTTAAGAACTGTAATTCGTTCGGGATGAACCATATAAATTCTTGAGGCTATATAAGCGCTTTATTTTTAAGTACCTCTTCAGACTTCATAATAATATCGACATACTGCGAGCGACGATAAGCAAAGGGATCCTTTAGATTTTTGCGGGCAAGTTTCCCCCTAAAGTCGCTTATTTGTGCGTAACCCTTTTTATCCATCCACGCTTCAATTCCCGAAAGAATTTTAGGTATATACTCTACTCCATTATTGTACAAAGTACTAACTACTTGAAAAGTAGATGCCCCAGCGAGCAGCGATTTAATGGCATCGTCGGAATTCATAATGCCCGATGCGCTGCAAATATCGGCGGTTACATTTCCAAATAAAAGACCTGTAAAGCGAATTGAAAGTCGAGCATCGTGACTGCCACTGAGCATTATGCTTTGCTCAAGGGCTTCCTTTTCAATGTTAATGTCGGGTTGAAAAAGTTTATTGAAAAGAACAAAACCCTCAATCTGTTCAATGTCCATGCGTTTTATTACCGACAAAGGATTTGTGTAAAAAGGGCTTAGCTTAACAGCTATAGGTATTTTAACTGCTTTTCGTACGTCTTTTAAAATATCAATTTGACTTTGAATAATTTCGGATCCTGCCATATCGAAATCGCGTGGAGTTGTGTAAAAATTCAACTCAATGGCATCGACACCCGTTTTAGCAATTTCCTGAGCGTAAGCCACCCACGTGTCGGGGTAAATAGCATTTAAACTGGCAATAACTGGAATATTTACGCTGCGTTTAGCCTTTTCGAGTTTAAGCAAGTGCTCCTTCGATCCAGCGTGTTTAATGGTTGGGTAAAGCCTTGTCATTTCGGCGTTACGCTCCGAGTACTGCTCGAGGGTATTCAAAAGTTCCAACTCCTCGAGTTGGATTTGCTCTTCGAAAAGCGATTTGAAAACAATTGCTCCTGCTCCATACTTCTCGAAGTCGGCTAATTTATTTGGATCAGAACTTAGTGTTGATGCTCCTACTATTAAAGGATTATTTAACTCTAAACCCAAATAGGTTGTTTTTAAATTTGCCATGGCTTTTAAGTATTAGGATTATTAATTCATTAATTTTCAATTGTTTTCGTAAGCATTTAGAATTGTAAAAATTAGCTCCGTCGGGCTTTTTTCAAATTTATGGTCGGTAAAATTTTGTGCATTAATGGCTACAACAAGATTTATTCTGGGAATAACATAAACAAATTGATCGCCATAGCCCGCTGCATAATAAAAAAGTTCCCCACTTGGCTGGTTGCTTGCCCACCAATGCAATCCGTAAAATACTTTCCCAGCTTTAATTAAGGGACTGAAAGAACTATTAATCCAATTCTCCGAAACAACTTGCTTACCTGAAAACACACCACCATTTAGGCTTAATAAGCCTATTTTAGCCATATCGCGAGTTGTAAGCGCCACGCCACCCCAAGCTGGCTCTCTATTTCCTGCGTACGTGTCCCAGTAATAAGTTGAAATAGATAGGGGTTTAAAAATATTATCGTTTACAAAGTCATTAAAATCAGCCCCGCTGGTTCGGCAAACAATTTCCTTTAGCAATTCGGAATTCATGCTATTATAGGTAAACTCATTTCCTGGATTTCCTTGCATAGGAAGGTTAAGGATAGTTTCGGTCCAATTTTTTTGATTATGACTAAGTTCAATCAATTGGTTTCCAGCGTAAGAGTAGTGTGTAGTCCATTCGTCCCACTTAAAGCCACTGGTTTGGTTTAACAAATGTCGAATTGTAATTAGGTTCTTAAGAGTATCATCTTTAAAAAGGGAATTACACTCGGGAAAAAAACTGCAAATTGGAGTGTCGATACTTTTTATATATCCCTTGTCGATACAAATACCAACAGCAAGTGAGGTAATGCTTTTAGTAACAGAACTTATTGGATGCAAGGTGCTTGACTGAGAAAACCCGTAGTATTTTTCGAAAATGATACGATTGCCTTTATAAATTACAATTGATGTTACCTTTCCGTACTTGCCAGCTAAAATATCGCGTTGAACCAATTCGACCTTAGTTGCATTAAAATTATTTGTGCTTAGGGCAAGCAGATGAATTACTAGAAAAGTAAATAGGAAAAATGTAAAACCCCATCTTTTCGCTATTTTGTTGTTAAAATTCATGTATTTTGTTTTCAAATAAAATTACGCAAAAAACATACTTAAGGGTGTAAAATGTGTTTATATTTTATTAACTAATTTACAACAAGTTTTGTTCAATGCCAGAGTAACTATATTTTCAGACCATAAATCAGTCGGCGTTCTCAGTCTTCAGTCGAAAGTCGGCAGAACCGACAACCGATAACCGATAACCAATCCCCCCTCACTCAATTCCCTCTTCGTCCAACAAATTTGGTCTTAGCTTTTTTGTTCGCTCTAGCGATTGTTGTAATTGCCATTTTTCAATTTCCTTAAAATTGCCCGAAAGAAGTATGTCGGGAACTTTCCAACCATTAAAATCGGCTGGGCGAGTATACACTGGCGGAGCCAGAAGATTGTCCTGAAACGAATCGGTTAGGGCCGAGGTTTCGTCGGAAAGTACGCCCGGAATAAGCCGAATAACGCTGTCGGCAATAACGGCTGCGGCAAGTTCGCCACCAGTAAGCACGTAGTCGCCAATTGAAATTTCGCGGGTAATTAGGTTTTCGCGAACCCTATGGTCAATTCCCTTGTAGTGACCGCAAACTATAAGAATATTTTTTTTAGTACTTAGATGGTTAGCTAACTTTTGGGTAAGCATTTCGCCATCGGGCGAGGTGTAAATTATTTCGTCGTACTCTCGTTCGCCTTTTAGCTTTTCCAAAGCTTTAAAAACAGGCTCAACCTTTAGTACCATTCCTGCATCGGGGCCAAAAGCGTAATCGTCGACGGTTCGGTGCTTGTCGGTGGTAAAATCTCGAAGGCTGTGAAGGTGAACCTCGGCCAATCCTTTGGTTTGTGCACGTTTTATTATGGAGTGCCCCAAAGGACTTTCAATTATTTCGGGAAGTACGCTAATAATGTCGATTCGCATAGGTTTGAATTAGTATGCAAAGATACTGAATAGGTTTTGTAGGATGCTATTTTTGTTTTAAAAATACAAATGGTTAACTTTTAAAATAGATTTTTTAGACTCTAGTTTAAAATTGCGTGTGTAATTAATCAGGGCTAAAGCCCTGTTCTAATAGCAGTTCAGTAACCCTAGCCCCGATAATTATCGGGGTAAGCCTGGGGTTATAAGTGCGAAGTTTAAATGGACTTTAGTCCATTACTTGTTACAGTTTGGAATGCTATTACAACCGAGCGTCCCGATAGTTATCAGGATACGAGATAAGCGGAGCTAAACTACAGCCATTTTTAACTTTGTGTTATTCAGTAAGACTACTCTTATTAAATCAAGGCTATTTAAAGTAGTTTTACCATAATTTGCTTGCTTTAAATATCGCGATTATTCAGAAACATTTATGCCATTTACCCGTTTATACAAAACTTTTACAAGTAGCTTTTTTAATTAAATCAATAATGCTCCATAAAATGAGAATTCTACTATTGTTAAGCCATTTATTTTTACTTACAGTAACTGCCTACACTCAAAATTGGCAAACCGATTTTGATAAGGCAAAAGAACAAGCAACGCAAGAAAACAAACCAATTGTATTGGTTTTTCAAGGATCCGATTGGTGTGCTCCTTGCATGAAGTTAGAGAAAGACATTTGGAACTCTAAAGAGTTTAGCGACTATGCCATTACAAATTTTATTATGCTAAAAGCCGATTTCCCTAAAAAGAAGGCTAATGCCTTAGACAGTAAACAGCAAGAGCATAACAACAAACTAGCCGAAACATACAATCAAAGTGGATATTTTCCTTTTGTAGTTGTGCTTAACAATACTGGTAAGGTTTTGGGTACGTTTGGCTATAAAAAAATTGCACCAAAAGAGTATATAAACTTAATAGAGTCGTTTAAAAAGTAATAAATGAGATACGCCCTGCTACTCTTGATTTTCAATTTTTCGGTTTCCCTTTGCAACGCACAACAACCTTTTAAGCGTATCCTAAAATTAATGGGAAGTCGTTTCGAAATTACAGTAGTTGCAAATGATTCGGTTCAGGCAAATAAGTATATTAACCTTGCAGTGACTGAAATTTCAAGAATTGAAAAACTTATTTCTTCTTGGGATTCAAATTCGCAAACAACTGAAATTAATAGAAATGCAGGAATTAAACCCGTAAAAGTTGACAGGGAATTATTTGAACTAATTGAGCGTTCAATTGGAATTTCGAAGCTTACAGATGGCGCCTTTGACATTAGCTTTGCATCGATGGATAAAATTTGGAAATTCGATGGAAGCATGGTTGAAATGCCTTCGGAAGAGAGCGTAAAAATGGCTGTTGCAAAAGTGGGCTTTAAAAACATTGAACTTAATGCCGAGAATAGCACTGTTTTTTTAAAGGTAAAAGGCATGAAAATTGGCTTTGGTGCAATTGGTAAGGGATATGCTGCCGACAAGGCAAAAGCCTTACTTATAGAAAAGGGTGTAGAAGCTGGAATAATTAACGCTTCGGGCGATATGAATACCTGGGGGAAACAGCCAAATGGACAGGAGTGGAAAGTTGCAATTACTAATCCCTTTGAAAAAAGCAAAGCCTTTGCCTTGTTGCCCATTACAAACGGTGCCGTTGTTACTTCGGGAAATTACGAGAAACAGGTAACTTTTAATGGCAAAGTGTACTCACACATTATCGACCCAAGAACTGGCTCCCCCTCAAGTGGCTTACTAAGCGTAACCGTTTTTGCACCAAAAGCCGAAATTGCCGATGCCCTAGCAACAGCAATTTTTATTATGGGAGTCGATGTTGGGTTAAATTTAATTAACCAGTTACCTAAAATTGAATGTGTTATTATTGATGAAAAAGGGAATATATTTACATCAAACAATATTAAAATAGACACAATATGAAAAAGTTAGTTCTATTCGTTATAGTTTTATCAGGCATTCTTAGTTCATGTGTTGCTGTAAAAGAGTACGAAAAGGTAAACATTAACGACCCCGACATGGCGTTGTCCGACAAGAAAACAGATCGCTATGTTACAACTTTTCAATCGTATCGCGAAGCAGCTGCAGGAGCCAATGGAGGCAAAACAGGTGGTGGATGTGGTTGTAATTAATTTTTAAGCCCTAATCTATTAAACTTCAATAATGAAAAGTCTAGCAAAGTTTATTTCGTTATGTTTTTTGTGTTTAGCATTTATTTTTTACGCTCAAGGTCAAGAGCAAGACTCAATGCAGGTTTATAAAAAACGAGTACTCGAAAATGTTGAAATTGATTTTTTATCGAGTTCATACCTTCAAGATGGCGATAATGCTGCAGTAACTGGAGGTATTGGTTCCGAAAATCTTTTAAATGGCGCAGGGGCAATTACAATTTCAATTCCATTAAATAGTGACGACGTGCTAGCTATTGACGCCTCCGTTTCGGCATACACATCTGCTTCGTCAAGTAATATTAACCCATTCGATGGTAAAAAGTTAGCCGACCCTTACGTGGCCAGTTCAGGAGCATCGAGGCAAGATGTTTGGTCGAGTTACATGGTAACGTATACCCATAGTTCAAATGATAGGAATGAAATATGGTCGGCAAAAACTTCCTTTTCTGCTGAGTTTGACTATTACTCGCTAGGAATTGGTGGCAGTTTTACAAAACTATTTAACCAAAAGAATACGGAACTTAGCCTGAATGCCAATGTTTTTTTCGATACTTGGGAGCTACTTTACCCCGTAGAGTTAAGGGGGCCTGAAAGTGCAGGTGGCGATGACGATGACGACCACCCTTTTAACATAAACAGCTATACTATTACAGGTAATCCAAACTATACCCCATCCTTTACCCCATTTAGTAGTAAAGCCCGAAACTCCTATTCAGTTGGGTTTGCTTTTTCTCAAATTCTATCGAAAAAACTACAAGGATCAGTTGTTTTGGATTTTGTGAAACAGAATGGTTTGCTTTCAACACCATTTCAACGCATATATTTTAGCGATGTGGCAGATTCGTTTATTGAGAACTTCCACCTTGCCGATGATGTTGAAAGGCTTCCCAATTCGAGACTAAAAATTGCTACAGGGGGAAGAATTAATTATTACATAAACGAGTACCTTGTTTTAAGAACTTTTTATAGGTACTACTCCGACGATTGGGGTATAAACTCCCACACAGCAAGCCTTGAAATACCAATAAAATTTTGGAATAAGTATACCATTTACCCATCATATCGATATTACAATCAAACAGCAACTTACTACTTTGCGCCCTACAACCAGCACCTTATTAGCAATAAGTTTTACACCTCGGATTATGACTTATCAGGGTACTATGCAAATCAGTTTAGTTTAGGATTTACCTATACCGATATATTTTCAAGTTCGAAAATATGGAAATTTGGTCTAAAGAGTTTCGATATAAAATTCATTCACTACTACCGAAATACAAGCTTTAGGGCTAACATTTTAACTGCAAGCGTTAAAATTATACTAGACTAATTATTTCAGAGGACTACTGATTTTATAAAATTCGAACAGGTTAACTCAATTCCTTTTGTCCAAAAGATTCCTCACAATACTAACGGGGTGACTCGAAGTCACCCCGTTAGTGGTGTTTACATTCCCAACTTAGTGAAAAGTGCTACCAATTTGCCTTCGGATAGAAATAATTTAGTTAAGTTCGCATTATAATTACATAATTTATGATTTTTGGAACCCTCGTTAATGCAGGGGCAGTTATTGCTGGCGGAGTTGTTGGACTATTACTTGGTTCGCGTATTCCTAATCGCTATTCTGTAACTTTTTTTCAGGCAATTGGTCTGTTTACACTTCTACTTGGGTTTTCGATGGGAATTAAAACCACCAATCCTCTTCTTGTTATTTTTAGCTTAATACTTGGTGGACTTTTAGGCACGTGGCTTAACCTTCACGAGCGAATTGAGCAGAGCGCAGGCTATATTCAAAAGAAGTTGAAACTTAAAAGCGGAAGCTTTAACGAAGGGTTTATAACGGCTTTCCTTATGTTTTGCATGGGAACAATGACAATTCTTGGAGCCATTGAAGAGGGAATGGGTGGAGAACCTAAATTACTGCTAATTAAAAGTTTAATGGATGGATTTTCGGCCATTGCTCTTGCCGCTTCGCTGGGAATTGGGGTAATATTTTCGGCAATACCGTTGCTTTTGTACCAAGGAGGAATTAGCCTTTTGGGCTATGCCGTTGGCGAATCGATCAGCCAAACAATGATTAACGAAATTTCGGCAACAGGTGGGGTACTTCTAATTGGACTTGGAATTACCATTTTAGGTATAAAAAAAATTGAGGTTATGAACCTTGTTCCATCGCTACTGTTTATTGTTGTATTAGTTTATTTCTTTGGATAAATGGATGTTAACCATATAGATGCACTAAAGAAGTTGTATAAAGCTTGTTTCGGGAATTTCTCAAGCAATGTTACTCCCATTGCCGAATCTGGCTCAAATCGCAAATATTTTAGGCTAACCCATTCAACACAAAGCGTTATTGGTGCATTTAATCCCGACATTGACGAGAATAGGGCTTTCGTTTACCTTTCTCAACTGTTTACAGCTAAACAGTTGCCCGTTCCCGAGTTACTTGCAATTTCAAACTGCGAAAACTATTACCTCGTTTCCGATTTGGGTAACCAAAGTTTATTCGACGAAATTATAAAAACCAACTGGAGCAATACAGACACTGAAAGTGTTAAACTGCTTATCGACAAAACCATAAATTCGCTTGTCGATTTTCAAGTTGATGGTACTAAGGGGCTCGACTATAAAATGTGCTACCCCCAGCAAGAGTTCGACAGGCAAACCATTATGTGGGACTTAAACTACTTTAAGTACTGCTTTTTAAAACCCTCGGGAGTTGTTTTTCACGAGGTAAAACTCGAGGACGACTTTAATGCTTTAGCCGACTACCTTTTAACAGCCCCATCCGATTTCTTTATGTATCGCGATTTTCAGTCGCGAAATGTAATGGTTGTCGATAATTCGCCTTTCTTCATCGACTATCAAGGTGGGCGCAAAGGCCCTTGCCTATACGACATTGCTTCGTTCCTGTACCAAGCTCGTGCTGGCTTTCCACAAATTCTTCGCAACACATTATTTGATAACTATTTAAGTTGCATTTCAGCAAAAGCAAAAGTTAACACAATCCAGCTACGCGAGCAGTTTCCTGCATTTGTGCTCTTTCGAATTATACAAACACTTGGAGCCTATGGTTATCGTGGATTTTTCGAGCGAAAAAATCACTTTTTAGTTAGCATACCATTAGCTGTAGCAAATATTTCCGAAGTACTTGAAGGGATAAAACTAAAATTGCCCTATTTAACCGAAATTCTTAAATCCATTGTTACTATGTACACCGAAACACCACAAAAAGAAGCTTCGTTTGAAGGTTTAACCATTCAAATAACCAGTTTTTCATTTAAAAAGGGTTACCCCGTTGAGCATCCCGAGCATGGGGGCGGTTTTGTGTTCGACTGCCGCGGACTTCCAAATCCTGGTCGCTATCCCGAGTATTCAGCCAATACAGGAATGGATAAAGTTGTTGCCAATTACCTTGGCAAGCACCGCGAAGTTGAGAAGTTTTTCGATGGAACTCTTAGCCTAATTCGCGAAACGGTTGAGGTTTACAAAACACGAAAATTTCACCATCTTTCCATTTCGTTTGGCTGCACTGGCGGCCAGCACCGGTCGGTTTACATGGCTAGCCGAATGGCCGAGCTGCTCGATAAAATTGATGGTGTAAAAATAAATGTTATCCACAGGGAGTTAAAGTAGAAGCCATGTCGAAAAAACTTTGTGAGAGAGACGAGAAAAAGAAAAAGGATTCGCAAAAAAACAGTTACGTTTGTAAGAAATGCGGGGCTACTTCCGACAAAGAAAAGCATCTTTGTAAGCCCGAAAAGAATAAGTAAGACACTGAAACTATGAAAGCAATGGTACTGGCTGCCGGTTTAGGCACGCGACTTCAACCTTACACAATCGATAGGCCAAAGGCTTTAGTTACTGTTGAAGGGAAACCACTGCTTGCTTTCATTCTCGAAAAACTAGCTGCATCGGGATTTGATGAGGTGGTAATTAATGTTCACCACTTTGCCGAAATGATTGAAGAGTACCTTTCGAAAAACGATTTTGGAGTAAAAATTCATATTTCCGACGAGCGTAGTCGATTACTCGATACTGGTGGAGGCCTTTTGAAGGCAATGCCATTTCTCGATGGCGAGGAACCATTCTTAGTGCACAATGTCGATATACTTTCCAATATTGATTTGGGCAACCTTGTTAAGTACCATAACGAGCATTCGGCACTGGCAACACTTGCCGTAGGCAAAAGAGATTCGTCGAGGCATTTCCTTTTCGACGAATCGATGCGGCTTTCGGGATGGCGAAATAATTTGACTCAAAAGGAAATTATTCCCGCAAAGGAGCGTGGAGCTCTTCAACCCTTTGCCTTTGCAGGCATCCATGTAATAAGTCCCGATTTTTTCAGGTTAATTCATGCACACGGCCCATTCTCCATTGTTGATGCATACCTGAGCCTTTGCAGCAATAGCTTGCTAAAAGGATTCGACACTAGCAGTAACTTTGTAATTGACGTAGGTAAACCCAAAAACCTCGACCGAGCCAGTGAATTTGTTAGGAGCCAAGGTGTTAAAAGTACGTTGTAGTTACAATTCCTCATTAAATACATGCGAATAGTGCGAATAGTGCATGTTTAAAGTTCAAATGGCTAACATAATTGCCATAAATTTTTTAATTAAAAGGTCTTTTTTTTGAAAATTCTATTATTTTTGCAACCCGAAATAATCGGTTCGTAGCTCAGCTGGTAGAGCACGTGACTCTTAATCATGGGGTCGAGAGTTCGATCCTCTCCGAGCCGACAATTGAAAAAAGCACTTACTGTTTGTAAGTGCTTTTTTCATTTATACCAAAAATTTGTACTGTAACCTGAAATTAGTGAATTACTGAGAGTATAACTTGGTTGTAATAGAAAAAAGGGGCTGCCATATTATAAAAGACAACCCCCTTGAATTACAATATTTACTGTTTACCTAAAGCTAATACCTAACCCACCTGAGTAAAGTGGATACTTGCCAAGAGTATAGTCGAAATTAATTGAAATTACCCCTAAGCGAACCCGTAAACCTGCGTTGCCAGCAAAAGTGGAGTGAGTGTAATTCAATACAAATGGATCCTTTTCAACTTTGGAGTAATTTGGTGCAACTCCAATGGCATAGTTACCCTGTAAGCCAAAATCGGTAACTGCATGGTTGTAGCCTAAACCAACGTAAACCGAAAGGAAAGGAATGGTTTTGCCAACAAGCAAACGAACAGTATAGCCATTTGCATTTAGAGCCAATTTTTGGTCATCAAAATCTGATGTATTATAACCAGTTGGAGTATTTGCTTGTGTTGGCTTATAGTCAATTTCAAATTCGCTTTTAAACTGAGTGTAGCCAACAAAAATGGAGAGATCGATGGGAACCATTTTAAGTCCAGGTATAAACTCCTTAAACTCGTTTTTAGCGCCAATACCCCATAAGCTTACCTTGCCAACTTTTGGAACATCTAGTGAGGGTAAAAAACGACCAGTTATTTCGGTATGGAATGGCAAGCCAATTCCTGCCTGAATTATAGGCATTGGTGTAAATGGCAATCCAGCTCCCTTTGGTAGTTGAAATGCAGGATTATTTGATGGATCGTCCTTAAAGTTTACCCAAGGGCCAATTGATGTTGCTCCTGAAACTGTTTGAGAGATGTTGTTGGTTGGGTTAACTAACTCAAGGTTAGTTAATTTCAATTTCGAAACATCAAACGATTTGGCATCGGAAGGTACGGTTGCCACTGTTACAACAAAAGAAACATTAAAACCAAATTTTTTGTGTGGGCGTGCTGCTTGGTACCAGCCACCATTTAGCGAGTTACCAAACATTTTGCCAAAAGGCTCCATGTATGCTGTACTCAACGTTTTGGCATCGGCCACGTTTCCCTGAAGGAACTCGGCTACATTTTTTTGGGCAAAAGAATTGCTTGCGCCAATCAGAAGCATTAAAAAAGAGGTTAGAAGAAGTTTTCGTATGGGCGTTTTCATAAGGACTTAATTTTTAGGGTTGTCAATTTAAAAACAGTAACATTTATAGTATCTTTTTGTTCCGTGATCAAATAAAAAGCAAAAAATAACAAGACAATTTAAATACTAAATATATAACTTTTCTGGCTACTTTTCGAAACTTTTTAAAATTAATGTGCCTGAGAATCTCAAATTTTTGTAGGTCGGTAAAAACTCATATCAACAATAAAACTACACAAGCATAGCAAAAATAATAAAAAACCCATATTTATCGTTTACTATTTCAACCTAATTTGCTTTTTATATCCTTAAAAACATTCGATGGTTTACAGGTTTTTGTGCCTTTGTAAATTATAATATAATGCCTATGGCATTCAATTTCAACGTATTCTCCCTTGCCGTCGGTGAATGATATTGACTTTTCGTTCTTTACCACTTCGGAAACCTTTTTACTTGTCGAAATTTTTTTGAATGCCGACTCAAATGCACTTTGCAGTTCAACCTCGTTTTTGTATGCTAAAACTGTTACGGAATAGCAACCATAGGTCATATATACACCTTCGGAAAAATCGCTTACAATTTGAGAACCAAAATTGTACACGTTCGAAAACCCTAAACTTCCTCTAAAAAACTTTGGGTAACTAAATTCCGAATTTACCAATGAAAGCATCGAAAGCAATTCGGGCTTTTTACCATCGCTGGGCAATTTGCTTTCAATAAAGCGAGCAATCGAAACGGTGCCTTGCTGGTGTTCATTATTGTCAATTTCAGAAGAGACTAAAACTAAGAATTTACTGTTGTAAAACCTTATATATGTGTTATTTGCCGACGAAGCATCGCCAATTTTTAATGAAGGGTTATTAGTATCGAATAGCGAGAAAATTCCATATGCAGCCTCGGAATCGGTCATTTCGTATATTTCAGCTTTAATTCTATTGCCTGCGCTATTTGAGTAGTACCGCGAAATAACGCTTTTAAAACCGTACTCTAAATATACATCGGCTCCCCCATTTATAAGGTAAAAAAGGTCGTCGCCATTATAGCTCGAAAACTCTGCTTCGGGGTTAAAGCCATTTACAGTCTCAGTAGGTAAATACTTCAGTAGTTCATTTTGTTGTGCAAATGAAATATTTGCGACTAGTGCAATTGCAAAAACAATATTAATAAACCTCATATTCAAGTATATAATTACTCTCGATAAATCTTGATTTTATTGAAATCAATCTCGCCTAATCCCAATTCTGCAGCCTTTTGAATTGTAATAATATCACCCATTTCGTGACCAATTAGAGTTGATGCAAGCGAATCGGTTGCAACAATATCGGTTCCTGCAACAATTTTACCAGGGGTTAAAATTTCACCAGGGCCACTGGGCCCGTTGGTAACTATAACTTCGGTAGCATCGACAATGCACAAATCGGGTTTTCGAAGCGCATTAAGATCGACAATACACTGCGCCAGATACTCGGGATTGTTTCGAGTTGGGCCATTTAGGTGAAAAGTAACATTTGTTTCTCGGGTGCAAACCCCCATTGAATTCTTAAGTGCGCCAGTATAAATAGTTGTTGCGTGGTGTTTCGCAATCGAAACGTTTATAAGTACTTCGCAGTCGAAAAAGGTTTTAACAATTTCGGCTTCCTTTAAACCTACTCCATTTACCTGCTTTATAGTAAAGTACTGTTCGTCGAATTTTGCAGGAAATATGGTTGCTGTGCTATTGTTCAATTTTTCAATAATCGATTTGTGGCTTTCGAAATTTACACTTCGTTGCCAGTACTTTTCGTAAATATGCTGAATACAAATTATCTCCCCAGCACCTTGGTCGGAGCATGCTTTTATTACCGCCAATGCAATATCGGGATTCACATAGGCTCCTTTTTCATCAAAATCGGAGTTAACCAAAATCCCTACTCTTTGACCTTGCTTTACAAACCGTTTAATGCCCCCAAGGGCATTTATGGCTTTTAGCGTGTTTTGGTAAATATCGCTTCCAGTTATTTCGGCCAGTTCGAACACTTCATTATCTGTGTTACCAAATAGTGAACCTGTCCAAAACGACATTGGAACCATGGCAAGGGTACCAATCATGCCCGACTTCCTAATGAAATCTCTTCGCGAAATTTGGTTTTTCATGGCTAACTTTTTTTTATCGTCTGACCGCTAAAGTCGGTCTGACGATTTGTTAACGCTTTCTATACTTCATAATCTTCTAACTTGCTTTCTTTTCACCCGTCAGACTGCACCAAGCGGTCAGACGGGTTGTTCGTTTCCATTTCGTCTGACCGCTAAAGTCGGTCTGACGAATTAATTGCTCATGTTTATTCTTCGAAAAAAACATTATTTCGATGAATATCCTCAAAGTTATTATTATCAATAATTCCTAAAATTTCAAATCCTAGATTTGTTTTACAAACTCCTTCATTAATCAACCCCTTATACTCATGATATGATGAAAACTTCCAATCCTCAATTCTTTTAACTAATCCAGCATTTAAAGGATTTTGGTGTATATACAAGAAGCTGTTTAATGCGTAATCGTTAATTGTTTTTGTTAAATTAACTTTGGGTAAAGTAAGGCTTTTGGCTTTTGTTTTTTGTCTAAAAAGTGAACCGGCTGTCCCTTTTTGATTATTTATTGCTTGAGAATATGAACTCTGCAAAGTACCAAACTTCCTCGATAGTTTCTGCATCTTACCAAATGAGTCTAGTTCTACACTCTTTTCGGAAGCAACAACCATAAAGTGGAAATGATTAGGCATTAAACAATAAACTAAAATTTCACAGTATGGCTTTATTTCATTCTTAATCTTTTGTTGAAAAAAAGTATAGTTTCCCTCATTGTAGAAAAGAGGTTGGGCTTTGTTGCCCATATTGTAAATGTGGTAAATGTCATCTTTTTCGAAAAACATATCCTTAATTTTTACCCGTCAGACAGCACCAAACGGTCGGACGGGTTGTTCGTTTCCATTTCGTCTGACCGCTAAAGTCGGTCTGACGATTTTACTTGTTCTTCTCTTCCTTTACCCGTCAGACCGCACCAAGCGGTCAGACGGGATATGTGCCTACTGTGGTTCAACTACCTCTGCATCAACTCCCACAACCGTTTACCATGCTTTTGCGAAAGTTGCAAAATTTCGTCCTCGTTAACAGTGGTAATAATTCTATCCCTAACTATCAGTTTTCCATTAGATATAACATGCTGAACATGGTTTGATTTTATACCAAAAATAAAATGCCCAAGGAAGTTATTCTGATTTATTTCGGTTGCTGTATCGTAGTCGAGCACCACGAGGTTATTGTCGCCATCGCCTAAAAACTTGTTCTGGCTAATGTAACGATGTACATTTCGGAATCGTTGGTACGACGAAGGGTAATCAATTGTATCGAAACGTTGACCAACAAAAAAGGCTGCCTTTGCGCTCTGTAGCATGTCGCTATGCATTCCATCGGTTCCCATCATAATATTTTCGCCCAATCCCTTGCCGTTAAAGTAACCAACATTGTTGTTCATGTTGCTTTCAGCATTTTGAGCAGTCCAGCAGGACGATTTGCCAATAAACTCTCGTTCAACGTCATCTAAATGCAAACAATGAACAAGAATCGATTTTGATGAATTCAAAATACCTGCGTCGAAAAACCTTTGAGTAATTCTTTTATTATAGGTTGATTGACAATGTTCCTGGTCGTACAAGTCCTCGGCTAAATGAACATGTGCTCCAGTGCAATAGCGATCCATCAAGTCTACGGCATTTCTTAGCGTTTCATCACCAACGGTAAACGAAGCATGAAGCCCAACCAGTCCCTGTTGTTTTTTCAGGTAACTCTCTGTCTCTTCTAAGCCCTCTTGGGCTTTATCCATCCCATCGCGGTCGGTTATTTCGTAGCAAAGCAAATGGCTTACACCAACAGTGTCGAAAGCCTTTGCCATTAGTTCCAACGAGCCCTTAATGTAATTTGGCGAAGCGTGGTGGTCGATTACAAACGTTGAACCCGCCTTTGCGCAAGCCATTGCGGTAACAAGTGCGCTAAGTTCAACGGTCTCCTTATCGAGACATTTGTCCAAGGTCCACCAAACGTACTGCAGAATTTCGTAGAAATTAACGGGATTCTTTTTGGGAGCAGGCATTCCCTTTGCCAATGCCGAGTAAGCATGATGATGACCAACGGCAAACGATTTGGTTACCAGCTTGCCCTTACAATCGATGGTTTCCGAAATTTTCGTTTTATCAATTTCATCTACATTGGAAATGAAATGAATAGCACCATTTATTCCGTTATCGACAAGAATATTTGTTTGGGTGAACTCCAACGTTTCCCAGTTAATGTATGTAGCGTTTTTTAGTAGAATTTGCATAGTTTGGCTATTTTGGAACACAGATGACACAAATTAAACTGATTTTCACAAAAATGCAATTGAAAAAATCTGTGATAATCTGTATAGTCTGTGTAATTAGTGTTCTATTTTCTCTTCATCGGTAACTTAGTTCTCTTAACCCCATCGAAATTATAAAAAGCACAGGCAACCGCTGCTGCTGTTGGTACAAGTCCAATTTCGCCAATTCCTTTAGCACCGTATGGACCAACAGGATCGGTTACTTCAACACCTTTAACCACTATTTCGGGGGTTTCGTGTGCACGAAGAATTTGCAGGTCGCGCATTTTATCACTTACCAAAAAGCCATCCTTCATGGGCAAGTCTTCGGTTAAGGCGTAACCAAGTCCCATATGAACTCCACCGTGTATTTGTCCCTCGAAAAGCATTGGATTCATTATTTTTCCTGCATCGTGGGCAGCAACAATTTTTTCAATTTCACCCTTTTCATTTAGGACGCAAAGCTGTGCAGCATAACCGTACGAGTAGTGCGTTTTTTGCTCAACGTTTGGAGTACCGGGCTTTGTGGTCCAATCGCATACGTACTGTCCGCGATACGATTTTCCTGCAAGTTCCTTTAGCGAATGCTTCTTCAAATCGTCCTTTAATGCCTTGCAGGCATTTATAATAGCCAAAGCAAGTAGCGCAGTTCCTCGCGACGAGGTGGTCATTCCCGTTTCAATGTCGGCCTCTGTGTCAACAACAACATCAATATAACTTGGATTTATGCCCGTTTCTTCGCATAAACTTTGGAGCGCCATGCTGTGAACTCCCTGTCCCATTTCGGTCCAGCCATGCTTAATAAGAACGTTGCTTTCGGAGATTATATCGATAATAACCTTCGACTCGTCGACCATTCCGTTGCCAACTCCCGAATTTTTTATGGCGCAAGCCAAACCAGCGTATTTTGCTTTATAAAAATCTTCCTTAATTTCCTCAAGGCAAGCACGAATGCCAACGCCATAAACCTTTTGGCCGGTTGAAGTGGCAAGCCCATCGACCAAAGCATTGTCGTACCTGAATTTCCAGCGATCGAAGCCTGCTTGGTAGCAAATATCGTCGATACAGTTTTCCAAAGCAAAAGCGACCTGATTGGCTCCAAAGCCACGCATGGCGCCACAAGGAATATTATTGGTATAAACTGTTTTTGCTTCAATGTCGACATTGGGCACAAAGTAGCCAGCCGTTGCGTGACCGGCAACGCGTTCTATTACTTTTGTTCCAACCGATGCGTAGGCACCTGTGTCGCCAACGGCACGAAGTTTAAGGGCAACCAGTTTGCCATTCTCATCGGCTGCCAATTCCATATCCATAAACACCGGATGGCGCTTAGCATGATGACGAATTGATTCGCTTCGCGAAAGCGAAACCTTAACGGGTTTATTCAATAGAAATGCAAATAGTGCAGCTGGACCTTGAACGGTTAAATCTTCCTTTCCGCCAAATCCGCCACCATTCGATACAAGAACTACCCTCACCTTGCTTTCGGGAAGATTCAGAATTGTTGCAATTTGCATTCTGTCGACATAAACCCCTTGTCCCTGACTATAAACAACAACACCGCCGTCGCCGTCGGGATGGGCAACAGCACTTTCCTTTTCTAGAAATGCGTGCTCAATACGCTGCGTTTCGAATTTTCCTTTTGCTATATATTTTGCTTTTGCAAAAGCATCGCCAGCATTGCCAACGGTAAACTGGGTTGTATTAAAGTTGTTAGGTTTTTCGGGATGAACGCGGTCGCCATCAATGGCCTCGAACACATCGGTAACAGGTTTTAAAACCTCGTAGTCAACTTCAATAAGTTCAACTGCCTTTCGGGCAATGGCTTCGGTATCGGCAACAACTCCGGCAATAATATCGCCAATGTAAGTTGTGGTTTTGCCTTCGCCAATCATTACCGACTGGTCTTTATAAATTAAACCAATTAATTCCTTTCCAGGAATATCGGCTGCTGTGAAAACTTTATGAACGCCCTCAAGGGCTTCGGCCTTCGATTTGTCGATTTTTTTCACAATAGCCTTTGGGTGGTCGCTAAACTTAAGCGCACCAAACAGCATTCCCTCTAAATAAATATCCTCGGTAAACTTACGAGTTCCCATGGCAGTTTCGTAAGCACCAAATTTGGGATGGGCTACTCCTACTTTTCCGTTAGTTTGACGGATTTCAACTACTTTTTTTGCCCTAAGGGCACTGGCAGCCGAAAGAATGGACTCCTCAATTTTTTTATAGCCGGTACAGCGACAAATATGTGGTTTTATGGCCTGACGAATTTCGTGAATTGTCGGATTTGGATTGTTTTCGAGCAAAACCTTTGTACGGCTTATAAAACCCGGAATACAAAATCCACATTGAACAGCTCCTCCATTTACGAACGATTTTACTATGGTATCCCTCACATAATCGGGAAATCCTTCCATTGTGAATACTTTGGCTCCCTCGAGTTTGCTCATTTTAATAACGCACGCAAGTTTTGCCTGTCCGTCAATTTCAACGGTGCAAGCACCGCAAGCCGACTGACCAGAGCAGCCATCCTTGGCAGCAGTTAAGTGTTCGTCGTTACGTAAAAAATCCAGTAAAACTCTATCGGGAATGCCCGCGTATTCTACTGGTTTTGAATTTAGTGTGAATGATATCATAAATTAGATTTTTATGGAACACGGATGACGCTGATTTAGCGAATTTTCACGGATTTATTAATTTAGATCAGCGCTAATCCTTCAGATTCGCGTCATCAGTGTTCTAAATTCTTCAATACACGGCATTGGAACAATTTTTTTAAGTGACGACACATAGTTTAATATAAAATCAGTGTAAATCCGTTAAATCTGTGTAATCTGCGTTCTAATTTCTTTAATATTTGGATCAATCGCTTCAGGAATTTTAACAATGCTTGCAACACCTTTCAAATCCTTTAGTCCGCTACCGGTTAAAAGTACAACATTTTTGCTGCCTTTGGCAAATTTTAGTTGCTCATTATACTTAAGCATTCCTGCAAAAGCTGTTGCTGCTGCGGGTTCGGCAAATATACCTGTGTTGCGCGAAAGCATTCCCGATGCAGTAATTATCTCCTCATCCGACACAATAACCGACTCACCTTGGTACATTTCCATAAACTGCTTAGCCATGTAGAAATTCCGAGGAATATCGACCGAAATGGAATCGGCAATGGTACTGCTTGGTTCAATTTTAAAGTAAGTTGAATGTAAATTGTTCACAAGATTTTGGCTTCCCTCCGATTGCACAGCAACTATAGTTGGCATTTTTCGAATCCATCCAAGGTTGAGCAAATCTTCAAATCCTTTGTAAACACCCGAAATAATTACCCCATCGCCAACTGGAACAAATACTCTGTCGGGAATTTCGAAGCCCATTTGCTCGAAAAGTTCAAAAGATACTGTCTTTTTCCCCTCAATGGTAAACGGATTAAAAGCGGTATTTCGGTTGTACCAACCAAACTCCTTTGTAGCAAGAATGCTTAGGTCGAAAGCATCGTCGTAGGTTCCTTTTACTGGAATTATTGTTGCGCCGTACATTACAATTTGCGTAAGTTTTGCAGCAGGAGCCTTTTGGGGAACCATAATAATTGCCTTTTGCCGCTGTGCGGCACAAATACCTGCAAGCGACGAGCCCGCATTTCCTGTCGATGCGGCTACAATGGTATTCAACCCATTCTCTTTTGCATAGGCCGAAACAACAGCCGAAGCCCTATCCTTAAACGAAAAAGTTGGATTTTGCGAATCATCCTTTAAAAAAAGGGTGAATGGTAACGTATGGCCATTCAGTTTATCGATTCTATAAAACGGAGTATCACCTACTTTAAGGTATGGCAAACTTTCTGCAGAATTTATTGGTAATAAGTCGACAAAACGATTCGCCTTAAACTGAGAATATTTTAAGTTACTATTTTTAAGTGACTTAAAATCGTAAATAGTTTTTAGCACTCCCTTGGGAGGAAGGCTAGGTGAATTTTCTGCTTCGCAAACGGGACAAAGGTATTGTACATCGAATTGACCATACTCCTTACCACAGTTAGTGCATTGAAAGTGGAATTTCATATTCTACAAATTGGAACACAGATGACACAAATAAGACAGAATTTCACAGATTGAAATTGAAAACAGTGTAAATCCGTTTAATCTGTGTTATCTGTGTTCTATTTTTATATCAAACCTGTTCTCTTATTTTATATCAAACCTGTTCTCTTATTAAAGTCCTTAATCATATCGTCCCACAGTTCAACCTGATGGAAAAGTTGGTTCCAAATTTCCCTATCGTACCAAAGCTGATTTAGGTCTTCAATATCTTTTTCTTGCTGCTCAACCCAAGTATAGTACTTAAGGTTGTGAATAGCTTTACGGTCAACATGTGTAAGTTCCTTCATATAGTCAACCGATTCGCCTAGAAGGCAAGTCTCGAAGTCGATGGCACCTTGAAGTTCTGAATATGCACCTTTTTCCTGAGTTTGCTCGGCAAGGCGCGACTGGTACATTTCGGCAGAGTCGGTAGCAATGGTAACAATTACATCGTCCTCTGTCATTTCGTAGTACTTGGCAGTTTTAATTGCTGAAAGCAAGTTGCCAACACCCGAAATTCCTAAAAGGTGAAGTTGGCTAATAACTTCGGCATCAATACCCTTAGACTTAAGAAAATCGTGTCCTTTTTTCTCGTTGAACAAGCGGAAAACGCGCATACAATCCTCATCGTCGATTGCCGTTACCACATCGGTATTTTTCACGTTGTGAACCCAAGGAACGTGCTTGTCGCCAATACCCTCGATACGGTGACCACCAAAGCCATTATTGAGCAAAGTTGGACACTGTAATGCTTCCGATGCAACAACCTTAATATGCGGAGCAATGGTGCGAAGGTAGTCGCCAGCAGCGATTGTACCAGCCGAACCAGTTGCCGAAATATAGGCAGCAAGATTGCTTTTTGGGGTTTTTATGTAGCCATATATTTCTTCGAGAGCCTTACCGGTAGTGTTGTAGTGCCAAGCAGGATTACCAAACTCGTCGAACTGATTAAAAATCATACAATCGGGACGAGTGCGGCGAATTTCCCAGCACTTGTCGTAAATTTCCTTAACATTCGATTCGCAACCAGGAGTTGCAATTACCTCAGAACCAATTTCATTACGAAGCCAGTTAAAGCGCTCGGCGCTCATCTCTTCGGGAAGAATAGCAACCGATTCGGTTCCCATAAGCTTCGAGTCGAAAGCACCACCACGGCAGTAGTTACCAGTCGATGGCCAAACAGCCTTGTGATATGTTGGGTCGAAACTGCCAGTAATTAGCGCAGGGGCCAAACAGCCGTAGGCTGCTCCCACTTTGTGAGCCCCAGTTGGAAACCATTTTCCAATCATTAGCACAATGCGAGCTTTTACCCCTGTTAATTCGCTTGGTAGTTCAACGTAGTTAACCTTTCCAAAAAGGCCGCCTTTTTCCTTTGTCTCATTTTTCCATGTTATACGAAAAAGGTTTAGCGGGTTAATTTCCCACAAACCAACGTTTTTAAGTTGATCCTTAATTTTTTGAGGAATTAGCTCGGGGTTGCGTTGCTGCTCGAAGGTTGGAAGGATAATTCCCCGTTCCTTAAAACGGTTAACGGCATTCTGCAATGCCTTTTCGTTGGTTACTTTGTCGATAAGCTTAATCATACGTTAAATGTTAGTTATACTTTATTAAAATGTTTAGCATTTATTTTCGCCATAAAAGTACAATTCACAAAAGAATATTCTGCAATTTCAATACTAATAAGAAAATTACTCCATATATTTGAGTATATATAGAATAAACTTATTGTTTTTAGTATTTCAACCTGTAAAAACAGAAAAAATGGAAAGTAAAAGGATAGACGATGTAGACCGAAAGATACTAAATATTCTTCAGTTAAACAGTCGAATTACCATCCGCGAACTGTCGGAGAAACTAAATCTTTCGTCAACACCCATTCATGAGCGGGTAAAAAAGCTCGAAAAAAGTGGGTACATAAAAAAGTACATTGCTCTTATAAACCCAAAACTCATAGGTAAAAAGTTAACCGTTTACATATCGGTTTCGCTTCACGACCATACAAAGGAGGTAATTGAAGTATTCGAAAAACAAATGGAACTTCTCGATGAGGTAATGGAATGCTACTACATATCGGGGAACTACGACTTTTTGCTAAAAGTTCAATGCGCCGACATGGATGATTACCACCAGTTTATAACCCAAAAATTTTCGACCATTAAGAATATTACCCAGTTTTACAGCTCGTTTGTAATGGCCGAAGCAAAGGTAAAATACAATTACAAACTATAACTCTATTTTGGTAACTATTAAATTGCACGCAAAGCCGCTAATATTCTGTGAGCACAAAGAGAAATGTAAATGAAAAACAAAACAGATAGTTCGTTGGAAAATGGTTTTTTCTTAATAGGAACCAGAAAAAAAAGTGGAATTAATAGAATTACAGCCAATTAGCATGCAAAGAAAAAAACTTAAAAGTTTTTTTCTTTCTTGGCTCACTTAGCTCCCGATACCCCGATAGCCATCGGGGATCGGGATTTGGGAGAAAAAAAATCAAGAAACGATCTTTAAATACTGGAGTTTACATTTACCCATTAAGAAAAAACCTAGTATAAAAGACACCTTTGCAGTTACCTGTTTTGTATTAACCTCACATACAATACTATAAGTTGTTAACAAAAACTATTTTCAGTTTCTTAACTTATTAAAACGTATATTTTATTATTCTTGTAGTATAATATCGAAGTAAAAAATGAATACCGCTTTATTAACAAAGCTTTTTACAAACCTTAAGCACGACGACTTAAGTTTTGCCTACACGGGTTCATTTTCCGATGTTATTACTGTAAAAATGGTCGACTTGGCTAGGTATAGCATCGAGTCGCAGGGAAAGGATACTGGCCTAAAAAATAAGGTTAGCTTTTTAATGGGCGAATGCTACCAAAACATTGTTCGACATGGCATTAACGTTAACGAAGCACTAAAACTTCACGAAAAATCGAATATTTTTTTTCTACGTAGCATTGAGGGAAACTACTTTATTACTTCGGCAAATCAAGTTGAAAATAACGCCATAGCCGATATTAAATCGAAACTCGATAGAGTAAATAGTTTGTCGCCCGATGAGCTAAAAGACCTTCAAAAACAAATACTTACTTCGGGCGAAATTTCCGAAAAGGGTGGAGCTGGCATTGGGATAATTTTAATTGCCCGCAAAACCGAACAAAAACTGGTTTACAACTTCGAAAAGGTAAACGATGAAATTTCAATTTTTTACCTACATGTTAAACTTCAACTCGAACATATTACCAAGGGAAGCACTAGCAGTAGCGTGTCGATTGAAAAAATGATTGAGCTGCACAACAGCTTAGTTAATGAGGGTATTTTAATTATGCACAAGGGCGACTTTTCGAAAGAAACCTTTTTGCCAGTAATTAAAATGATTGAAGGAAACCTTGGGAATAAGTTTGAACAAACCTTTGTAAGCACTAAGCTGTACCATATTTCTGTTGAAATACTCCAAAATATATCGATTCATGGATATAAAATTAACAATGTGAATAATGGAATTTTTACTCTTGGTACTATTAACGACCAATACATTATAGGTACAGCAAATTATATTGAGAACTCGAAAGTTGAAAGGCTTAAACAGCGTTTGGAGGAACTCAAAAACCTGTCGAAGCAGGAACTCAATGTGCTATACCGCGGAAGGCTAATGATGGTGCTAGATGATAACGACTTAGGAGTAGGCTTGGGTTTAATCGACATTTTTCGCGATTCACAATCGGTTGATTATTCAATTCACGCTATGGGCGATGCATCACTTTTTTCGATTGTAGTGAAAATTTAGAGCAAAAACTTCTTTCATTAATCTTTTTCCTGCCAACATTCCCCTTCAATTTCTGTTAATTATTAGGTTTTATTTTAATAAGCATTTCATTTTTTTCCTTTAACTTGCATCATCTAACTCACTCCCAAAAAAATGGATGTAAGTTCTTCAGTCGATATTTTCAATAGCTTACGCTCTGATAGTTTGTGTTTTGCATACTCAGGAGCCATATCGGACACAATTACCCATAAGATTATTGAGCTTACTCATTTTAATATCGGCTCGACGGGGAGCTTTAGCAAACTGAAAAATAAAATTAGCTTTTTAATGGCCGAGTGCTACCAAAATGTGGTTAGGCATGGCAAAGAAACAACCATTAAAACCAATCTTCACGATAAAACGAGTGCCTTTTTTGTACGTAGTTTTGGCAGTTCATTCTATATTACCTCGGCTAATATTATTAAAAACAAAGACATTGACATTGTAAAAGAAAAACTCGATAAGGTTAACAACCTTTCGCCCGAGGATTTAAAAGTGTTACAAAAACAGGTTTTAGCAAAGGGGAAACTCTCCGAAAAGGGAGGCGCAGGCCTAGGTATTATAGAAATGGCTCGGAAAACGGGCAAAAAAATATCGTTCGACTTTAAGCTGCTTAACGAAGAAGCTTCGATGTTTTACCTTCAGCTGGAGCTAAACTCGGCTGAAACTTCTGATAATGACGAATCGCCAATAAATTCAAGCTTATCGCTCGGTTTAATGAAATCGCTTCATAACCTTATGATTAGCGAGAATATTCTAATACTCCATAAAGGCGATTTTGCCGAGCATTCGGTTCTTCCTGTTATTCAAATGATTGAAAAAAATCTACACGAAGAGTTTGAGTCGCAGGCTGGGAGACAGAAGCTATATAACATATCGGTTGAACTACTCCAAAACATGTCGATGCACGCCCATAAGGTTAACGGTGCAAACGAAGCACTTTTTATTCTTGGTAAAAAGAATGAAAATTTCTACATCTCAACAACAAACTACTTGGACGAAGTAAAAAGTTCGAAATTAACAGAATATCTTGGCAAACTTAAAAGTATGTCGAAAGAGGAATTAAACGCTTTGTATAGAGAAAAACTCCAAACAATTATCAACGATAGCGAGTGCAATGCAGGAATTGGACTTATTTACATTTTTCGAAAGTGTAGTTCTGTTGAGTTTGTTATTAGCTCCGATAAGCCTTTGGCTTTATTCTCGTTAGTTGCAACTGTTTAATTAAAAAGATAATAATGAGGTTGTCTAATAAAAAAGAAAAACCACAAAGAACTCTAAGAAAGTATACAAAGAGCCACAAAGTTAATGCTCAAATATATAGCACTTTGTGACCTTTGCGTAAAACTTGGTGCTCTTTGTGGTTATTTTTTATCACTTATTAGACAGAAACAAAAATCTATTCGTAAACTAACTGTTCAGCCCCTTTCATAATAATGCTCATGATTGCTGCTTGAAGGGTACTAAATTCGCTTGCTTCACCATTCTTAAATTCTACGTTAGTTACTGCCAGTGTTTCCTTCGACAGAGTAGCTGTAACAGCGCTGCTTTCGAAAACAAAATCGTTATCGTTGCTGGTTAGCTGCGAGGTTTCTCCGTTCTGCTTGCAAAGTAAGTTTTTACCGTTGAGATAGTAGCCCTCACTTGCCATATCGAATGTGGCTTTGGTTAGGAAAACCTTTGGCTTCTCTTTGTACGGAGCGCTATTGCTGGGGCAAAAAGTGTTACAGTTTCCGCACTCGTTGCAAAAATTGGCAATGTTCAGTATTTGGTATGCCTGAGCAACCTCAAAAAAGCCGTTGGCTTTAATGTCAACTTCACCATTTGCTTTTTTAATCGCCTTTTGAACAATTAAGGTTACGGGCTCAACATTGTATGTAAAGTTGGCAAGGTTGGGGCAAACAGTGGTGCAAATGCTGCAAACCTCATTACAAAGAAGGCAACGCTGTGCCTCGGCAACAACCTCAGTTTCGGTTAGTGGCGACGACACTAAGTTAAAGTTTCGCCTATCGTTTATGGGCGTTTCCTTAACTTTTACGGGTCGAACAATTTGAGATCTTTTAGTAATGTGCCATTCCCAATCGTGATGCTCTTTTGTATTTTGGGGTTTTGTGTCGAATTCAATTCCCTCTTTGTCGATAATAATTTGGGCAACCTTGCGGCCATCGCCAATGGCATTTATAGCTGTTGAAGCGCCACGAAGCGCATCGCCACCCAAATATACGTTTGGAACTTGAGTTTCGTATGTCCCTGGTTTGCTGCAAAGCAAAGTGTTATCGCCAAAGTCGTAGGCAAGTTCCTGTCCTACTGCGGGGATTATGGTATCAACTTCAATTTCAAACTCCGAGTTTGGAATACGAACCGGACTTCTACGTCCGCTGGCATCGCGCTCACCAAGCTCCATTCTCGAACAAGTCAGAGCAACAGTTTTACCGTTTTTCACGATAATGCCTTCGGGAGCAGTAAGTTCCATAACCTCTACTCCTTCTTCCAAAACAGCCTTAATTTCGCCCATGTCGGCAGGCATTTCCTTAATGGTTCGGCGGTACACAACGGTAACATGACCGTCGTTTCCAACAAGTCGAAACGCAGTGCGGGCAACGTCCATTGCGGTGTTTCCACCGCCAATTATTGCTACATGTTTTCCAATTTGAGGATTTTTGCCGCTCTTAACATCTTCGAGAAGCTTCAGGGGATCAACTACTCCTTCGGATTCAAACCCGTCGATTCGAAGTTTAGCCGAATTTTGGGCGCCCGCAGCAATGTACACGTACTGGTTTTCGCCTTTTAGGCGATTAAAAACTTCGGCGTTGGCTTCAACTCCATAGTTCACTTTAACGCCCAATGCCTCAACCCTGTTAACATCGTTAGCAATTGCCTCGTCGGTTAAGCGAAATGGAGGAATTACCCCCGAAATCATTCCGCCTGGGGCTGGTTTGCTTTCGTAAACCGAAACCTCGAAACCTGCCATTGCCAAAAAGTAAGCGCACGAAAGTCCCGATGGCCCTGCACCAATTATGGCTGCCTTTTTGGAATTAGCCTGTTTTATTGGTTTTCGATTTGTTGCATTGCCCGGTGCAATTGCATTTTCGGCAACAAAGCGCTTTATTTCACGAATTAAAACGGGTTTATCGTAGTTTATTCGGGTGCATTTAGTTTGACAAAGGTGATCGCAAATCATTCCCGTGGTTTGAGGAAAAGGGTTTGTTTGCAGAATTACCTCACCTGCCGATTTAAAGTCGCCCTTCGAAGCAAAATAGTTATAGGTAGGAATATCTTGATTTGTAGGGCAAGTATCTTCGCAGGGCGCGTGAATACAGTCGAAAAACCCTAATTGCCTTTCGGTTTTAATGCTTGGGTCGACAAAACTTTCACGTTTGTATTTACCACTTTCGAGTACATCTTGAGCATACTTCGAAATATTGGCTAAGTACCTACCAGACAAACCGCTAGAGGATTGAGAAGCATACAACTTCGAGTAATCTTCGAAACTATTCGCCTGTAGCTTTTTGGCAGCTTCGGTTAGGTTTGTAATGTACTGCGACAGGCGACCATAACCTCCGGGCTTAAGTAAGTCGGTGCAAACAGTAACAGGACTAAGACCACAAGCAATTATGTCAACAATATTTTCGGCATTTGCCCCAGCCGAGAACGACACATCCAAATGCCCCTTAAACTCGAGCAGTAGCTTTTCGGCTAAGTTTACCGAAATAGGATGCAAGGCCCTACCGCTCATGTACATCATCTTTTCATTTTCGGGAAAAGTGCTTCGGTTATTTACGCTCTCGAGAGTATTGGTAAGCTTAACACCAAAGTAAACGCCCTTGTTTTTAGCTAACGAGCGCAAATTGTTAATAATACCAATGGCATCGGGGAACTTAAGGTCGTGACCAAAAGCCTCCTCGGGAACAAGCGTTGGAAAGCCATTCTTTTCGAGAATTACCCAAACCATATCCCTTCCTAAAAGGGTTGGATTTAGCTTAATGGTTGTATGCAAACCCTTTTCGGTAATAAGGTAACGGCCAATTTTTTCCACTTCATCGGGTGGACAGCCGTGCATTGTTGAAAGCGTAATATTATTCGATATTGCGCTACCAATTTTTATTTCCTTAACCCTTGGGTAAATTTTTGCAATGGCTTCAACACGCTCATCAATATCAGTTTGGGCATTTGCCATTTTGTTGAAAAACCACTGAACGTTTTCATTTTGAATTCCTTCGAAGTTGTACCCAACGCTCATATTGAAAATGAAACCCGGAGTATCGGATTCGCCAATTCCCAAAAAGTCTTTTAAAACGTGCAGAATAACCCATGCATCGACATACTGGCTAAACGAATGCTGAATTTTAAGTTCCTGCGACCATTCGCAGTTGTAGCCCTCGTCGTACATGTCGATACAGGGTTTCGAAACCTCAAGTTCGTCGAGGGTTTGAACCGTTTTTAGTTCAATAAACCGGGCACCGGTTAGCCAAGCGGCAATAATATTTTGCGAAAGCTGCGTGTGCGGACCAGCAGCAACACCTATCGGCGTTTCTAAAAGTTGCCCAAACCGTCTGGTTCGAAATGCATCATCGAGTTTAGGTTGAAAAAACAAACTACTATGAATGCCAAATACGCTAGAAGTGCTATTGTACTGATTAATAATATTGCTGAGCATTTGAACTGCTCCAATTGGGTAAAATCGGTCGGAATGCATATGTTTTTAAATTTAGGGCGACAAGATAGAAAAAAATGGGTACTTATTTCAATTGGCTATTTGATTTGGTAGCTATTGTAACCTTAATGGACGTTCTAAGCGCCTATACCAAAAAGAATATTTTGTACTAATAGCATTAAATGCAGCCCTCTGCATTTACCAAAAAGTTGTAGAGGGCATTTTTAAGTTAATCACTTAACTTACCTATTCGCTGTACCAGCGTTGGGTGCGAGTAGTGAACGAAAACGTAAGCAGGGTGTGGCGTTAAGTTCGAAAGATTTTCGGCCGACAGTTTTTTTAACCCCGAAATTAATTCGCTATCGAGTTTATATTGCTTTGCAAAGACGTCGGCTTGGTACTCCATTTTACGGCTTAAGCGGTTTGTTGCGAGGCTAAGTAGCAAATCGAGAGGTGTAGTAAGAATGCCAAAACCTATTAGACTTAAGTGAAAAATAGCCTCGGTACTTCCAGCAAATCCAAGGGCAGAAGCCACATCGATTTTTGTAGAAAGTAAGGTGAAAAGGAAAAGGTAAGCACCTGCCTGAACATTCCCAATAACAAGGTTAATCCAAATATGTTTTTTACGAAAATGCCCAATTTCGTGGGCTAGTACAGCTAACACTTCGGTCTCGCTCATCTTTTCAATAAGCGTATCGTAAAGCACCACTCTCCTATTCTTTCCAAAACCCGAAAAGTAGGCATTTGCCTTAGTCGACCGTTTCGACCCATCAATCACAAATACTTTTGTTAACGGGAAATTTACTTTCTGGGCAAATTCGAAAATTAAGTCGCGAAGCGAACCCTCCTTCAAAGGCTCCTGCTTATTAAAAAGTGGAACAATTACCCTTGAGTATAAAATGTTGGCAATAAATGTAAAAACAAGCGCTACAGCTAAAGCGAGTACCCAAAACCATTTTCCTGTTGAGTAAAAAAGCCAAGTAATAACAAACAGAATTACACCACCAATAACAACTGAAAGCAAAAGCGACTTTAAAGAGTCGATAATGAAGAGTTTAGGGGTAATTCGGTTAAATCCAAACCGCTCTTCAATAACAAACGTTCCGTAAATTGAAAATGGGAGCGAAAAGACCTTTGACACTAAAAGTATAACACCAAAAAACAGCAGTGTTGCAGGCGTTTTACCAAACCCTAATTCAGCAATAGTACCATGCAGCCAACCAAAAACTCCGAATACAAGAAGCATCACAATTATTGAAGTTGAAATTACTCCCTGAAAAATTGAGAATTGGGTTGTTACCTTTTCGTATTTTTGTTGCTTGGCGTAAGCCTCATCGCTATAAACATCGGCAACCTGAGGTGGAATGGGCTTATTTTTATGGCTAATATTAAGAATATCGAGAATTAGTTCGAATACATACCCAAAAAGCACAAGGCCAATAAATAGCCAAATGGAAACCTGAACCATACAATTTAGTTGGAGTTTAGTTTTTCTTTTGCTTTAATTCTTTCAAGTATAACTTGACGGTAAATGGACTCGTAGTAGATAAAGTTGAACTTTTTCGATTTGTCGAGCCATTCAAGAGCAATTTCGAAATTGCCATTCATTTCGTTGGCTAACGCCATATTGTATGCTGCTCGAGCTGCAAGTTTTGGACTCTTTTTGCTTTTTGCAATTACTTTTTGCCATTGACCAGCGGCTTCGAGCCACTTGCTCTTATCGACAAACTGAGAAGCTGCTTTCATCTCGGAAGAACCTGTCGAAAAGTAAATTCGTTGCTCATCAACCCATCCTGGCACAATACGTTTTGCATATTTTTCGGCCACATAATAGCCCGAATAGGCTGCCGACGAAAAAAGACCTGGAAGTTGCTGTCCAAGAACCAAAGGAGTATAGTCGCTTTTCTCCCAATTAATTGTATCTCGAATTAAAGATTCGCAGCACCTTTTTTTATCGTTTAAATTGTAAACACGCCAATACGCCAGTAGCGAATTGGTAAGAACTCCATAGTACATCTTCGTGTAACCATCATAATAACCATAGCTACTAAAATCGGGTTTAACGTTTATATAGTCGAGCGATATTAGTAAATCGGCGCTGTCGGTGTTGCAAATAGTTTCAACAGCATTCCAGTCCAATGGAGTTATATATGGCGACACATCGGTTCGTAAATTGAAGCCAATTGGAATATTTACATTATCGAACCATGGCGAATCGTACATAAAACTCCGTAATGCTCTTGCAGCTTCATCGGCAGCAGTGCTATCAACTGCTGCACGCGCCATGCTCTCCTCGTCGTTAGCAATACCTTTATAGTAGTTTACTACTATTTTAGGCTGAATAAAATTTCGTGGTAATGAAACTTCAGCAGGTTTTAAAGTTTGAATTGCTACATATTTATAATCAATACACGATGAAAAAAGGATTGAAATCAACAGTGAAGCAATGGGGATAAGTTTTATCATATTCAAACAATCTCAAAATTGAAGAAACGTAAACATAAGAATGATAGTGTAAATGTATGAATTATATTAGCTTTTAACGAATAAAAAAAGCCCTTCCAAATAAAATAGAATGGAAGGGCTTACAATAATATAAATAATACCTAGGTATTCATTGCACCACAAACGTTTATAACTTGACCACTAATGTACGAAGACATATCGGACCCCAAGAAGACAGTTGCGTTCGCCACATCTTCAGGAGTTCCACCACGTTGTAATGGAATTTTCTTTACCCACTCCTCGCGAACCTCTTCGGGAAGTTTATGAGTCATTTCGGTAATAATAAAACCTGGGGCAATTGCATTGCAGCGAATGTTGCGCGAGCCAAGTTCGCGAGCTATCGATTTGGTGAAACCAATAATTCCTGCCTTCGATGCTGAGTAGTTCGACTGACCTGCATTTCCCGAAACGCCAACAACTGAACTCATATTAATTATTGAACCCGATTTTTGCTTAAGCATGTATTTCTGAACTGCCTTAGTTAAGTTGAAAACCGACTTTAGATTTACGTTTATAACTAAATCCCACTGTTCCTCGGTCATTCGCATAAGAAGCGTGTCGCGGGTTATGCCTGCATTATTAACAAGAATATCGATACGACCAAAATCCTTGGCAATTTCATCGACTAAAACCTGTGATGCTTCGTACTTGCTAGCATCCGAAACGTAACCTTTTGCTTTAACGCCTAAGGCGTTCAGTTCCTTTTCAAGGTTTGTAAAGTTTTCGTCGGCATTCATATCGGTGAATGCAACATTTGCACCGTGGCGGGCAAAAGCAAGTGCTATTTCGCGACCAATTCCTCTGGCACCGCCAGTAATTAGTCCTGTTTTACCTTCAAGTAATTTCATTTTTTTACGATTGATTACAATACAAAGGTAGAAAAAGTATTTAAAAAAAGGGACTGTCTTAAAAGTCATATTAGTTTAACCGCAAAGGTCGCTAAGATTTACGCAAAGTACACAAAGAACTGTATGCGTAAGCATTAGCATTGCGATACTTTGCATTTCTTGGTTCGGCTTAGCCCCGATTGCTATCGGGGGCGCCTAAGTCGGTTTTATCTAATCAGGCTGTAGCCTGTAATGATAAATTCCTATAAAGTACAAACTAGCACCGCAGGTACAACCTACTAAAATATAGTCGGACGGCGGCGCTCCCGATAGCCATCGGGACGACCGCCCAACGTTGTTTCAATCTAACTGCCTCCGACTAACGGGGAAAAACCTTGAATCACAGGCGCAGCCTGCTAAAATAAAACGGCGCAGGCATTAAAGCCTGCGCCGAAAGTTGTTTCAATCTAATAGCTTTCTATCAACGGAGTCTCCAAGTATGAATCTCCTGTTTTAATTCAAAATGCGATGTTAGATTTCCTTCCCTAATATCATCCTCCGACCCACTTAGCAGTGACTCATTTAGGAAGGCTACCATTTTGTTGTACAGTTCATCTATGGCGGGTTCTGCAATTCTATGTAAATGGCTATGAATGTAATCCCGTTTCTCTATTGTTTTCATGGTTTCCATCGGTTTATCTTCAACAAATTTAACGATTAATTTCCATTTTTGTTTCCAATTTCATTAAATGTTCCCAAGGTTAAACATGCCCTAATACTATTTCCGTGGCAACTTCTCAGGATAATTAGCAGTTTGGAACACTATTGCAGCCATAACTACTGCGGCTTGCTTTAGGTCGCCCAGGTGAATCCGCTCAAAGGTGTCCATATTTGTATGGTAGCCTCTCCCGTACTCAATGCGATCCTGAATAAAAGCAAAACCTGGTATGCCAACACTTGTAAAGTTAAGGTGGTCCGAACCACCTGGCGAGCGCATCGATGTGTAACTTACTCCTAAGTCGTTAATTGGCTTAAAAAGTTCTTTAAATATTGGCTTTAAAGCCAAATTGTTATTAATGTAAATTCCTCTAATGCGCCCAGTTCCATAGTCGAAATTATAGTACGCCGAAATTTTACTGTGAAGAGGTAACTTCGTTTTTGTATCGCTATTGTATACATTGTCGTTAACCCAGTTTTTCGAACCGTGTAACCCCTGCTCCTCCGAACCCCAAAGGGCAATTCGAATGGTGCGCTTTGGCTTTAATCCCGACGATTTTAGGATTCGCATGACCTCCATACATGCAATTACCCCCGAGCCGTTGTCGTTTCCGCCAGTTCCACCGTGCCACGAGTCGTAGTGAGCGCCAAGCATAACTATTTCATCCTTTAACACTTTATCGGTTCCGGGTATTTCGGCAAATACGTTATAGCCAGTCGAATACTCGCTAACAAGGTGATTGTTAATGTCGAGTTCAATTTCAACGTTAACTCCCCTATCGATTAAGCGAACCATTCGAGCAATATGCTCGTAGGTCATGTCGATTACTGCAATTCCAAGGCTATCGAGATTACGTCCATTTCGGTCGCCGTAACTACGAACAACACCCCACGAACCCGAGTTGGCAATAACTGCAAGTGCTCCCTCTTTTTGGGCGAATTCTTTTAAGAAACTGAAGGGCAAATTATCGGAATCAAATTTTGAGTTACTATTTCTACTCTTAAAGTATGGGTCTTTGTCGGGTTTAACGATGGGAATTTCATCAAATTTGCCCAGCTCTTCATCGCTAAACCGATTTGCGTACGACTCGAATAAAACTTCTAAATCCTCCGAAATGGGCTGAATTATTACTTTTCCCTTAAGTTGCCCTTTATATTCCATTAACTTTTCGGGAGTTTGGGCACTAACCATTATAACTTCGGCTTTTTGCAAGCCATTCGAACCGCCTGTCCACGCCTGAGGAACTGCTATTAGCGGTTGGTAGTATGGTTTTGTTTGTGCTATGTAGAATTTTTCGGTTTGCCAGCCCTTTCCAAATTCGCCCCATGGTTTTAGCTCAACATTACTTAAGCCCATTGCCTTTAGCCTGTTAACAGCCCATTCAGCTGCATTTTGGCTTCCACGTGTTCCGCTTAGCCTTGGGCCAATTCCGTCGGTTAGTTCAATGGCAAGTTCGCGTAAACCAGAACTGTCGAAACCTTGCTCCCTAATTTTTTGAATTTCGGAAAGACTTGCATGCTGCGTAAAGGCAGTATTTGTAATAAAAAGAAAAGCGAATACGATTAGTTTTACCCTATTATTCAACAAAAGTCTCATAGCAAAATCATTTTTATGTATTGACAAAAATACAAATGAATGGTTTAAAGCTGCAATTTATAGTAAACATTGCTTAAAAGCGAGTAAATGGAGCATACTTCAAACTAAAGCATTACGATTACCGAAAAAGAGGAACTTACTGTTGTTGAAATTAAAATATTGCTGTATTTTCACATCTTTATAATAATTACGAATGCAACCGATAATTATATTTAACCGAAATCGCTTTGACTCATGAAGATTCGATTGAAAATACGTGCCAAGCTTGTATTTGCTGTGCTTGTTGTTACTGCTACTATATATTCAATATCAACGGTTTACCTTGCTAAAAAGCTTAAGGATAATTCGCTTCGCGATTCCTACGAAATCGCCAATCTTAGCGCTAAGGAAAATGCAAACCTTATTCGTAGTTTTATAAACTCCGACATGGATGTTTCGCGAGCAATGGTTCATATTTACCGAGACTATAAAAGCATTCCGCAAAACCTACGTGCCGAATCGTTTAAACGAACCATTAAGGCAATTGCTATCGAAAATCCTGAGTTTATTTCGGTTTGGGGCAGCTGGGAAATTAATGCTATCGACAGTTCGTACAAAAAACCACATGGTCGTTACCGCTATACCTACTACCGCGAAAACGATGTACTTAAGTATAAAGAAGAAACACTCGATACCGAAGGCGATAATACTGCAGGTGGTTACTATAAAGTGAAAGTTTCGAAGGTAGAAACTATGATTGACCCCTACTGGTTTTCGTACACAGCCGACAGTAAACTTATTTTGGAAGCAAGTACTGCAGTTCCACTTATTTATAAGGATAATTTTAAAGGACTTTTTGGTGCCGATATTGAACTCAGCCGCTATCAAACATTAATTAGCCAAGTTGAGCCAATTAAGGGTAGCTATGCCATGATGCTTTCGCATAACGGAACTTTTGTAGCCCACCCAAACGATGAATTGCTTGGAAAAACATACTCACAATCTTTCCCAAAAGAAGATAAAGAGTTTAGTATTAGCGAAAAAATATTTAATGGCGAAAACTTTTCGTTCTTCTTTACCGATTCGCTAAGCAAGCGTGAGTACTATGCCACCTTTGCATCAATTCCTGTTGGTAAAACGGTAAATCCTTGGTCGTTAGGCTTAATTGTACCTACCGATGTGCTTAAAATGGAATCGGAAGCCACATCGAGAAACGCTTTTATAATTAGCATAATTGGACTGTTTTTGTTAGGGTTAATTATTTGGTTTATTGCTCATAGCATTACAAAACCATTGGTTCGAGCAAAGGAAGTGCTTAGCGAATTGGCTGAAGGTAAAATAGATATTAATAAAACTTTGGATACAAACACAGGCGATGAAATTGAGGACATTAGCAGGTCGATAAATATTCTAATTGAAGGCCTCTCGAAAACATCGGGTTTTGCAAACGAAATTGGAAAGGGAAACCTCGATGCAGTTTACCATAAGCTTAGCGAGGGCGATGTACTTGGCGAGTCGCTTGTTGAAATGCGAAAAAGTTTAATACAGGCTAAGGAGCAAGAAGAATTGCGAAAAATTGAAGATGAAAAAATAAACTGGGCAACCCAAGGCGTTGCAAAATTCTCGGAGCTGCTTAGGGAAAATAACGATAATATGGCTGAGTTTTCTAATACCATTGTTTCGAATCTTGTTAAGTACATTAACGCGAACATTGGAGCCATGTTTTTAGTGAACGACGATAAGCCTAAGGATAAGTATTTTGAACTTGTAGCTGCCTATGCATACGACCGCAGGAAGTACCTAAATAAGCGAGTTGAACTTAAGGAAGGCCTTGTAGGCCGTTGCGCTCAGGAGTCGGAAACTATAATTTTAACCGATATTCCCAAGGATTACGTTCATATTGCTTCGGGTTTAGGCGACGAAGCACCATCGTGCCTTTTACTAGTTCCCTTAAAATTAAACGAAAAAATTTACGGAGTTTTGGAACTAGCAAGTTTCAATGCTTTCGATAAGTACATTATCGACTTTGTCGAAAAAATTGGTGAAAGCATTGCAGCAACTGTTGCTTCAATAAAAATTAGCATAAAAACGGTAACCCTATTAGAGGAATCGAAAATTAAATCGGAAGAACTTGCCTCGCAGGAAGAGGAAATGCGCCAAAACATGGAGGAGTTACAGGCAACACAGGAAGAAAATGCTCGCCGAACCGCCGAAATGGAGAGTCTTATAAATGCTCTAAATACTTCGAGCTATATTATTGAGTATGACACAACAGGCAAGGTAATTTCGGTTAACGATGCATACGTAACACTTACAAACCAAAGAGTCGATCAGATAATTGGTTCTCACCATTCTGACAATATGCTGCTCGACGAGTTACAAATGCGCGACTACAGTATTTTCTGGGAAGACCTACGTTCGGGCCATGTACGTAAAGAAACCTCAAAGGTTAGCATTGGAAATAAAGTATTCACATTTATCGAAACCTACTCTCCTATTTTCAACGAAAATCAACAAGTTGTTAAAATTCTGAAAATTGCCCACAACATAACCGACTTTATTGAGCAAATTGATGAAGACACAAATAAGCGGTAGAATTTATATTGATTTTAAATTACTTCTTATTTCGCTATAAAATGTGTTCTAACATTACAAGATAATCGTTTTTTAACATCCAGATAAATAGCATTATACAAATACTTTGTACACTATTTAAATGTTGATTTTTCTAATGAAGGTTTATAATTCATTTTCCGATATTGTAAATAATGAATTAATATATTTAATTTGCTACATATATACATTTAACCATATTTAAGCGTAAAATCAGTATGGCAACACGACGTGATTTTATAAAAGTTTCGGCTATTGGAGTTGGTGGTCTTGCTCTTGCAGGGTCATCGTATGGCCTTCTTAAAAAGGTAATTCCAGCAGTAAAAGGAAACGAAAAAGCCCAAAAAGTTATTCCTACTCGTACACCAACCTACTGCGAAATTTGCTTTTGGAAGTGTGCCGCTTGGGTTCACACCAACGATGAGGGTAAAATTACCAAAATTATAGGCCACGATAGCGATCCACACTGCAATGGCAGGCTTTGTCCCCGTGGAACTGGTGGTGTTGGAATGTACTACGACGACGAACGGCTTAAAACACCACTCATTCGAACCGAAGAGCGTGGTTTGCAGGTTTTTCGCGAAGCCACTTGGGACGAGGCTTTTGAATACATTGCCGGTAAAATGAAGAAAATTGCCGTTGAGCATGGGCCCGAGTGCGTTGCACTTTTCACTCACGGCTCGGGTGGTGCATACTTTGGGCATATGCTTAAAGCCTATGGATCAGACAATATTGGAGCTCCTTCCTTTGCCCAGTGTCGCGGTCCCCGCGAAGTAGCATTCCAAAGCACTTTTGGCGATTTGGTTATGTCGCCCGAACGCACCGACATTCGCGACACCCGCTGTCTTGTACTAATTGGTTCGCATATTGGCGAAAATATGCACAATGGTCAGGTTCAGGAAATGTCCGATGCCATTGACAAAGGTGCAACAATTATTACAGTCGATCCACGTTTCTCAACAGCCGCTTCGAAATCGAAATACTGGCTACCCATAAAACCTGCAACCGACATAGCGCTGCTGCTCGCATGGATTCACGAAATTATTTACAACGAGTGGTACGATAAAAAGTACGTTGAAAAGCATACTTACGGGTTCGATCAGCTAAAGGAGCATGTAAAGGATATGACCCCTCAGTGGGCATACGGAATCACAGGAATTGATCCTAACGTAATTTACGAAACTGCTCGCGAAATGGCTAATGCTTCACCTGCAGTTATTGTTCACCCTGGTCGCCACGTTACTTGGTACGGCGACGATACTCAACGCTTAAGGGCAATTGCAATTCTAAATGCGCTACTTGGCTCGTGGGGTCGAAGGGGTGGATTTTACTTTCCCGAAAAGGTTGATGTACCAAAGTTCAATCACCCACCCTATCCAAAACCTAAACGGAACTGGCGTGATGCATTTCCTGGAATGTACAACCTTGCCGAAGAGGTAATTGCTTCGGGAATTTGCGATGCCACAATTCCTGTTCCCGAAAGGGAATGCGCTTTTAAAGGCTGGATTGTTTATGGTACAAACCTTATTTTCACACTTCCCGATCAACAAAAAACAATAAAAGCCATTCAAAATCTCGACTTAATGGTTGCTGTGGACACAATGCCCATGGAAATAACGGGATGGGCTGATGTTATTCTGCCCGAATGCACTTACCTCGAGCGGTACGATGAAATAAGGGTTTCGCCACACCGCGAACCTTACATTGCCCTTCGCATGCCAGCAACTGAGCCCCTTTACAATACAAAACCTGCCTGGTGGATGGCAAAAGAACTTGGTAAAAAACTTGGACTGGCCGACTTTTTTCCATTCGAAACCATTGAGGAGCAACTCGATTGGCAGCTTAAGCAAATGGGAACTTCGCTCGATGAAATGAAGAAGTTAGGCGTTAAGAAATACGAGCGAGCAGCCGACGATCTTTACCTCGACGAAAACGAACCCTTCGAATTCAATACAAATACTGGAAAAATTGAACTATTCTCAACGGCCATACTGGCCGAAGGGTTCGACCCAATGCCGAAATACACTCATCACGAGGAGCCACCCGAAGGCTTTTACCGTCTCAACTACGGCCGAGCGCCAATGCACACTTTTAGCCGCACGGCCAATAATCCTAATCTTACCGATTTAATGGACGAGAATACGCTATGGGTTAATCCGAAAGTGGCCAAACTGTGGGATTTAAAAAACGACCAGTACGTTAAGCTTAAAAATCAGGATGGATTTGTTTCTCACACTTCAATAAAAGTAAGGGTTACAGAGCGTATTCGCTGGGATTCGGTTTATATGGTTCACGGATTTGGTCATCGTCAGCCTCAAATGAAGCGTTCGTACTTTAGAGGTGCAAGCGATGCCGACCTTATAACTCGTGTACATGTCGATCCTATTATGGGTGGTACTGGAATGCGTGGAAATTTTGTAACTTTTGTAACCGAAAACTTGGAGGCATAAGCTATGAGATATGCAATGGCCATTGATACTAAAAAATGTGTAGGCTGTAGCGACTGCGTAGTTGCCTGTCAGACCGAAAATAATGTTCCCATTGGGTACTGCCGCGACTGGGTTGTGGAGGTTACCGATGGCACATACCCCCAACTCGAACTCGAAATTCGCTCGGAGCGCTGTAACCACTGTAGCAATGCACCCTGCGTGCGTTGCTGTCCAACTGGCGCAAGTCACTACGCCGAAGGCGGAATTGTGCTGGTAACAGCAAATAAGTGTATTGGCTGTGGCGCTTGCATTGCGTCGTGTCCCTACGATGCTCGTTTCCCACACCCCGATGGACACGTTGACAAGTGTACCTACTGCAACCATAGGTTGTTAGAGGGTTTAAAGCCAGCCTGTGTAAGCGTATGCCCAACAAAATGTATGTACTTTGGCGACTTGGACGATCCGAACAGCGAAGTTTCACGAATTATTAAAAAGCGAAAGTGGAAAACGTTGATTCCCGAAGCTGGTACAAGCCCCGAACTTTACTTTTTAATTTAACCCAATTGGCAAAATGAGAGAAGAAATTATTGTCAGCGGGCGAATGAACCACCTAATCGACCCCTATTTGCAAATTTGGCACTGGCCAATTCCATTTTACCTTTTTGTGGGAGGACTTGCAGCCGGAATCCTTTTCTTTGCAGCACTTATGACCATTAGAGGCAAGGAAGAGCAGTATACCGCAGCTACACGCTATGCCCCTTTTATTGTTCCTTTCCTTTTAGTTTTGGGATTGGGTGCACTTTTCATCGACCTAAACCATAAACCATACTTTTGGCGCCTTTACACAACGCTAAGGCTTGAGTCGCCAATGTCGTGGGGTGCATGGACTTTAATGGTTGTTACTCCCCTTTCGATAATTTGGTGCGCTATTAATATTCGCTATATTTTTCCAAAGTGGCAATGGCCTTACGAGTGGCTTAAAAACCTCGATGCCTTTTTTGTTAAGCATAAAATGACCATTGCTTGGGTAATGATAATTTCATCGACAATTCTTGGGATTTACACAGGAATTCTTTTTTCGGCGTTTAATGCCCGCCCACTTTGGAATACGTCGATACTTGGGCCACTATTCCTTGCTTCGGGACTTTCGGCTGGAGCCGCTGTTATTGCCTTTATGGGAAAAACACATTTGGAGAAAACAACCTTTGCAAAAATTGACTTACTTATAATTGGCATAGAACTTTTTCTAATAATCCATCTTTTTATGGGTTTTTTGGCAAGTTCGCAGGTTCAAATCGAGGCAGCATCGCTTTTCCTTGGTGGCGAATACACTGCTCCCTTTTGGATATTTGTAGTCTTTTTAGGAATGGTGGTTCCTGCAATTCTCGATTTTTTAGAACTGAGAGGCTACCCTATTCCAACTGTGCTCCCAATGATTCTGGTTCTTTTTGGAAGTATAACATTTCGATTTATAATTGCTTTTGCCGGACAGGCAAGCCGTTACCTTTACTAAGTTCAACATTCTATAATAAAACTATATTATGGCCGAAGAAACATTACAATTGCGAAAAACCCGGTACTTGAATCCATATATTGCCGGAGTTATTTTAGGTCTCGTTTTACTTGCAGCCAACTACTTTTCGGGTAGAGGGTTAGGTGCTAGTGGAGCAATAAAGAGCACCATAGTTGCAACGGTTAAAACCATTGCCCCATCGCATGCCAACAGCGCACCTTTTTATAAGGAAGAACTTGAAAAGCATCCCGGAAATCCTCTTAATTCTTGGTTAGTTTTTCAAATGCTTGGAGTTCTGGTTGGAGGATTCCTTTCGGGGGTTATTTCTCGAAGGCTAACTTTTAAAGTTGAGCATAGTCCTAAAATATCGTCGAAACGTAGGCTAATTTTTGCCACTTTAGGCGGCATTCTATTTGGCTTTGGATCGCAGTTGGGAAGAGGCTGTACAAGCGGCTCGGCACTTAGTGGTATGGCAGTACTTTCGCTGGGCGGCTTTATTTCGATGATGGCCATTTTTGGCTCGGGCTTTATGTTTGCCTACTTTTTCAGAAAAAATTGGATTTAACCCTTTAAACTATTAAAAATGGGACCATTAGCACCTAACGAAATAATAACGGAAAATACCAATCTATTTCTTGCCTTTATAGTGGGAATAGGATTTGGATTTATTCTCGAGCAGGCTGGCTTCTCGTCGAGTCGTAAACTTGCTGGCGTTTTCTATGGCTACGATATGGTAGTTTTAAAGGTTTTCTTTACTGGAGCCATTACGGCAATGCTTGGCCTTCTTTTCTTTAGCCTTTTTGGCTGGATTGACCTCGATTTGGTTTACGTAAACGAAACATACCTATACTCTGCAATTGTAGGTGGGGTGATTATGGGACTTGGTTTTATTCTTGGTGGGTTTTGCCCCGGTACAAGTTTTTGCGGTGCAGCAATAGGCAAAATCGATGCTATGCTTTTTGTAGTAGGACTATTTATTGGCGTACTAATTTTTCAAGAGGGTTACCCTTTGTGGGAAGGATTATTTAAAGCGGAATATATGGGGACTCCAAGAGTTTCCGAATCGTTAGGCTTGTCGTACGGCTTATTTGCACTAATGCTAATCGTTGTAGCAGTTGGAATGTTTTGGGTTGCCGAGTGGGCCGAGAAGAAATTTCCAAGGGAAGAGTATTAGGGAGTTGGCAGTTCTCAGTTCTCAGTTATAGGCTGGCAATCTTCCGACTTCCGACTTCCGACTTCGAACTTAACACATCATAAAAATTAAATAAATACAACAATGAATCCACGAGTAATACTTTCGACAGCAATTATTGGCCTAGGGCTTATTATTGCAGCGGTTCCTCAAAATACAACTCGTCCATATAAAGTAGATGCATCGCAGCTTTTGGTTGAAATTAAAAATGGACAGCAGTTTATAAACCCTGAGGAGGTTGCCGACATGCTTGTGCAAAACGACCCATCAATTCAGCTAATCGATGTTCGAAATCCCGATGAGTTCAACAGTTTTAGTTTGCCAGGGGCAATAAACATTCCACTCGAAAGCATTCTGCTTAAAGATTTCGAAGACATTTTAAATCAGGATACTAAAACTAATGTATTTTACTCAAACGGAACCCTTCAAGCCAACGAGGCTTGGATGCTTACCCGCCAAATTGGTTTTAAGAACAACTACGTGCTTATGGGGGGCTTAAACTACTGGGTCGAGAGCATTGCCAACCCTCAAAAGCCAAGCAATTCGAGTGCTAACGAGGAACTTGCCCGATACAATTTTCGACTTGCAGCTGGCAGTGCTCTTGGAACTGGTTCGTCCGAAGGAATATCAACAGAAACAAAAACTAATACGAGCCCCTTAACACCTGCTATTCCTAAAATTGAAAAGAAAAAGAAGAAGCCTGTTGCAGGTGGTTGCTCCTAATATGATTTTATTTAATTTGAAATGCCCGAAGTAATTAGTTCAAAAAAAAAGGCAAATAATAATCCACCTAAAAAGGAATGGACGATATTGGGAATCCTTGAGAAAATAAGGGGTTCCCTTTTTCGCATTATAGTTGCCCTTGTTGTTTTTTCGACCATTGCCTTTATTGCAAAGGATATAGTTTTTAATTCCATTTTGCTTGCCCCAAGCAAAGTCGACTTTATTACCTATAAAGTTCTTTGTCGAATTGGCGAAAGTATTGGTCAGAGTGAACTTTGCATGACAAACCTTAACCTTAGCATAGTTAACCTTAACCTTTCTGGTCAGTTTATGAAGCATTTTTGGGTTTCGATTTATGTTGGCATGGTACTCGTTTTTCCTTTGATTCTGTTTGAAATATGGAGAATTGCAAAGCCGTTCGTAAATGCTAAATTTCGAAAAAACCTTTACAGTGCAATCCCCATTTGCTCTTTACTTTTTTTTATTGGAATACTGTTCAGCTACTTCATTATAGTTCCAATTACAATTCATTTTTTAGCAACTTACTCAATAAGTTCAGTAATTGTTAACACAATTACACTCGACTCGTACCTTGGTTCAGTTATAACGCTCACATTAGCAGTTGGTTTAGTTTTCGAAATGCCAATTTTGCTTTATAATCTTTCGAAATTTGGACTTATAAGCAAGGAGTTCCTTAAAAAGCAGCGAAAGTATGCAGTTGTAATACTGCTGATAGTTGCAGCATTTATAACCCCAGGCTCCGATTTATTCAGTCTTGCATTGGTAAGTGTACCACTATTAGCACTTTACGAGGTTAGCATATTTGTAATTCCTAAAAGAATTGTAGAATAGGCTAATTCTATAAAAAGTAAAAACCTTGTAACTAATTGGTTTCTTATTATATAGAATGTATATTTGAGAATCAAAATTTATATAAACCTCCTTCTTTAAAAATAAACCATTGTTAGTACGAAACAACATACTACTCATAAGCGGTTTAGGCCGAGATACAGGAAAAACCCTACTTGCCACTAAAGTGATTGAGAAATTCGCTCAATTTGGCGTTATCGCTATAAAAGTGTCGCCACATTTTCATTCGTCGCAGGAGCAGGAGCTTATTTTGGGAATTCCAAAATTCTTCGAGGTTTTTGAAGAAACCAATCCCAATGGGCATAAGGACAGTTCGCGAATGCTTAGCGCTGGCGCTAAAAAGTCGTTTTACATTCAGTGCACCGATAAAACCCTCGAAAGGGTTTTAAATATTATGATTATGCATCTCGATAGGAATATACCCATAATCTGTGAGTCGGGTGCGCTGAGCAAATACCTTATTCCCGGAATCCATGTTTTAATGTCTCCCATTCATCGGGAAGCAATTGGTAAGAAACCTACTATTTATAGCGATAAAAAGTTACCCTCGGGCACACCCAATGTTACGCTTAACCTTTCGAACTACGAGAAATTTTTAAAAAAGCTTCGATTTGAAAATGGGGTGTGGCAGTACTAACTGAGTGTCTCATTAGATACAAACGTCTAACCACAAAGTACACTAAGGTTTTACACAAAGTTCACAAAGAATTGCATATATGAGTGTTAACTTTGTGATTCTTTGTTTTTCTTTGCGGTCTTTGTGGTTAATTTTTCTTTTGAGACAGCCCCAAGTTGCTATTTCTTCGCTGTTAAAACCTCAAACGAATTTGCTGTAACTTTTATGGTGAGGGTTTCTGAATTTAATTCAAACTCATTTCCAAAATTCGATAGTAACTCCTTGTTAGCAAAACGCTCGGGAATTTTTACTGAAATTTCAGTTGCCTCGTTCGACTTGTTAAACACTACTAACACAATGTTTTCCATATAGGTACGAACATAAGCGTACTCTTTATCGTTTACCAATAATGGTTCAAAAGTGCCATAAATTAAAGCCATATTGGATCTTCGAAGGTTGGTAAGTTTTTTTGTAATGTCAAGCGTTTCTTGCTCTAAAGCATTGTACCCTTCGAACTGCATCATTTTACGATTATCGGGGTCATTGCCGCCGGGCGAGCCAAACTCGTCGCCCTGATATATTGTTGGCACGCCAGGAATGGTTAAATTAAATGCGTTTAGCATTTGAAGACGTTTGTATCCAACAGGATTCCCAACGCCAATTTCGCGAGTCCAACCAGCCTTTTTTGCATCCTCGTCGAACGACAATGCGCCTCCGGCGTAAGAAATAAACCTAGCTTTATCGTGATTGCCAGTAATAACGCCCATTAGGTTATGCCATCCATAGTATGTAAAGCCCTCGGTTAGCTTGCTGTTCAAGTTTACAAACGAAACATTTGGGCGCGCAAATGCCGAAACGGCTGCATCGTAAATGTTAAAATCGAACTGCGAATGCAGCATTCCGCTGCCAATGTACCCCGAAATAAGGTCGTGACTTCCATAGGTTTCGCCAATTTGGTAAATTGTTCGCTCGGGGACATTCTCCTTAATTTTGCGAGTAAGCGTTCGCCAAAAAACCTCGGGAATATGCTTTGTTGCATCGTGACGGAAGCCATCAAACTCGTACTCGGTAACCCAATATAAAGCAGAGTCGGTCATAGGTTCGTATACATCGGGACGCTCAAGGTCGAGCGTAGGCATAAAAGTATCGAACCAAGTGGTTAGCCTGTATTCATCCCATTTCTCGGTATTCATTGTGCCATCGGGCAGGTAAAGTGGTGTTGCCCAGTCGGGATGGTTTTTGTATAGCGGATGCTCCTGATGAACGTGGTTCGAGACGTAGTCGAGAATTACATTAATTCCTCGCTTATGGGCTTCATCGAGCATTTCGGTTAACTCATCGGATGTACCAAAACGAAAATCGACCTTTGACGACGAAATGGGCCAGTAACCATGGTACCCCGAGAATTTTGTTTTAGGATTTGGGTACATTCCGTATGCTCCAAGCGGATTTTGAGTTATTGGCGAAACCCAAATGGTGTTTACACTAAGGTTTTCGAAAAATCCGTCCTTTATTTTTTCGGTAATTCCTAAAATGTCGCCACCGTAGTAGTTAACCCGTGGGTTAATTTCTGGATCGTCGACTGGGTGGTCGTTTTCGGTTGTGGCATTCTTAAATCGGTCCACCATTAACGAGTACATTACCTGCGAATGTAAGTCGGAACGGTTAAGCTGCGAAGTCGACGTTACTGCTTCTCTTCCCTCAAGAGGAATTAGCAAGTCGTTACTTTCGCCCTCGGCGTTAAAAGACCAAACTCGAATGTGCGAACGCTTTAGCCCGTTGGCATTTACTGGAATTGTAATGGTTGCTGTCCCATTTTCAATTTTCACAAATTCGTCGCCTAAACGATAGTTTTCCCAAAAAACAAAAAGGTTTTCAATACTGTTTTTAATGTCAATTTGAATCGTTTTTCCTTTGCTACTAATGGTATTAAGCTGCGGAAGTAATTCGGGCTTAACCTCTCCCACTCTCATAACCGAGTTTTTGCCACCCATATTGTTATCTTCAATGTCGCTATTGTTTGGGTCGAGCATGCCAACACCATCGACAACAACCTGATAGTGGTATTTACCGGGATTTAAAAGAAGTTTAACTTTCCAAACGCCATCAACAAGTTCAAGGTTAGTTTTCGACGGATTCCAGTCGTTTATTTGCCCTTTAAGTTGAACGCTTTTTGGCTGCTTCCCTTCGAAAGTATACGCCACTTCGTATGGCAGCCTTCTGTTTTTACGCATAAGCAGCGAGTAGCAAACCCCATCGACCCAAACCTTTAGTTCCGAAAGGCGCTGAATGCTCTCTCCGTTAGCAGTTAGCATAAGGATTTTGCCATCGTCGGATAGATTTGTGTTGAAATACGGAGGGGCAACAACCGAATCAATAATTGAAACATCCATAAAGTAATCTTCAAGCAGCACCTCTGTTTCGTTACCAGCCAGTTGAATAATACTTGCCAAACCCGAAATATCAGAATCTTTGGCATAGTTGGGAATAATTTCCCTTGCTCCGCAAGAAGTTAGCAGGGCAACAAACGAAATGATTAGGATACGTTTCATAATATTCGATTTTATATGGAACACAGATAACACAGATATCACAGATTATCACTA
>DDWL01000033.1 GCA_002345675.1 Bacteroidales bacterium UBA2287 | reverse complement strand
CGGCCAGTACCCGCCACTGTGCCATAGCCTGTAGGTTCAACAATAGCAGAAACGGTATGTGTAATGGAGGTAGGGTTACCATCATAGTCGATATCGGTATCGTGGAAAAAGGTGGTGAAGGTCTTACCGTAGTCGGTGCTGTGGTCGATATAATGGAGCATATGGGTGGAACTTTCGAAGTTGTTTCCGGTACTCCTAGTCACGTAGAATGAGCCAGGTTCTCTGCCCGCCGAGAAGCTGTAGTCCCAGTAGTAGAAGTTGCACTCGTCCGACTGGTATTGTAGATGGAAGGTCTGCCCGTAGTCGCTGCTATAGTATATATAGTAATTGCTGGGCAGGTGCCAGGTTACTAGGTACAGTTCGCCAGGGGCAGCCCCACGACTGAGCCTGGGGTAGTGACCTCCTGGTATTGTACCTGCTATGCTGTTTTCTATAAGGATTGTATTAAAAATCAAACCACTATTAAAACTATTCAATAATTTGAGTGTAAAAGATGGCCAAGTATTAATATCTAATAAATGTAGTTCCTCTTCTATTACTCCAACATCACCCCAATAACCAACAACATCTTCGTTTATTATTGAAAAAACATTTCCATAATCATTACTTTCATATAATTCTATTCGTTGTAGTTCTTCGTTAACAAGGGTTTTGTAAAGCACACCGGAAGAACATCCACTAAAATATTGTCCTAAAACTTCCCATGTACATCTTTCTATCGAATGCCAAGATTGAGCATAATCATATGAAATGAATAAACTATCATTTGCCCAACCATAAAGCACCCCCGGTGTGGCATCGCATACTATGTCTAGGACGGCTTCCTCCTCGGGTATTGTTGTAGCAGCATACTGAGTGGTAAGGTGCCTGCCGTTGTCGGTGGAGCGCCATATAGCGGGTACAAATTCGAAACTGGTAGTATTCAAATACCAACTATTGGGGAAGTATATTTCGCCCTCGGTTGCTCCCCGAGTAATGGACTGCCCGTAAATATTTAAGACACATACTGTAAGGGCAAAAAGAATTGGTAGTAGTTTTTTCATGGTGGTTAGTTTGTAGTAAATATTTTGATTATTCTTTAACAATAATTACTCAGGTAATTGTGTAAAGTCCTTTTAATTTCTTTATAAGCGGAATAATACCCCCTCATTTATATATGGTGCAAAACCCGATTTCGGGACAAGTTTTTTTGAACTATTTTTACTCCGTTCGTCAAAATATTTATTAACGCATTGTTGTACAATTATATGCAAGTGTGTTTTTAAAATAGAAAATAATAAATATAGCAAATCAAATTCTAAAAATAGTGATTTATTTTACACAATAATGTTTCTATGGAAACGAATTTTTTAAACTATGGTTGCTAACACAGGGGTACCCCTAAGATTAAACTTTATCTATTGTGCCCTTCCCGATAACTATCGGGAGTGCCTATGTGGTTAATATTTAATCGCAAAGACGCTACGGCGCAAAAACCAACACAGAGACACAGAGAGCACGGAGCCCCGATAGTTATCGGGACACGGAGAAATAATTAAACGCTAAGACGCAACGGAGCATTTTTCTTAAACAAAAACCTATTGTGACCTAATGTGCCTATTGTGGTAAAGAAAATCCGTGTAAATCCGTTTTATCAGTGTCATCAGTGTCATCAGTGTTCTAATTAAACGATAAAAGACACCACGGAGGCACAGAGCCCCGATATCCCGATAGTTATCGGGAATCGGGGACGGAGGAACACAGAGATGTATTTTAAATTTGTGATAATCTGTGGAATCTGTGGAATTATTTAGATCCGTGTTCATCTGTTAAATCTGCGTCATCCGTGTTCCAATAAAAAAAATCCGTGTAAATCCGTTAAATCTGTGTCACTTGTACTGAGCTCGTCGAAGTATCTGTGTTCTATCAGCGTTCTATATGAACAAAACCCACCTAATTGCGTTTTTAAAATACATAAATAGAAATATTTTAAAAGCTGCATATATGTTTGAACTTAAAATGCCCAAATTGGGCGAAAGCATAGAACAGGCAACTATAACCAAATGGTTTGTAAAAGAAGGCGATACAATAAACGAGGATGATGTTTTGTTAGAAATTGCCACCGATAAGGTCGACTCCGAAATACCTTCGCCAGTAGCTGGCACTATTGCCAAAATTCTTTTTAAAACCAACGATTTAGTTCCTGTTGGAAACACTATTGCAATTATTCAAACCGAAGAGGGAGAGGTTGTTGCTGATGCGAAGAACGAGATTGCTAAAGAGGAAATAAAGATTGAAAAAGAAAAGGTTGCCCATGCGGAAGTAAAAGGTGAAACAGAAAAGGTTGCCCATGCGGAAGTAAAACCTCAGAAGGAAGAGGTTGAAACCCCCAAATCGACTCGCTTTTACAGTCCCTTGGTACGCAGTATTGCCAAAAGTGAGGGTTTAACAGTACCCGAACTCGATACCATTACTGGTACAGGCGAAAATGGCAGGGTGCGTAAGCAGGATATTGTCGAATTCATTTCGAAGAAAAAAAATACACCACAATTTCAATCTCCCACGTTAGTTACTGGAACTCAACCAAACAAAGTAAGCCAATCGGTTGGTGCTAACGACGAAATTATTGAAATGGATCGTATGCGTAAGCTTATTGCCGAGCATATGGTATCGTCGAAACGAATTTCGCCACATGTAACCAATATGGTCGAGGCCGACGTTACGAACCTTGTGAAGTGGCGTGAGCGAATGAAGGAGGTTTACCTACAGAAGTATAAAACCAAGTTGACTTATATGCCTGCCTTTACCGAGGCTGCGGCTCGCGCACTACGCGATTTTCCATTGGTTAACTCGTCGGTCGATGGCGACCGAATTATTGTTAAGGCCAAGGTAAACATTGGAATTGCGGTAGCAAAACCCGACGGAAACCTTATTGTTCCGGTTGTTCGTAATGCCGATAGGCTAAATATGTCGGGACTATCGTTCGAAATTAATCGATTAGCCGAGGCAGCTCGCACAAACAAACTTTCGCCCGACGATATTCAGGAGGGAACTTTCTCCATTACAAACTTCGGAACTTTTCGAAATGTTATGGGAACTCCCATAATTGCTCAACCTCAGGTTGCCATTTTGGCTACTGGCACCATCGAAAAAAAACCAGCAGTTGTTGAAACCGAGTATGGCGATATAATTGTGCCACGGCACAAAATGTTCCTTAGCCTTTCGTACGACCATCGAATAGTCGATGGCGCTCTTGGTGGCGCATTCCTTCGCAGGGTGGCCGATTACCTTGAGCAATTCGACACAACACGTGAGGTGTAGTTAATTCAGCAATTATTTTAAACAGAATTTTTAAATTTTTATATCGACATGGTATACGTAAAAAGAAATAGTTTACCCTTTGGAATAATTCAAACTCCAAAGGAAACCCTCGAAAAATGGTATCACCTAATGGCTCTTGGCCGTGCACTCGACGAGAGAGCACCAAATTACCTTAAACAGGCCATTGGCTGGAGTTATCATGCTCCCTATGCTGGTCACGATGGCATCCAGCTGGCAATAGGCCAAATTTTCGATTCAAAAACCGATCACCTTTTTCCATACTACCGCGATATGCTTACTGCTGTTTCGGCAGGAATGACAGCCGAGGAGATAATTTTGAACGGCATTTCGAAAGCAACCGACCCATCGAGTGGAGGTCGCCATATGAGCAACCACTTTGCAAAAGCGGAGCTTAATATTCATAACGTGTCGAGTAGCACTGGCAACCATACTCAGCAGGCAGCAGGTGTAGGTAGGGCATTTAATCGCTATAAGCAAAAGGGTGTAGTAATTAGTTCGCAGGGCGAATCGTCGGTTTCCGAAGGGTACGTTTACGAAGCAATTAATGGCGCATCGAACGAGAAGTTACCCGTTATATTCGTTTTTCAGGATAATGGCTACGGAATTTCGGTACCTAAAGAGGACCAAACGGCCAATAGAAAGGTTGCTAATAACTTTTCGGGATTTAAGAATCTTAAAATTTTCCATTGCAACGGAAAGGATGTTTTCGACTCGATGAACACCATGCTGGAGGCAAAGGAATGGGTAATTCAAAACCAAATGCCTGCAATTGTACAGGCAAATTGTATTCGAATGCATTCGCATTCAAACTCCGACCGTCACGATCTTTACCGCGATAAAAATGAGCTGGAGTACGTTCAACAGGCCGATCCTTTTGCTAAGTTTCGCCGAATACTCATTCGCTATAATCGCCTTACCGAAGCCGAAATTGCAGCAATTGACGAACGCGTTAAATCTGAAATTAAGGATGCACACCGAAAGGCAATGGCTGCGCCCGATCCAACACCCGAATCGATTCATCAATTCATTGTACCTGAACCCTATATTCCTCAGAAATTTCCAACTGGCGAGCATAGCCTAAAGGGGGAACCCAAAAAGCTTATTGAAGCAATAAATTCTACTTTAAAAGAAGAATTTCGCCTTAACCCTGATACTTACATTTGGGGGCAAGATGTTGCTCATAAGGAAAAGGGTGGAATTTTTAATGTTACCAAAGGAATGCAGCAGGAATTTGGCAAGGCAAGGGTTTTTAATGGACCCATTGCCGAGGACTATATTTTAGGAACAGCCAATGGTATGAGCCGTTTTTCGGAAAAAATTAGGATTGTAGTTGAAGGCGCCGAGTTTGCCGATTACTTTTGGCCAGCCATGGAGCAGTACGTCGATTCGTCGCACGATTACTGGCGTTCGAACGGTAAGTTTGTACCTAACATTACCATTCGACTTGCCAGCGGAGGATACATTGGCGGAGGTTTATACCATTCGCAAAATATTGAGGGCGCTTTGGCAACCATTCCTGGGGTTCGAATTGTTTACCCATCGTTTGCCGACGATGCAGCGGGGTTGCTTCGCACCACTATCCGTTCAAGAGGCATGACTCTTTTTCTTGAGCCAAAGGCTCTTTACAATGCGCCAAAAGCGGCAACTTTTGTTCCCGACGAATTCGAGGTTCCATTTGGTAAAGCAAGGGTTCGAAGGGTTGGCTCCGATTTGTCCATTATTACCTATGGCAACACAACCCATATGTGCCTTGAGGTAGCCGAAATACTTCAGAAAGAACATAGTATTAGCGCCGAAGTAATCGACATTCGATCGATAATACCTCTCGACGAGGAATCAATTCTTGCTTCGGTTAAAAAAACCAGCAAGGCTCTTGTGGTTCACGAGGATAAACTTTTTGCAGGCTTTGGTGGCGAAATAGCCGCAATAATTGCCGAAAAGGCATTTGAACACCTCGATGCCCCAGTAATGCGAGTTGGCTCCGAGTTTATACCTGTTGGGTTTAATCGAATACTCGAGGGGGCTATACTGCCGAATACACAAAAAATTCTAAGCGCAGCATTGCGATTAGGTAAGTTTTAAATTTTGAATACGAAAAAATTATGAAAGTAGCACTAGTATATAGCCATAGCGCAAAAAAAACATCGCAAGTTGCCGAAGAAATTAAAAAAGTTGCAAAATGGGAAACCCTCGACACTATTAATGTTGAAGAATTCGATACTAAAGTTTTATCAACATACGACCTTTTAGTGCTGGGTGCCCCAACTTGGTTCGATGGTGAGTTGCCAAACTACTGGGACGAACTAATTCCTGCCATTGAGCAGCTAAACCTAAAAAAGGTTAAGGTAGCAATTTTTGGAAATGGCGACCAAGTGCGCTACCCCGAAAACTTTGGCGATGCGGTGGGCTTGCTTGCCGAAGTGTTTGAGTCGGCTGGGGCAAAGGTTATTGGTTATACCACTACCGAAGGCTATAAATTCGAGTCGTCGAAAGCACTTCGCGAGAGTAAATTTTGTGGACTAATTCTCGATTTCGAGAATCAGCATAAAAAAAATGAAGAACGAATTTTAAAATGGATTTCAAGCCTCGTATAAAATGCACAGCTTAAATTTTGCTGTATCTACTATTTTTTTTCATTCAATGGTCAAAACTCTTTTGATAATCGGTTAAGATTACTTAAATTTGTTTATTGAACTTTCAGTTCATAGTTACATTTTTAATATAATTGTATAAATTTAAATAAAACACCAGCTATGGATGTGTTTATCAAAAAAGGTTCACAGGAAACTCCTGAGATCCATTTAGATCCTCAAACCGGAATATTCAATATCTCAGGAAAATCGCTTCCCGAAGACGTTAAAGAGTTCTACAATCCGGTTATAAAATGGCTCGAAGGGTATATTGAGGAACCTAAACCAGAAACCTTGCTTAAGGTTAAAATGGATTACTTCAATACTGCATCCTCAAAAATGATTCTCGAAGTATTTGAACTAATAAAAACCCTTCACGAAAATGGTAATAAGCTAACCATTGAGTGGTACTATCAAGAGGATGACGAGGATATGCAAGATGCTGGTCAGGATTACGCCGATATTGTTGAAGTTCCTTTTCAATTAATTTGTTATCAACCCGAAAATTAGGTTGAACATTTTCTTTAATTAAATTAATGTGTTTAATGGAATCGTTCGCTGCCTTTGCCACGGAAATAACACCCAAAGTAGAACTCGATAAGGAAAAAGGAATCTTTTTAATCGAAGGAAAATCGCTTCCCGAAGATGTAAAAGTATTCTATTCACCAATTATCGAATGGTTCGACCGTTATATCCAAGAGCCAAACCCTGAAACCATTATAACACTCGATTTCGAGTATTTTAATACAGCTTCTTCCAAAATGATTCTCATAATTCTTTCGAAAATTCGTGAGATTCAAAAGCATGGCAATAGAGTTTCGGTTATGTGGAAATATCCTCAGTACGATGTTGAACTCGAGGAGGCTGGTGAAGAGTTTTCAGAATTATTAAACATTCCGTTTACCTTTATTCCAAAGGTTTCTGATTGACCAAAATATAAAAAATAAAAAAATGGATAAGCTTATAATTAGCGCCAGAAGAGATTCCCCCGAAGTAATTTTAAACTCAGCCGAGGGTTTATTTAGCATAAAGGGTATTTGCCATCCCGAAAACGTAACTAAATTCTTTGAACCTGTTATGGCATGGCTCGATGAATTTGAAAATGAGGTAACAAACAATGGCTATGGCAAAGAATTTAAAGTTGTTTTGTACTTTAAATACTTCAATTCAGCTACTTATAAATATCTAATTTCGTTGCTTCAGAAAATTCAAAGTATTTCTCAATACGCAAAAACTATTAATGTTGAGTGGCGCTTCGAAAGAGAGGACGAGGAGATGCGCGAAGCAGGTATTGAACTTTTTGAGTTTAGTGGAATGAAAATTCCCTACGTTTGTATCGAATCGGACGAGCTATAGACTGAATAAAACCTAATAAAAAAAGGGTAATCCGTTTGGGTTGCCCTTTTTTCTTGTGATCCAGCTGGGATTCGAACCCAGGACCCCATCCTTAAAAGGGATGTGCTCTACCAACTGAGCTACTGAATCGGTACTTAATAATTTACTAAAGAACTACTTTCCTTGTGATCCAGCTGGGATTCGAACCCAGGACCCCATCCTTAAAAGGGATGTGCTCTACCAACTGAGCTACTGAATCGGGCTTCAAAAAAAGAAAGGACATCAAGTCCTTTGTTTAAATATACAATTCAAACTTGTATATCGTTTTTATTAGCGATGCAAAAGTACCATTTTTTTAGTTTTTGTGCAATACCTTTTTAACTTTTTTACCTTTTTTTTCAATATACATTAAACAGGTACTAATTTTGTTCGTTATAAACATGTTCAATTTAAGAGTCAATGCAATTCATAGTTTTGATAATTAGGATTATATGCTTATTTAAAGATACATTAAGATTTTTAAATTGCAGTAAAACTTTTCGGATTTTATAAAATTAGACAATCGAAATTTATTATCTTTCCATCATTATTATTGGGTTTATAGTATTAAAAAGCTTATGATGCCGATTAAAGATTTTTTTGCTTCGAATCTTACCTTAATTTTTTTGGGTATCTATGTCTTCACGGTCTTATCAACCGTTGTTTTGGTTATTCACGAAAAGCGCGACCCGCTTAAAACAAGCACTTGGGTTTTAATTTTACTTTTACTTCCCTTAATTGGACTTATTTTTTACGTTTATTTTGGTCAAAATTTCAGGAAAGTAAAAATTTTTAGTCGTAAGGGATTACGAGATCTTCAGCAAATTGAGAACATTAGCAAGGGGCAATTGGGGCTCTTTAAAAAATACGCAAGTCTTCAAAATGCTACAGTTATTAGTAACCTTCCAATAATAACTCTGCTACTAAACAATAGTAAAGCCATTCTGACCGAGATGAATAGGGTTGAAATTATTCAAATTGGTGAAAAAGCCTTTAACTCGATAGTAAAGGATCTCGAAAGCGCTACTGTAAGTATTAACATGCAGTTTTACATAGTTTCCGACGATAAGATTGGTAATACTATTAAGGATATTCTTATTGCTAAAGCAAAAAGTGGAGTAGAAGTTCGACTTATTTATGACGATGTGGGTAGCTGGAGCTTACCAAAACGATTTGTTAATGAACTAAAGAATTCTGGGGTCGAAGTTTTTCCCTTTATGAAGGTTCAATTTCCGCTATTTACAAGCAAAGCAAACTATCGAAACCATCGTAAAATAGTAGTTATCGACGGAAAAATTGGCTACATGGGCGGAATGAACATTGCCGACAGGTACATTTATGGTAGCGATGAGCTTGGTCCATGGTTCGATACAATGCTTAAAATTGAAGGGGAAGCAGTGCATGTACTTCAAATACTTTTTCTTTCAGATTGGTTTTTTGTTAGTGGCAAGTTGGTAACAAGATCGACTAAGTATTTTAAGTTTAAAAACTGGCTAAATAAACCTAAAACAGGAAAAACAATTTCGAAAACCAATGAGCTTTTTCCCGAAAGCCAAATAAAGGAAAGGCATATCCTTCAAATTACGGCAAGTGGCCCCGATTCCGACTGGGCATCGATAATGCAGGCATACTTTGCAGCCATAACACATGCTCGCAGGCACATATACATTGCAACACCTTACTTTATTCCTAACGAGAGCATTTTAACAGCACTAAAAACAGCTTCGATGAGCGGACTCGATGTTCGAATACTTCTCCCTGGTAAGTCCGATTCTACTGTAGTTTACTGGAGTTCGTTGTCGTATATTTCGGAACTGCTCGAAGCTGGTATAAAGGTTTACCAGTACCAAAAAGGCTTTAACCATTCCAAACTACTTATGATTGACGGAAACTTTTCGACCGTTGGTTCGGCAAATATGGATATACGCAGCTTTGAGGATAATTTTGAAATTTTAGCAATGATTTACGATACCGAGTTAACCTCTGAACTCGAAAAGAACTTTTTAAAGGATTTAAAGCATAGCAAGTTGATTTATAAAACCGAATGGGCAAAGCGCCCACTTCGAAACAGCATTAAGGAGTCGGTTGCGCGTCTATTTAGTCCCCTATTTTAGTTAGTAGGCACAGTGTTTGTTTGGATTTAAAATCAAATAATTTAAATATTGTTTAACCTAAAATTTTAATAAAATGAAACGGATTGTAATTGTTTTTGCAGTACTCGTAGCAATCACTACAACAGCTAACGCACAATTTTTCAAGTATGGATTAAAAGGCGGTGTAAGTTCATCGTCCGTTAAGTTCGATGAGGCAACGTGGAGCCAAGTTCAAACAAGCGAAGGGTCAATGAACTTACTGGTTGAACAGGGCAATGCAAAGCTTGGCTTTCACGTAGGAGTTTTTGGTCGAATTAAAATTGTAGGCTTTTGGTTACAACCAGAACTACTTTTTACTCAAACTCAGGGCGAATTCGTTTATAACCAAGTAGGAGGCTCAAGTTTAAGTTCAATTCGGAATCAAAAGTTCAATAAATTCGATATTCCAGTTATTGCTGGCTGGAAATTTGGTCCTGCTCGTATTGGCGTTGGTCCAGTTGCCAGTTTTATAATTAGCGAAAGTGAAACTTTTGATGGGTTCACGGTTTCAAATGTTAAAAGCGACTTTAATAAGGCAACGTTTGGCTACCAGGTTTGTGTAGGTGTCGACATTTTTAAGTTTGCAATGCTCGACCTAAAGTACGAAGGCAATTTGAGTAAATTTGGTAGCGGCGTAACAATTGGTGGTGTTGAGCGCTCATTCGATCAGCGTAATCCACAATGGATTGTTAGCTTAGGTATTTTCCTTTAAAGAATCTCCCTTTATTATTCGAAAACCAGAAGAATTCTATATCCTTCTGGTTTTTTATTTTAAGCAATTTACTGTACTTCAATAAAAATTATTTATATATTTAACCTATTGAAAATTTGCTGGAAAGTTTCATTTACATGTTTTTCAGCGCTATATGTTGTTTAAATTTCGATTTATGTAAGTAATTATTTTATAGTACAAAGCTATGAACTGCGAAATTCTTTCGACCCTAACCTTACAGCCTATACTTAGTGTAATTAATTCAGTTTTCAGTTTTACTATTAGTTCGAGCCAGGCATTGCTAATTCTTCTTTTTGCAGCAGTTTTAGTAGCAGTCCTTATTTTTTTATATTTTAAAAGCACATTAAAGATTTTAGGTTTACAAAAAGAAGTTTCGGGGTACAGTAAGCTGCTAAGTTTAAAGGAAAACGATTTACTTCGTTTGGCCAATTTAGTTAAGGAGCGCGACGATGAAATAGAGAGCTTAATTATGCTTTCGAATCTTCAAATATCAAATCTTACCAAACTTACCGAGGAGTACAAAGAGGCAAAACGTATTGCTGAAGAAGCCGACCTTTTAAAATCGAATTTTTTAGCCAATATGAGCCACGAAATACGAACCCCAATGAACGGAATACTGGGGTTTGCTCAGCTGCTTCAAAACGAAGATACCGATAAGGATGTTCAAACTCGCTACCTCGACATTATTTACCATAACGGCACAATGCTTATAAACCTAATTGACGACATAATGGATCTCGCTAAAATTGAGGCAGGCCAGTTAGGTTTAACAAAATCGAATGTAAATATCGACGATATAATTTTTGACCTGTACACCTTTTTTAACGAAGTTAAGTACAAACAGGAAAAGGAACACATTACAATTCGAATTCTTAACCTTAACGACGACGAGAATAGTATTTACTTCACCGATGGCAACCGAATTCGCCAGGTAATGTCGAACTTGATTAGCAATGCTCTTAAATTTACTGAAAAGGGAACAATAGAATTTGGGTATACAAATAGCAAAGAGGATCGTAAACTTAAATTCTTTGTTAAGGATTCGGGCATTGGCATTCCTGAAGATAAGATAAAATTAATTTTCGATCGTTTCCGTCAGGTTCAAGAGGGTGCAACGCGAAACTACGGAGGTACAGGCATTGGACTATTTATTAGCAAACACATTGTAAAACAGCTAGGTGGCGATATTAGAGTTGAGTCGAGAATCGATAATGGTTCAACGTTCTCGTTCGAACTACCATACGACTCGGTTAGCGAAGAGGACAATAATACCAAGTTCTTTAAGCCAATTGCAAAAAAGTATAACTGGGAAGGAAAAACAATTCTTGTTGCCGAAGATGTTGAAACCAACTACTACCTTCTGAAAACAATTATCGACACAACTAATGCTAATATTATTTGGGCAAAGGATGGTGAAGAAGTATTAAGGTTATATACAAAGCATCCAAACGTTGACCTTGTGCTAATGGACATACAAATGCCTAAACTTAATGGTTACGAGGCCACCATAAGAATTAAGGAACATAACCCCAATATTCCTGTAATTGCCCAAACTGCTTACGCAATGCCAAACGACAACATAAAGTGCATTGAAGCAGGATGCGACGATTACATTTCGAAGCCAATTAATACTCAACTTCTTCTCGATAAAATAAACGGGAACCTTTTTAAAGAGCAGAAATCTCGTTAACTGCACTCCGGAGTTTTACTAAACGCGTAAGTAGCCCCTCAAGCAGATCGAGTTGTAGCATATTTGCTCCATCCGACAGAGCCTTTGCCGGCTCGGGGTGCGTTTCAATAAAAATGCCATCGGCACCAACTGCAATAGCAGCACGTGCAAGCGTTTCAATTAAATCGGGGCGACCACCAGTAACCCCGCTACTCTGGTTTGGTTGCTGAAGTGCATGGGTTACATCCATAATAACTGGAAAACCAAACTTTTTCATAATTGGAAAACCCCTAAAGTCGACCAGAAGATCTTGATAGCCAAATGTTGTTCCCCTTTCGGTGAGCATTACTTTTTGGTTTCCGGTTTCGCCAACCTTTTGCGCAGCAAACTGCATTGCCTCGGGCGATAGGAATTGACCCTTTTTAATGTTGACAACCTTGCCCGTTTCGCCCGATGCTAAAAGAATATCGGTTTGGCGGCAAAGGAATGCAGGAATTTGAAGCACATCAACGTACTGAGCAGCAATTTTGGCTTCCTCGGCCGAGTGAATATCGCTCACAATGGGTACGCCCAAATCGGCCTTAATGGCCGAAAGTATTCGAAGCGCTTTTTCGTCGCCAATTCCGGTAAACGAGTCGAGCCGCGAACGATTTGCCTTGCGGTACGAGGCTTTAAAAATAAATGGAATTTGCAGTTTGTTGGTCATTGCAACAATACTCTCGGCAATTCCACGGGTAATCTCTTCGCCCTCAACAACACAGGGCCCTGCAAGAAGAAAAAAGTTATTGGAATTGGCAAACTTAATATTTGGTATTTGCGAAATTACGTTCATAATGCTCTATTTTTTCGATTTATACTTATTTCCCCATAGTTTACTCATGCGTTGGTCTATTTCAGCCTCTTTGGAGTTGTTTTGGGCTTTATAAATGGGTGTTCCCAATATTTCGTTGGGTAAAAATTCCTGTTCGGCAAAATTACCCTCGAAGCTATGGGCGTACTTGTAGTTTTTGCCGTACCCCAAATCCTTCATTAACGAGGTAGGTGCATTACGAATATGAAGAGGAACGGGTAAATTTCCTGTTTGCCTAACAATTTGCTGTGCAGTGTCAATGGCAGCTATTGCAGAGTTGCTTTTAGGACTGGTGGCAAGGTATAGGGCGGTTTCGGAGAGAATAATGCGCGACTCGGGCCAGCCAACCATTGAAACTGCCTGAAAGCAACTGGTTGCCAAAAGTAGTGCATTTGGATTGGCAAGGCCAATGTCTTCGGCGGCAAGAATGAGCAGTCGGCGTGCAATAAACTTGGGGTCTTCGCCACCCTCAACCATGCGGGCAAGCCAGTAAACAGCCGCATTGGGATCGCTTCCCCTTATGGACTTTATGAATGCCGAAATTATGTCGTAGTGCTGCTCGCCATTCTTGTCGTAAAGCGCAAGGTTTTGCTGCAGTTTTTCGGTAACCATTTGGTTATTAATAACAATTTCGGTCGACGAGTCAGAAGCATTTACAACCAACTCAATAACATTTAGCAATTTACGAGCATCGCCACCCGAAAAGCGGAATATGGCTTCAGTTTCTTCAACCTTTATATTTAGGACTTTAAGCTCCGTGTCGATTGTAAGGGCACGGTTTAAAAGAATTTCGAGTTCAGGCTTTTCGAGCGATTTAAGAATATATACTTGGCATCGCGAAAGTAGTGGCGAAATTACCTCGAACGAAGGATTCTCGGTAGTTGCGCCAATAAGCGTAACAACGCCCTGCTCAACGGCAGATAAAAGCGAATCCTGCTGCGACTTGCTGAAACGGTGAATTTCGTCGATAAAAAGTATAGGCGATGGGCTGTTGAAAAAATGCTGCGACTTGGCCTTCTCAATTACCTCACGTACATCCTTAACCCCCGAATTAACAGCACTTAGTATATGGAAAGGTCGGTTTAAATTATTCGAAATAATTTTTGCCAGCGTAGTTTTCCCAACCCCTGGAGGGCCCCAAAGAATAAAGGAGGTAACGTTGCCTGACTCCAGCATTTTGCGTAAAACGCTGCCTTTACCCACCAAGTGGGATTGACCAATGTAATCGTCGAGATTCTTTGGTCGTAGGCGTTCGGCTAATGGAGCATTAGACATTTTTTCGAATTTTTACAAAGGTAAAATCTTTTGAGAGATTATTTACAGGAGCTTAAAATTGAACTTGTTTATTCAAAACTGCGACAAATTAAGTGCTAAATCAATAAAACAAGAAAAATAAGCAATAAAAGAACAAATTTTAACCCTGAATATCAGTACCTTAAGATTATTGAATTATTAAGGTAGGAAGACAAATCGCTGATGTCGCCACAAATTAAATGATCATGTTTATTCGTAAGGCATTCCCATTACCAGAAAATTAATTTATAAAATTTACACTATTATGAACGTAGGTTCATTATATTTGCATGTTATTTTATCGAAAAAATATGTCTCGCCCCCAAAAATGCCGTACTGTTTGTAATCCCCCGCTAATGAAGGGCTACAAGCCCTTTGGTATTCCCTTGTCTATTACCGAAACTGTTAAGTTAAGTTTTGAGGAGTACGAAAGCTTTAGATTGGTGAATTACGAAATGCTACCCCAGGAGGATGCTGCGCTGCAAATGAACGTTTCGCGCCCAACCTTTACCCGAATATACAACAGGGCGCTGAAAACTATTGCTTTGGCATTTGCCGAGGGAAAAACCATTGAAATTGAGGGTGGTAACTATACGTTTAACAACGATTGGTATCGCTGTAAACAGTGCTATAAACTTGTTAAAGGTTGCGAAAACCATAATAAATGTGAAGGTTGTAGCCATTACAGTGCCGATGAATTGGAATCTTTAAACTCAAATAATAACTAACTTTTTGTTTAAAATAAATTACAAAATCATGAGAAAAATAGCAGTACCTATTACCGAAAGTAAACAAATTGATGGACATTTTGGTCATTGCGCATTTTATGGTGTTTACACCATTTCGGATAGCAACGAAATTGCAAAATTCGAAAAAGTCGATTCGCCTCAGGGTTGTGGTTGTAAGTCGAATATTGCAGCTATTCTTGCCGAGGGTGGAGTAACAGTTATGCTTGCAGGCGGCATTGGCGCAGGGGCCATTAATGTGTTAAACAGCTACGGGATTGAGGTTGTTCGTGGTTGTGATGGCAATGCTGATGATGTTGTTAAAATGTACATTTCGGGTGACATTACCGATAGCGGTCAAAGTTGTGCTTCGCACGAGCATCATCATGGCGATAGCAATGGGCATCAGTGCAGTCACTAATTTAAATGAGTAATGTATAATGACTAATGATTAATGGTTATTGAAAAATGATTAATTATTGGTTTATAAAGAATTACGACTAATATTTTCATTTTAAATCATTCTAAAAATAGCTTCATTCTAAAATAAATAGAATGAGGCTATTTCGCTTTTTTAGTCCTTGCTAAAATATATGGTATCTTTGTATTTTAATTTTCCGATGATAGCCCCAAATACAAAACGAAAACTTTTCTTAATCCTCTTTATTAGCCTTTCGGGGTTATTAGTTATTCTATTTGCCATTCGTAATCCAATTTTACGATACGTTGCAAATACCAAACTTACGGCAATTGAGAGCAGCACTGGTCTTAACATTAACTACAAAACCCTTTCGTTTTGTGGGGTTCGAAGTGTTTGCATATCGGGTATAAGAGCGAATAACTACGATAGCCTTAGCGTTCTCGATATAGGAAGTGTAAAAATTCGTTTGTCGTTTTGGGATTTATTACGACTAAAAGTTAACCCTAAGTTTATCGAAATTGACACAATTCGAATCGATGTTTCTGCTTATAAAGCCAGAAACAGAGCCGATTCATTTATTACAAATACGGTTTTATATAAACACCTTCTCGAAACTCGACAATTTAGTAGAATTATTAAGGGTTTTTTAGGTGTTTCAACTGCTGAAGTACGCATTTCAAATATGTTGGTGGTATTCAGAAACCCGCAATACTCGTTTGAGCTACACGCACCATTGTTTGAGAGTAAAAAGGGAAACTTTAATTCAATAATTAGAATAGTTGAACAGGGAGTTGAGGCGTCGGTAGTTCTGAAAGGGAAGGGTATAAAAGCAGACGATTTCATTTCTGTTTCCCTCTCAGGTGTTGAAAAGCAAAGGGTAATAGTTCCGCTAATTGAATACCTTTTTGAGGTAAAGTGTAATTTCGAATCGCTCCATTTTGCCCTAAAGGGCAATGAACTGGCCGCCGACAGCTTAAGCCTATCGGTAACTTCGGCAATAAGCGGACTGGAGGTTGAAAACAGGCATTTGTCGGATAAAACGGTATTTGTCGATAATGCCACACTTAATGTAGGTTTTGGCTTATCGGATAGGTTTATAACCCTCGATTCTTCCTCGTTATTCACTCTTAATACATTTAAACTGCCCGTTTCGCTTGTAATAAGCAATACTAAAAAGCCAAGATTTATAGCTAAAAGCGAAACTGGAAAATTTCCCGCGTCGAACCTATTCGAATCTTTGCCCAAAGGGCTTTTTAATAATTTACAGGGAATTAAAGTTCAAGGCGACATGTCGTTCAGCCTGTTTGCCGACGTGGATTTTGCTAATCCCGATAGCCTGAAGTTTAACGTTGACTTGTCGCCATATAACTTCAAAATAAATGCCTTTGGCGCCGAGAATTTCTATGCAATTAACGATACTTTTACATATGTTGTATTCGAGAATGGCTTTGCTTTAAGAGAAATACCTATTGATAACAACTACATTGGTTATACGAAACTGAATACAATTTCGACCAACTTGCTGAACGCAGTTGTTACGTCGGAGGATGGGGGATTCTTTTTTCATAAAGGCTTCGATTTCGATGGAATTCGGTATGCAATGGTTCAAAACCTTACTAACAAACGCTTTGCGAGAGGTGGAAGTACTATAACGCAGCAAATTGTGAAGAATGTTTACCTTAATCGCAGTAAAAATATTATGCGAAAGGCCGAGGAAGCCCTTATTGTTTGGCTTATCGAAACTCAGCGAATTGCCACGAAGGAAAGGCTGCTTGAAATTTACTTTAACATAATTGAATGGGGTCCAAATGTATATGGCCCAATAGAGGCAAGTAAATTTTACTTCGATAAGCTGCCAAGCAACCTTTCGCTTAACGAGTCGCTATTTTTAACAAGCATAATTCCTCGTCCTAAGTCCTTTACTTCTAGCATCGACTCACTTGGCAATTTAACCCCATTTATATGGGAGAACCACCTTCGCATAGCCCGAATAATGCTCGAACGGGGAACTATTTCTCAGGAGGAATTCGATAAACTCGAACCAAAACTAATCCTGTGCAAACAGGCAACGGAGTATATAAAAAGCAAAGGAAAAGTTGAAGAGGAGATTGTGGAAATTGACGAAGAGATATTTGGCGAGGAATAGTTTGCAGTCCACACACTGTGAACTGCCGACTGAAATTTTTTTCCTACCTTTCGCTTAAACTTTGCAATTGTTTTTAGTTCAAACATTTAAAATATACTGCCATGAAACGTCGAGATTTTATTCTAAAAAGTTTAACTGCAGGAGTTTTAGCGGGTGCGTTTTTTAAGGCTGGCGCCTTACCCAAAATGGGTGCAACTTTAAATGGGAAAAGCAATCCCAATAAGCCACTCGACTTAGTTGCAGTTATGGGCGGTGAGCCGGTTGCCATGTTTACTAAGGCAATAGCTGCTCTTGGTGGAATGGGCGTTTACGTTAAAAAAGGGCAAACAGTTGTTGTAAAACCCAATATTGGCTGGGATACAACTCCCGAACTTGCGGCCAACACAAACCCCGAACTTATTGGCGAAATTGTTAAGCAGTGCATTAGCGCTGGGGCAAAGGAGGTTTACGTATTCGACAATACCTGCGACACTTGGGATAGGTGCTACAATAATAGCGGAATTGAAAAAGCCGTTAAAAGTGCCGGAGGAAAAATGGTTCCTGGAAATACCGAAAACTACTATAAAACCGTAACCGTTCCCAACGGAAAAAAATTAACCGAAGCAAAGGTTCACGAGCTAATTATAAACTCCGATGTTTTTATAAATGTCCCCGTTTTAAAGCACCACAGCTCGGCAAAGCTTACCATTTGCATGAAAAATCTTATGGGCATTGTTTGGGATCGCCGTTACTGGCATAAAAACAATTTGCATCAGTGCATTGCCGATTTTGCCTCGTGGAAAAAGCCCACGCTTAACATAGTTGATGCCTACAGGGTTATGACCCGCAACGGACCTCGTGGCGTTGGGCAGGCCGACATTGTTATGAAAAAGGCTCTTATTATTTCGGCCGACATGGTTGCTGCCGATGCTGCTGCTGCAAAAATATTTGGAACCGAACCGAGCGAAATACCCTATATTCAAATTGCCCACGACATGGGAATTGGTAATATGAACCTCGACGAACTAAATATTGAACGCATTAAAGCTTAACAATGAATATAGTCGGTTTACTTAGCCTTAAAAACTTCCGAAGGATTATTGCAACAATATATATTGTCCTTTTTGGATTTGCCTTTATCGATTTTAGCAGCACACTTTCGCCCAGTTTCATAAAAAGTCTTCTATACTTTCAGTTTACCCCTTCGCTAATTCAATTTTTAAAATTTGGCGGCATTGCTGCAACGGGATATATTATAGTTATACTTCTCACTTTACTATTTGGAAGAATTTACTGCTCAGCGCTTTGTCCATTAGGTATTTTTCAAGATTTTATTTCGCGAATTCGAATTAAAAGTCCTCGCTATAAATACCTTAAACCTTGGAACTGGATACGCTACACATTTCTGGCTGTAGTAGTTGGTTTTGCAATTTCGGGTTGGCTTTTTCTTTTGAATTTAGTAGAACCTTACAGCATTGCTGGGCGAATTTTCTCCGACTTAGTTCGTCCAGTTTACTTTTGGCTAAACAACGTTGGCGTTAAGATTTTAGGATTGTTTAACAGCTACGCTCTGCATCAGGTTACCTTTGTTGGCATGCCCCTAAGTAGTTTGATTATAACTGGTGCAATAACATTTATAGTTATAGTTTTAGCATGGCGATTAGGTCGTATTTTCTGCAACACCCTTTGCCCTGTTGGGGCAATACTAAGCATTGCCTCGCGGTACTCCATTTTTAAACTTGTAATTAACGAGAGTGCATGTACTTCGTGCAAGCGATGCGCTAGAGACTGCAAGGCAAGTTGCATTGATATTGAGTTGAAAAACATCGACTTTTCGCGATGCGTTGCTTGTTACAACTGTATTGGTTCGTGTAAAGAGGGAGGAATTGGGTATAAGTTTGCATGGCAACCAAAACCGAAGCAGCAAGAAGAAATCATCGTCGATGAGTCGAGACGAAAGTTTTTTGTAACTGCAATAGGAATTGCAAGCGCTTCGTACCTACTTAAACCTCTAAGAACACTGGCACAAAATAGTAGTACTGAAAATAGCCAACCCGAAGGCAGTAGCAGGGCAGGTAAGCGCAAAAATAGCCGTAAAGCACCAATTACTCCGCCGGGCTCAAGTAATTTTCCCGATTTCACAAAAGCATGCACAGCCTGCCATTTGTGCGTTTCGGCCTGTCCAACACATGTACTTCAACCTTCGGTTAAAGAGTATGGCCTTTGGGGTATTATGCAACCGCACATGGACTTTCGTTCGGGTTTTTGCAACTACGAGTGCACTCGCTGCGGCGATGTTTGTCCCACGGGTGCAATTAAACCCTTAGTTTTAGAAACTAAAAAGCGAACGCAACTTGGTATTGCCCGTTTTCATCGTGGAAACTGCATTGTTCAAGTCGACGGTACCGAATGCGGAGCTTGCTCCGAGCATTGCCCCACAAAGGCTGTGCATATGGTTCCTTTTGGAGGGCTATATTTCCCAGAAGTGCGAAACGAACTTTGCATTGGCTGTGGAGCTTGCGAATACGCCTGCCCTACTACTCCTTACAAAGCAATTTATGTAAACGGAAACATTGAGCATGGCATTGCCGAACTACCCGAAGCCATTGACGAAGGGCCACGCAAATCGACTTTAGAGGAATTTCCCTTTTAAATATTCTTCCTTACAGTTCTTTTTTATGTTAAAATAGTATACATTAGCTTTAATTACTACTTTTTATAACCCTAAAAACCTTCCACCTAAATGAAAAAACTAATGGCACTTATGTTTCCCCTTTTATTTGTGGGGTTAAGCATGGTGGGTCAAGTACCCAGCCAAATTAATTACCAAGCAATTATTCGCAATGCATCGGGTGTTGTACTACCCGAAGAGAATGTGGAACTTATTTTCTCCGTTTTACACGAATCGGCTGCAGGTACTGAAGTATTTACCGAAACACATAACGTTACAACTAATTCGCAGGGATTAGTTAACATTTCAATTGGATCCATTAATACAGTTGATTTTCAGTCCATCAACTGGTCAACTCCTCCCTATTTTCTATCCATTTCGGTTAATGGCGTATTATTAGGTACTACCCAAATGTTAAGTGTTCCATATGCTTATCATGCAAATACCGCTGGAAGTGCATTAGCTGTAGAGTATGAAAATATTAACAATAAACCCGAATTTCAGTTTTTTTGGGCCGATAGAGATGGCGATGGCTTTGGCGATAAGTATTCAGCAGTATTGGCTCCTGTAGCACCCGATGGTTACGTTGAAAACCCGACCGACTGCAACGATTTAAACCCAAATTTAAACCCAAGTGCTGTTGAAGTAATTGACGGAGTTGATAACGACTGCGATGGTCTTATAGATTGCGATGACAATGACATATCGAACTCTGACGATTGTAATGACTATGACCTTGACGGTATTCTAAATTACCTCGACAATTGCCCATACATAGCCAATCCCACTCAGGAAGATGCTGACTTAGATGACGTTGGCGACGTTTGCGACAACTGCCCCTTAACGCCAAACCCTCTTCAGGAAGATGAAGATGAAAACGGCGTTGGCGATGCCTGCAATGATATTGATGGCGATGGAGTACCCGATGATATTGATAATTGCCCTACCATATATAACCCCAATCAAGAGGATATGGACATGGATGATGTTGGTGACGCTTGTGATACTGATATTGATGCCGATGGAGTGCCAAACGATGACGATAATTGCCCTTATTTCCCAAACTCCACCCAGAAAGATACTGACGGTGATGGCATTGGTGATGCTTGCGACGATGACATGGATAATGATGGTGTTTTAAACGAAATTGATAATTGCCCAACCATTTACAATCCGTCACAGTCCGACGTAAATGGCAATGGTATAGGCGATGCTTGTGATTCATCATGCATAGTTGGTTCAGCTTGTAACGACGGTGATTTATGTACTATGGGAGACGAGTACGATGAGTTTTGTAATTGCATTGGAACTCCTGTGGTTTGTCCTGATGGAACTTGTAACTCAGCTACAGGAGCTTGTGATCCATTAAAAAAATAACTTGTTGCAATATTTCAGTATTTAACATATTGAGTAAAAAAAAAGAGGGGTTAAAATAACCCCCTCTTTTTTTACTTCTAAATGAATGTATATTGTTTAGCAAGGTATTCGCTTACCGATTCCTGTGTGGGTTTCATTGCTTTATCGCCTTTATGCCAGTTGGCTGGGCAAACTTCACCATTTTCTTCGAAAAACTGGAGAGCATCAACAATCCTTAAAACCTCGTCGACACTGCGGCCAATGGGCATATCGTTAACAAGTTGATGGCGAACAACCCCTTTTTTATCGATTATAAAAAGTCCTCGGTACGATTGTGGCGTTCCAAAGAACTGAGCATGGCCGTTCTCATCATATTCGTAAGAACCAGCAAGCACATCGAAATTTTCGGAAATGGTTTTTGCTAAGTCGGAAACCAATGGGTAGGTTACCCCCTTAATCCCACCTTCACGTTGTTCGGTTTGAAGCCACTTCCAGTGCGAAAATTCACTGTCGACTGAGCAGCCAACAACAACGGTATTTCTCTTTTCAAATTCACTTATCTTGTCCTGAAAGGCAATAATTTCGGTAGGACAAACGAAGGTAAAGTCGGCAGGGTAAAAGTAGAATACCACATGCTTTTTGCCTATAAATTGTGCGAGCGAAAACTCTTCAACAATTTCGTGTCCCTTTACAACTGCTTTTGCTTTGAACTCGGGTGCTTTTTTTCCAACTAGTACTGACATGTTTAAATTTTTAATGGTTTTACAAAAGAATTGATTGAAGTGCAATTTTTTAAAACGCTTTAATACACTATTTGTTCAATATAAAAAAAAGTCCCTATAACCTATTGCTATAAGGACTTTTATAATGAATTTAATTACTTGTAACTATTCAGCTGCAATAAAAGTTTCACGCAAATCCCGAAGGGTTTAGTTAGGATTACTTAATTGGGAAGCAAATTTTAGTTTGCAGCTGCATTGGATCCTTGTTTAATTCAGGGTTGGTTATGTATTCTTCCCACGAGTCGCCAGTAATTTCCATGCCATTAACCATAATTTGGTCAATTAGTTTGTAGTAAGTATCGCCAACTGTATTATAGGCTCCCGAATGAATAACGCAAACTGCCTTGGTTTGGGGTAGCTCCATTTTTACTATTCCCTCAGGAAGTTTTAAAGGAACACTACTTACTGGCAAAACAGCAGTTACACCCCACTCCACCGACGTTTCGTCGCCCTCATAAATTGCAATTGGGAAACCTACTATTTGCAACTTGTTGCTTTTTGCAACCTGCGTAAGCGCACCAAACGATTGCTGTAAAAAAACTTCAATTCCACTGGCAATAACAGTTTTCGAAGTCGCAAGAACCAGTCGACTAGGAACGTCGACAACTTCAATTGCCCCAGTATAGCAATCGGCAGGTTGCTCGTCAAGATATTTTTTAAGGTTTTCCAAACCTTTAACAAACACCTTGTCCATTTGCCCACTAAAAATTGTCATCATTAGTCGTCCCATTGGGTAACTCAAATCTTTCATTTCAACTCCCCAAGTTACTATTACAGCTTCGGGATTACGTTCTAAAGTAAACCAATTGGGATAAATTGCGCCCATTCCCAAGTCGAGGTCGTAAACAACTTTTTCGTTTCCAATGCTTTCAACAATTACCATATAACCATCGCCATTTACTTTACTTTTCCAATCTTGGCGAGAGCCAACACCAAAATCGGGACCTGAGTACTCCGAGGTCATTTCGGGGTCGGCCTCCTGAAAAGGCGACCAGTTTTCCCAGTTCTTCATGCTGTTAAGTTGGGCAAAAATTAGCCTTGGCGATTTTTCGATGTTAATTGATTGGCTAAACGTGCGTTCTTTAGGTAAAAAAGCAGTAACAACTAACAGTATGGCAATAATTGCGACTACAATTATTAAAATCGATTTCACAATTTTCATATTGATGAAGGTTTTAGTTTAATTCAAAAGTAATGTATAATCCAATTAAAGTCAACTAATTGTTGGTTTGGAAAAAATAAAATAAAATAAAACTCTGTTCATTATTTTGTATATATTCATAAAAATCCTCTTTTTAAAGGATAAGATTTAAAATTTTTTGGAACTATCTTTGTAATACAAATCCGACTTTAATTTTAATAATGGCAATTAAAAGTTAAACAATTAACCAATAGTATAAACAATTAACCCTAAAAAAGATGAAAAAACAATTTATTTGCCTAATGCTCTTAGCTTTAACAGCAACCCTTCCTTCGTGCGATTTATTTAATCCCGACGACGATTCAGAGGATAATATTGTATTAGTAAACTCTGATATAACTACACCAACCGTTTGGTTAGCATCGAACACCTACATTGTTGAAACGTCTATTAATATTGATGGTACAACTTTAACTATTGAGCCTGGCACAACTATTAAATTTTCGGCTGGGGCATACTTATCGGTTGGGCAACACAACAATGTAACTTTTATAGCCAATGGAACTCCCGAAAAGCCAATTATTTTCACATCAAATTCGGCAACTCCTGCTCCCGGAGCATGGTGGGGATTATGGTTTTACAGCAACACGCTTTCCAATTCGAGTATGAGTTACTGCGAGGTTAAGTATGCTGGGCAATACGATTCTGAAGCAATATCTGTTGAAGCTAAAATGACTATGATAAATTGTACAGTAAAATACGCTAAAAAAATAGGTATTAAGTCGACAGAGGGTTTTGTGCTATTTACAGGAAATACAATTGAGGACATTGGAACTCATGCCATAAGTATTAATGCTAAGGGAGTTCATACAATTGGCGAAGGAAACCAAATTACATGCGGAAGTAACTATGGAATTCTTGTTAACTACAGCCAAATTGAAGAACCTGTTTTATGGAAAGAGCAAACAGTACCTTACTATTTAGAAAGTCCGCTAGACATAGACAATGCATTTACCCTAATGCCTGGTGTTACTATTAAATTTAATGCAAATGGTGATATCGAATTTGGGAAGAATAACAATACAACCTTTACCGCTGTTGGCACTTTGGAAAAACCAATAGTATTTACTACTGCCGCATCATCGCCTGCACCTGGAGCATGGTACGGTTTGTACTTTTACTCTAATTTATCGTCGAACTCAAAAATGAAGTACTGCATTGTTGAATACGCAGGTAAAGATTACGACAGAGCAAACCTAAACCTGTACGAATTAAATGGCTTTACAATTGAAAATTGTACTATTCGTAATTCAAGTGGGTATGGAATTTACTCAAGTAATAGCATTTGGTCCAATTTAAGCAATATTTTTACAGGAAACGCTTGGGCAAATGTGCATAGTGTGAATTAGTAAATTTAGTTAAACAGAAAAAGGGTGCTGAACAAGCACCCTTTTTTATTTGTTTTTATTTAGCCAAGCTATAACTAACTTTATTTCACTGTAGCTATAATTGTCGCCAAGTGACGCTTTTGCATCACCTAACGAGGCTGTAGTAGCTGTTTCGAAGTACTTGGTTACTGCTTTTATTTTACTGGGCGAAACTAGTTTTTCAATGTCAATATCGCCACTTACGACATACGGTACTAAATGCCCTTCGATGGTTCCTGTAGAAAAATTCCGAATGCGTGCAATTTCCTCAACCGATTTGCCCTCTTTAAAAAGTTGAAAACTTTGCTCCTTCGAGCTCACTTTTGGCGGTTTTGCTTTTGTTTCTGGCTCTGGTTCATCAATTTCAGCTGAAATTGCGAGACCCTTATTGGTTCTGTATTCGCGAACAATCTCGAGTATTTCGCTCCCAAACTGTTCTAACTTTTTTTTGCCTAAACCCTTAATTCTTTTAAGTTCGGCCATGTTACTGGGCTGTACTTCGGCAATTTGCTTTAAGGTTTTATAGGGAACTACAAGGAAGTCGCTAACATTTAGGTCATCGGCTTTACTGTCGCGCCAATGCTTTAGTATGCCGTAAAGAACTCCTGCTGTTCCGTAGGATGATTCAGTTTTCGGTTTTCGTTCGGGCTTTTGGTGTGCAGGCTCTATTGCCCCTTTTACTTTAGCATTTAAGTATCCCTTAACCGAAAAACCCTTTGCAGCTTCGGTTAAACAAAGTTGTTTTGTAGCTATTTCCGTGGTTATTCGCTTAAGCGAATCGGAAAGAGTTTTCTTTACAGTTTTATTATCGCTTTCAATGCTTAGCCCTTTAATTGGGAGCACCAAAAGGTTGTCGAACTTGTCGACATAGTACTGGCTGGCCTTCGAAATTCTATCGATTAGCACTGCATTCGACTCCATTTCCTGTTTGGTTGAGAATAGCTGCTGAAGCTGAAATTTAAACTTCTCGTTAACATCAAATATTTCTAGGTTAAACCGTGACAGAATGCCTTCCAACGCTTCAATAAAACTCGCTTCGATGCTTGCAATATTTTCGTTGGCTTGCTTTATTATAAATTTAAGCCCGTTAGCAATGTAGCCAAAATCGAACAGTTCGAACACCAGCATTTGCTCGTAGGCTAGCTTCGAGTCGGCAAGCACTTGTTTCGACGGCTGATTCTCCTCAATTTCGCGAGTAAAGGAGCGAATACTCGCATCGGTTTTTATGCTGTTCTCCCCTATTTTCGAGTTTAAAAATAGTCCCTCAAAGGTTTTGCAGCGACTTAAAGCCACGTAAACCTGACCGAATGCAAAAGCCGATTTGGCATCGATTATGGCCTTTTCGAAGGTTAAACCTTGGCTTTTATGAATTGTAATTGCCCATGCAAGCTTAAGTGGGTGCTGCAAAAATGTACCAATAACCGATTCCTCAATTTCGAGGGCAGCCTCGTTAAGCGAATACTTGCAGTTTTGCCACTCCTCTTTTCCAACTTCAATGGGGCTGAGGTCGCCAGGGCATTCAACAGTAATTATATCGTCGTCAATATCGATAATTTTTCCAATTTTCCCGTTGTAGTAGAGCTTTTCGGGCGACGAGTGATTTTTCACAAACATAACCTGTGCCCCAACTTTTAGGGCAAGCTCGAACTCGGTTGGGTACATATACTCAGGAAAATCGCCCTTAACTTCGGCTTTAAAATGTGCAATGTTTCCTTTTAGTGCATCCAGTTTCTTTTCGTTTATACTTAAGGCTTGGTAGTTATGAGTTGTAAGCGTAATAAATCCATCGGGAGCATTAACAGCATAGTTTGGAACGTATCGAGAGTTAAGTAGGTTTAGGGTTTCGGCATCGAGCGCATTTTCGCGAACCTTGTTTAAAAGTTCAATAAAATTGCGATCGCTTTGCCTAAAAATATGCTTGAGTTCAATGCTAACATAGTCGGTTAGCTGCAATGCTCGGCTTCCGAAAAAAAATGGTGTAGTGTAATGATTTCGAAGCATACTCCACTCTTCGTCCTTTACCACAGGTGCCAGCTGATTTAAATCGCCAATCATAAGAAGTTGAACGCCACCAAAGGGTTTGCTTCGAACCTTATACCTGCGAAGCACCTCGTCAATTCCGTCGAGCAGGTCGGCTCGCACCATGCTAACCTCGTCGATTACAAGTAGGTCGATGCTTTTTATTATGTTTATTTTTTCGCGACTTAGCTTGAAAATAGGCTTACCACTCGGCGAACTTTCATCGTCAATACGTTTTGCACCTGGTATAAATGGCCCAAAGGGCATTTGAAAGAATGAATGTATTGTAACTCCTCCCGCATTTATTGCAGCAACACCTGTTGGGGCAACAACTACCATCCGTTTTGAGGAATTCCTTTTTAGGTTATGCAAAAACGTAGTTTTTCCTGTACCTGCACGACCAGTTAAAAACACGTTACGATTGGTAAACTGAACAAATTCAGTTGCTAATTGAAGTTCAGGATTGGTTTGTTGGTTCATATGAAAATTGCCTACCAGTTTTTTAACATTTTGTAAAAATAGTTAATCGTGTTTATAAAACATGAACCTTGTTTATGCTAAAATTGATTTTTAAAAATTAAACAATGCACTTTGCAATCAATTCCCTTTTATACCCTTTCATCCTCAACTTTTCGGCTTTCGCCGATTTATAATTTCTATTTAGTAACTCTAACTATAGATTTGCATATGTTTTTGTTAACTATTATGCTGTTCGCCATGATACTAAATAATTTAAGTAGGAACGAGTTACAAACAAGTTTTAAACCCATTACAAAAATCGAATCAGCTTATCCTCTTTTTACTGCACGCTACTATTCCGAGTATTTAGGTTTCGAAATTGCTGCCCAAAACGATATTGGAACTGAATTTATGCTAACATTTAATGGACAGCTTATTTTTTTAGTAGGTTCCGAGCGTGAATTCGAAAGAAATGAGCAAACTATTAATTTACTATTTAGCAATGTATTGGCTCACTACTACAACCTACGTTCGAAAGTGAAAATAAAAAGTACTTTTTCGTTAAATAAATTTGAAGTTATTGATTGCGAGGGAAATACAATCATTTTTCAAAATGAATAATACCATTTTTAATCTATTTCATCAGCTATTTTCCCAATTTCGTCGGTTTGCTGAGTTTTGCAATTTCGTTTGGCATATAGTTTGATTGGCTCTCGCTTGTTGTTTTAAATAAAAAAAAAATCATGAAAAAAACACTTTTTTTAATAGCATTAATCGTTGTACCAACGATAATATTTGCCCAAAACGACGACTCGAAAAAGGAAATGGAAACCCTTTGGGGTAATAAAGAATTATCGTTTGGTGGATTTGGTGGCCCTCGAGTTAGCTTCTCGAAGTTTGACGGCCAAAATATTTGGCTTGTAGGTGGTATGGGTGCCGTTTTGGTAAACCACTCGTTCTTTTTTGGTGGTGGCGGTTATGGAATTGTTAACGAACCCAACTTTGCAAATGTTACTACAACAGCAGGTAATGGTGGGTATCTTGGTGGTGGTTATGGTGGCGTAATTTTAGGTTTTATTGTTAGGCCTCATAAAGTGGCGCATCTCTCGTTCCCAGTTCTAATAGGTGCGGGTAATTTATTTTACTCCGACATGCGCATGACGGATCATTACAATACCAACCCAAGCCAGCACATTATTGATCAATCGAACTTTTTTGTGGTTGAACCTTCTGTCGAAGTGGAGCTAAACGTTTTTCGCTTTATGCGCGTTGCAGCGGGTGTTTCGTACAGGTATGCGCCCAATGTTAGTCTAACTGATACTCCAAGCAATGCATTTAATGGCCCAAGCGGGTCAATTACATTCAAATTCGGAACTTTTTAAATTTTTCAAAAACTAACTTAATACTTCAAATCATGTTTATAATTGGTCTTATTGCAGGTATAATCCTGTTTGCCCTTGTCGATGTTGCAACTATATATATAATAAAGTATAGGTCGTACAAGGAACTTAAGTACAAAAAGGAATTTCTAAAGAATTTTATTGGTGGAATTTCCTAAAAGGAATCGAAATCTACATTCTGTAAATATTTTAAAACCCCTTAATGGTTAAGCCAACAATTATTAAGGGGTTTTTTACAAACTACTTTTAATAAACTAATTACCATGAAAACTCTAATAGCAACTAGTTTTACTCTTCTAATTTCGCTAAGCACCCTATTTGGGCAAAGCAAACCAGAGCCAGAGTACTTAATCGATTTTAAAAAGGTAAAAGTATCGGGGTTTGGCAACAACTTTTTAGATCTTTCAATGGTCGATGGCGACATTGCATACTCTTCGGGAGGTGGTGGCGCTTTTCTATTTAATTACAAAACCTTTATTGGCGCCTATAGTCACGACTTGGCGACTAACCATTCTCGCGAAGACATATACAATCCTGCAACTAGCACCGTTCAGCATATAAACAATCGAATTAGGTTTAACCACGGAGGACTTTGGGTTGGCTACATTTTCAATCCGCATAAACTTGTTCACTGGGGTACTAGCCTTAAAGTTGGAGGGGGTGCTGTAAGCCTTTTCGATAGTAAAATAGACTTTAGAGATTTCGACGATCACCACCGCGACTGGGTAGGCGTAATTACTCCTGAAGTTGATGTTGAAATTAACATTGCTCGTTGGTTTAAAATAAACGCTGGCTTGGGTTATCGATTAGTATACGGAGTCGACAACGACACATACCTAAATTCGGCAGGTGAAACGAAAACGCTATTTAAAGCGAGTCAGTTTTCGAGCCCTACGTTTAACGTAAAATTCTTATTTGGTGCTTTTGGTCCCAGAAAAAATGGAAAACCAACTGTTGAAAACAATATCGACTAATTCTTGTTTATAATTTAGTTTTTACTCTTAAACAATATTGACACGCTACAACCAAATATGAAAAATATTTTTCTATTTTTAATTCTATTTATTAGTATATCAACTTTATACGCTGATAATACCGAAGAGGGAAATTTAGCAGGTAAATTCAACTTAAGTGGTTACGTTAAGGACAAAACCAATGGCGAAGAGCTTATAGGGGCAACAATTGTAATAAAAGAGCTGAACAGGGGAGCAGTAACAAACAGCTATGGCTACTACTCATTTAGTTTAAATCCTGGAACCTACACTGTTGTATACTCTTTTATTGGCTTCAACACAATAGAAAAAAAGGTTAGCCTTACCTCGAATATTAATCTTACCATAGAACTAAGTGAGGAGTCGACCTTACTAACTGAAGTAGTTGTTTCGCGCGAAAAGCCAAATGCAAATATTACTCGTGCCGAAATGAGCGCTACTCGGCTCGACATTAAAAGCATTCAACGCATGCCTGCCCTAATGGGCGAGGTTGACGTAATTAAAGCTATTCAGCTGCTGCCTGGTGTAAAAAGCGTTGCCGAAGGATCTTCGGGATTTAGCGTTAGAGGTGGCGCAACCGACCACAACCTAATCCTGCTCGATGAGGCAACTGTTTATAATGCTTCGCATTTAATGGGATTCTTCTCGGTTTTTAATAACGATGCCGTTAAAGATGTAAAACTGTATAAAGGCGATATTCCTGCCTCGTCGGGAGGACGATTAGCATCGCTTCTCGATGTTAGAATGAAAGAAGGAAATAACAAAAAATTTAGTTTAACTGGAGGAATTGGAACTATTTCGAGCCGATTAACCATTGAAGGCCCAATTTTAAGCGAAAATACTTCGTTCCTAGTTTCTGGACGAAGAACCTATGCCGATATTTTTCTCCCTCTGGCCAGTAATCCCGACATTCGCAATAACCGCCTATACTTTTACGACTTAAACCTAAAGCTAAATCATCGAATTAATGAAAAGAATAGGCTGTTTATTTCGGGCTACTTTGGTCGCGATATTTTTAAAAGCGAATTTGCACGGTTTGGTTTTGGTAACCAAACTCTTTCGTTTAGGTGGAATCATCTTTTTGGTCAAAAACTCTTTTTAAATACAACGGCAATTTACAGTAACTACAACTACTTTTTAGGAACCCCCGAAGGCGAAGCATCATCGTTTATTTGGAAATCGAACATGGAGGACTATAGCCTAAAATTCGATTTTAACTACTTTGCCAACAGCAATAATACTATTCGGTTTGGACTGCAAACTACCTATCACTTTTTGAAACCTGGAAATGCTAAAGGCACAGGTACCGAAAGCATTTTAAGCGAAATTATTATGCCCAATGCTTATAGCTTAGAGCATGGCATTTATGCTCAAAACGAGCAAAGTGTTGGCGAAAAGCTAACCCTAAAGTATGGCCTTAGGCTTTCGGCGCACCAAAACATAGGAAAAGCTAAAGTTTACAGTTACAACAACAATTACTCGGTTTCCGATTCATCATTTTATAACAAGGGCGATCTATACAAAACCTACATAAACTTCGAACCCCGAATTGGCGCAGTATACGCTTTTAATCAGTCGCAATCGGTTAAAGCCAGCTATTCACGCACCGTACAGTACATTCAGCAGGCATCGAATTCGAATGCTGGAACTCCTCTCGACGTTTGGTTTACAGCATCGCCAAATGTTAAACCTCAGTATGCCGATCAGTTTGCTTTAGGATTCTTTCAAAATTTATTCAATAATTCCCTCGAAGCTTCGGTTGAAGGTTATTTTAAAGATATGTGGAACGTGGTGGACTTTAAGGATTTTGCCAACATGCTATTAAACGAAAAACTTGAAGGAGAACTTCGAACTGGAACAGCCGAAGCATACGGCATTGAGGTTATGGCTCGCTATACAGGAAAAAAAATAAACGGATGGGTAAGCTATACCTATTCGAAGGTTTACCGAAATATTGAAACTATAAACAATGGCAAATCGTACCCTGCTCCTTACGACAAGCCTCACGATGTTTCAGTTGTGTTTAACTACGAACACAGCCCCAAGTGGACACTGTCGGCAAATTGGGTGTTTTCGAATGGCGTACCAGCAACCTTTCCCTCGGGACGCTACGAAATTATGGGAAACATTTTACCGCTTTACACATCGCGTAATAGTTTCCGCTACCCAAACTATCATCGACTCGATTTTGCAGTAAGCTACAGGCCTCGTGCGTTAAAGGCGAAAAAATGGCAAAGCGAATGGAATCTTTCAATATATAATGTTTATAACAGGAAAAATGCATGGGCTATTAACTTTGTTCAGGACGAAGAAAATCCGAATATTACCTATGCCGAAAAGACTTACCTGTTCTCAATAATTCCATCGATAACCTACAACTTTAAGTTTTAAAAAATGAAGTCTCTACTATCAAAGCAAAAAATTTCAATATTAAGTATTTCGGTATTTATCATTGCATCGTGTACCGAACGATACGACATTGAACTCGATAGCACTTATGTTCGTTGCGTTGTTTATGGCGAATTAACCACCGACACAACTGCTCACAAAATTGCAATAAGCCGTTCGGGGGGATACTTTAGCAACGCTACTCCCCAAGGAATTTCGGGTGCCAATGTTTCAATAACCGATGGTGAAAATGTTTTCGCCCTTACTGAATCGCAAACTGAAGCAGGTGTTTACTTTACGCTACCCAATGTTTATGGCGAAATTGGAAAAGCCTACACTCTAAGTATTCAAAATGTAGACCTGTTAGGCGATGGAGTTATGCAAAGCTACACAGCCACGTCGTACCTTCCTGATGTAGTGCAACCCGATTCAATTAATGTTTTTTATATCCCCGATTGGAGAAGTTGGGCTTTATTTACTGGTGCGGTCGATCCAGTTGACAGCAAAAATTACTATATGTTTCATACTTGGGTAAACAGTACACTTGAAACCGACTCCATTTCTAATTTAAGAATTTTTGACGATATACTTTTTAACGGTAGCAACATGTACGAAATTCCTAACTATTTTTGGATGAACCAAGCGGCTCTTTCGCCAGGCGACACAGTTGTTTCGGGAATATGTGGAATAACCGAGGACTACTTTAAGTTCGTAACCGAAACGCAAACTACAGCAAGACCTTCAAATCCCCTATTTAGTGGCGCTCCAGCTAATCCACGAACTAACATTAGCAACAATGGCATTGGCTACTTTACAACATACTCTATAAAGCGAGTTAGTGCAGTTATAGCCTCTTTCCCAACCTTTTAAAACATTTATAACCTCTCAATTTCTTAAACCCCACAAAGTTTTTTATTCTTTGTGGGGTTTTGCATTGTAAATTATTTATATTTATGTAATCGAACTAATACATTCGTCTATGAAAAGAATACTTGTTGTTTCGGAGCGAAACTCTTGCAGATCGCAAATAGCTGAAGGATGGTTAAGCTACTACGGAAAAGGCGAAGTTGAAGTTAGCAGCGCAGGTGTTGTTCCAACATCATTAAACCTCGATGCCGCTAACGCTATGGTCGAAGCCGTTATCGATATTTCAGCATATAAATCGAAAGGATTTACTGCATTAAATGGCAAGGAATTCGACTATGTAATTCTTTTAAGCGATGGAATAAAGCATATACTTCCAGTATTTAAAGGTAATCCTCGGGTTTACGAGTACCCATTCCCCGATGTGGCAGGAGTTGAAATTGAGGATGAAAATCAGAAAAAAGTTGAATTTGCCCGTCTCCGCGATGAACTTGAGAACTTTTGCTTCGATTTTATTCATCACAAGGTAAAACCATTAATATAACGTAGGTTTTAACACAGAGGTGTTATGCTTTGCAATTTACAAAATGATTGTTTTAGAAACTGTTTAAATTTCAGTAAAGATTTTTATTATAACCTTAATACCTCAAAACTTTTTAACTCATTGTCTCTCGCAGATTACGCAGATTACGCAGATAAGCGCAGGATGATTAAAACTTAAAAATATTTTCTGCGTAAATCAGCGGTATCAGCGAGAAATTAAAAATAGCACATTTATTTCTTATATCGAACTTAACGTTAATATAAAAGTTGACATGGTTAAACAGGTTGAATTCTCGCTTCCACCCTACCCCTATGGATTTCATTTGGTTACACGCCAAATTCTCGAACAACTGCCACAACTACCCAACGCTGGGTTACTTAACCTTTTTATTCGCCACACCTCGGCATGCATTACCATTAACGAAAATGCCGATCCGTCGGTTCGCAGCGATTTTGAAACATTCTTTAATCGCTTAGTGCCCGAAGGGCAAAGTTGGGTTACCCATACCGACGAGGGTTCCGACGATATGCCTGCCCACCTAAAGGCTTCACTTATTGGCTTTTCGGTTTCTATTCCCATATCAAATGGCAAACTTTCCATGGGAACTTGGCAGGGTATTTACCTTTGCGAATTTCGAAAGAATGGTGGCAGTCGAAAGATTACCGCAACAATTATCGATTAAGTTTCAAAATGAAGTCGTTTTTTAAATTTTAGAGCATTATTTTAATTTTTTTGGTATTTTTGCTTTCAATATTTTGCGTTACTGTTCAATTTGCTAATAAATTGAAATTGAGCTAACACAAATTGTAATTGCCACAAAATCAGATAAAAAAACATAGAAATGGAGAAACTTCTTCTACTTGGCGACGAAGCCTTAGCTCAAGGAGCAATCGATGGCGGTATTTCGGGTGTTTATGCATATCCCGGCACTCCTTCAACCGAAATTATGGAGTTCGTTCAGCACTCGAAACAGGCTGCCGAGCTTAACATTCACCGTGTTTGGTCGGCTAACGAGAAAACCGCAATGGAAGCTGCCATTGGCATGTCGTACGCAGGTAAGCGCGCCATGGTATGCTTTAAGCACGTTGGGCTTAATGTTGCCGCCGATGCCTTTATTAATGCAGCAATGACCGGCGTTAATGGCGGCTTAGTTGTTGTTTCGGCCGACGATCCCTCGATGCACTCGTCGCAAAACGAGCAGGACTCGAGGTTTTATGCAAAATTTGCAATGATTCCAATTCTCGAGCCAACTAACCAGCAGGAAGCCTACGACATGGTCTACATGGCATTCGAACTTTCCGAAAGGTTAAATGTGCCGGTTATGATTCGCATAACAACCCGTTTAGCGCATTCGCGCTCGGGTGTTGTGCGTAAAGCGGTAACTCCACAAAACAAGTTAAAGTTACCAACCGATCCGCGTCAGTTTGTTCTACTTCCAGCCATTGCAAGGGTTAACTATAAAAAGTTGCTAAACACAATTCCTGTAATGGAATCGCTTGCCGAAAAGTCGACTTTTAATAGACTTTCGCTTAGTAACAACAAAAAGTTAGGAATTATAGCTGCCGGAATTGCCCACAACTACTTAATGGAGAATTTTCCCGATGGTTGCCCCCACTCCGTGCTAAAAATTAGCCAGTATCCTGTTCCCTCAAGCCTTGTAAATAAACTTTACGACCATTGCGAAACCCTTATGGTACTCGAAGACGGCATGCCCGTTATTGAGGAAATGGTAAAAGGTATTATAAACATTGGCAAGCCCATTCATGGTCGCCTCGATGGCACTTTACCCCGCGATGGCGAATTAAATCCTGCCATTATTGCAAAAGCCTTTAACATGGAAGTTTACGAAGGAATGCCAATTCCAAATGTAGTTCGTAAACGTCCACCTTCGCTGTGTACTGGTTGCGGTCACATTGATGTGTACACAGCATTAAACGAAGCTATTATTGACTTTGGAGCAGGTCGTGTTTTTGCCGATATAGGATGCTATACCCTTGGTGCTTTGCCTCCGTTTAACGCCATAAATTCGTGTGTCGACATGGGCGCATCAATAACAATGGCAAAGGGTGCAGCCGATGCAGGTTTAGTTCCTTCAGTTGCAGTTATTGGCGACTCAACCTTTACCCACAGCGGAATGACTGGCCTTCTCGATGCTGTTAACGAGAATTCTCCAATAACCGTAATCATCTCCGACAACTCAACAACCGGCATGACTGGCGGCCAAACCTCTTCGGCTCATGGTCGAATACTGGAAATTTGCAAAGGTATTGGCGTTCATCCCGATCATATTTTTGTTTTAACTCCCCTTAAAAAGAACCACGAGGAAAATGTTAGGATTATGAAACAGGAACTTGCTTACCAAGGCGTTTCGGTTATAATTCCACAGCGCGAGTGCATTCAAACTTTTGCTCGCAGAAAAAAGGATGAGAAAAAATCATCGGAGGAATAGTTAAACATTACTGAGTTACTAATTCGAAAAAATACGACAATGAAAACCGATATAATACTAGCAGGGGTTGGCGGACAAGGAATTCTATCCATTGCTGCCGGAATAGGTTTAGCAGCAGTTAAAAGCAATCTTCATATTAAACAGGCCGAAGTACACGGAATGAGCCAGCGCGGTGGCGATGTGCAGTCGCACCTTCGCATTTCCGATAAGCCTATTGCTTCCGACCTAATACCCAACGGCAGCGCTCATCTTATAATATCTGTTGAACCAATGGAGGGATTGCGCTACTTGCCTTTCCTTCGGAAAGATGGATGGCTTGTTACCAACACTGTACCATTTGTTAATATTACCGATTACCCCGAAACCGAAGAGGTGATTAAAGCAGTTGAAGCAATTCCTAATCACATTGCCCTTAACGCCGATGCCATGGCAAAGGAGGCAGGTTCGTCGCGGTCGTCGAATATTGTAATGCTTGGCGCAGCTTCGCCTTTTATCGATATTCCTTTTGAAAAATTAGAAGATGGTATTCGCGAACTTTTTGGACGCAAAGGCAACGATGTGGTTGACGTAAACCTTAAAGCACTTCGTGCTGGACGGGAATTTTCGATGAAGAATAGGTAAAATCTACATATATAGCGAATAAAGCCCAATCAAAATGTTGGGCTTTATTCGTTTATTACTAACAACTTAGTGAGTTTTTACAAACAAAGCAATTGAAATAAAACCTCAATTCTGAATATATTTAGAAACTGTTTAAATTTAGTTTGTTTGTTGCCACGGGCTTTAGCCCGTGGGATATTTATAACAGAAATACTGGGCTTTAGCCCAAAAATGATTGAAATGTTTGGCTAAAGCCATGTTTTTTCCTAATTTAAGTCCACGGGCTAAAGCCCGTGGCAATTGTTATAAAAAATATCTATGAAAATTTAAACAGATTTGTAAAATAATATACTGCTATGAAAAGTGATTATAAATTTATTTACGATATAGAACCAACAGATATTCAACTACATCTACTTATGTTAGATGTAAAAAAGGATGTAGTTAATAGAGCAAAAAAAGCTGAAAAAAAATTTTCAAAACTGCTTCAATCCCTAATAAAACAGGCAAAAAATCGAAAAGCAATTATTAAGTGAGCGAAAACAAACCCAAATTAATAGTTACTACCTCGCCCACCCCTTTGCTCTCTCAATAGCCTCGCTCCAACGTTTGGTTAGCCTTTCAACTTCAGCCATTTGCATTATTGGGTCGAACCTATACTCTTGATGCCATTGCCGCTTTATTTCCTCAATATCCGACCAAAAACCTGTTGCCAAACCTGCCAAATAGGCTGCGCCTAAAGCTGTAGTTTCAACTATTTGAGGACGAATTACTGGCTTATTCAGAATGTTAGCTTGGAACTGCATTAACAAATTATTTGCCGATGCACCACCGTCGACCCGGATTTCGGAAATTGCAATTCCCGAATCGCGTTCCATTGCCGTTATAACTTCGGCTGTTTGAAAGCCAATGGCTTCGAGTGCTGCTCGTGCAATATGCGCTTTTGTTGTTCCGCGAGTCATTCCAACAATGGTTCCACGTGCGTACTGATCCCAATGTGGTGCACCAAGACCTGTAAAGCTGGGTACGAAAAACACATCGCCGCTATCGTAAACCTGCGAGGCAAGTGTTTCAATTTCGGCCGAGGAGCTAATAATTCCTAATCCATCGCGAAGCCACTGCACAACTGCACCTGCAACAAATACGCTGCCCTCAAGGGCATAAGTTGTGGTATTGCCAATTTTCCATGCAATGGTTGTAAGCATCTGGTTTTTCGACTCAAATGGCTTGCTTCCCGTATTTGCAAGAATAAAGCAACCCGTTCCATAGGTACTTTTAACCATTCCGTTGTTAACACACATTTGTCCAAAAAGTGCTGCCTGCTGGTCGCCCGCAATACCCGAAATTGGAACCATAGTGGCAAAAACCGAGGGGCTTGTATGGTCGTAAATTTCGCTCGAAGAGCCCACTCGTGGCAGCATTGAACTTGGAATGCTTAGTATTTCGAGAAGTTCCTTATCCCATTCAAGTGTATGAATATTGAAAAGCATGGTGCGGCTTGCGTTCGAAACGTCGGTAACGTGAGTTTTTCCGGCTGTAAATTTCCAAACCAGCCATGTATCGACAGTGCCAAAAGCTAAATGACCTTTTTCGGCCAATTTTCGTGCACCCTTTACATTGTCGAGAATCCATTTAACCTTGGTTCCACTAAAGTATGCATCGACAACAAGTCCAGTTTTTTTCTTTATTAGATTATCGAGACCCTTTGCCTTTAGCTCATCGCAAAATTCCGAGGTACGCCTGTCCTGCCAAACAATTGCATTATAAACGGGTTCGCCAGTTCGTTTATCCCAAACGATGGTTGTTTCGCGCTGATTGGTAATGCCTATTCCTGCAAGGTTTGCCCCATCAATTCCCATTTTCGACATGGCTTCGGCAGCAACCCCAACCTGCGACGACCATATTTCCATAGGGTCATGTTCAACCCATCCTGGCTTTGGGAAAATTTGGTTAAACTCCTTTTGGGCTTTTGAGCGGATACTTCCTTTTTTGTCGAAAATAATGGCTCTCGAGCTAGTTGTTCCCTGGTCGAGCGCAAGAATAAACTTTTCCATTCTTAAATACTTAGAGTCTGTTAAAAACACTTTACTTGCAATGAGGAACTAACAAAAGACTTTTAACCGCAAAGCCCACAAAGAAATCGCTAAGTAACGCAAAGTTAATATTAACGCATACAGCACTTAGTGCGCTTTGCGTAAAAACTTAGCGCCCTTTGCGGTTAAATTAATTTGACTTTTGAGACAACCTCAAAAAAATTTAATTCGAGTGTTAAATATACTAATTTACTTACCGAAGAATATACATCGAAGCAATTCTATTGAAGTCATCGACCTGCTTTTGCTCCCAATCGGAGTTTTTACCAAGTTCTTTGGCCATAATACTTGCTACCTTTGGTGCTATGGTTATTGCCTCGCGAGCATTTAGTAGTAAGCATCGTGTACGGCGAGAAAGAACATCTTCAACAGTAAATGCCATTTCGTTTTGCACTGCCCAAACAACCTGCGCTTTTATTATGCCCAGCGATTTGCTAACGTACTCGCCCATTTCGGGGTTGTTGGTCACTAATTGGTTAATGCCATCAATGTCGGAGCCATACCAATACAGATTCGAATTGTGGTCAACCTTTTTAACGTAACCGTGAATTGGTAAGTTTTTAGTTTTCGTTTTTGTTTTTTCCCAATCGAGAGTATTCTCAACTTTTTCGACCATATCCTGAGCCATTCGGCGAAAGGTTGTCCACTTCCCACCAACCATTGTAAATAAGTTCGATTGCGTAACAAATATTTTATGACTTCGCGAAATTTCCTTTGTTTTGGTCGACTCCCCTTTTGGCGCAGCCAGCGGACGAAGTCCTGCAAATACGCTAAGCACGTCGGAACGTGAAGGCTGACGGGTTAGGTAACGACCCATCGTATTTAATATGAAGTTAACCTCTTGTTCAAGGGCAACTGGTTCGAGCGAAGTAGTATTTATTGGAGTGTCGGTTGTTCCAACCACAATATGGTTGTGCCATGGAACTGCAAAAAGCACACGCCCATCGTCGGTTTTAGGAATCATTAACGCATCGTTGCCTGGGAAAAACGACTTATCGAGCACGAGGTGAATTCCTTGACTTGGCCTAATGCTCTTGGCAACTGTAGGGTTATCCATTTGTAAAATATCGTCGACAAAAACCCCAGTGGCATTAATAACCACCTTTGCGTATATGGTATATGTTTCTCCAGAAAGTTCGTCGTTAGCTACAACTCCGTTTACTTTTCCATTTTCGTCTTTTGTAAGCTGCGAAACGCCAAAGTAGTTAACGGGTAACGCGCCATACTCATGGGCAGTTTGTAGCACATTTATAGCTAAACGGCTGTCGTCGAATTGCCCATCGTGGTAAACAACACCTGCCGATACTCCTTTTGGTTTAAGTGCGGGCATACGTAAAAGCGATTTGCTTTTCGAAATTCTTAACGAGCGACCAAGACTCATTCTGCCGGCTAAAAGATCGTAAAGAGTAAGACCTACCGTGTACATTAACTCATCCCAAAGTCCAAAAGTTGGAATTATAAACGATTGATTCGAAACAAGATGAGGTGCATTATTCACTAAACGTCCTCTTTCGACCGAAGCTTCGCGAACCAAGGCAATATCGCCCTGAGCTAAGTAGCGTACACCTCCGTGAACCAGTTTGGTGCTTTTGCTCGAAGTTCCCTTTGTAAAATCGGATTTTTCGAAAAGAACTACCGAATATCCCCTAGTGGCTGCCTCGAGGGCAATGCCAACACCCGTTGCTCCGCCACCAATAATTACAAAATCGAAAGTTTTTCCCTTTTCAATTACCTTGCTAACTATCTCATCTCTTTTCATTTTCAACCCTTTTAATGGTTATTTTGGAATAATAAACACCCTGCAAAGGTAAATAATCGAAACTTAAAAGCAAAGAATACGAAACTTATTTTATTACGTTTTGTTGTTTTTTATTAAATAAAGTACACAAAAAGGTTTCCTTTATATACTTTTGCTTAACTTTGAATTCGAATTAATAGGTAGAAGATATGTCGCAAAGTATTGCTAAACGCCATCAGTTTATACTAAACAGGCTCCACGAACAGGGTTTTGTAAATGTAACTGAACTAAGCGATGAGCTAAAAGTTTCGGTTGTTACAATTCGAAAGGATTTGAAACTACTCGAAAGTCGAAAGCTTCTTTTTCGCACTCATGGCAGCGCAACCCCAAGTAATCCGTTTATTACCGAAAGGAATATTCACGAAAAGGAGAAAATTAGCGTCGACCAAAAAGTGCGAATTGCTAAAGCGGCAATGATGAGTATTGAGCCTGGCGATAGCATTATAATGGCTTCGGGCTCCACAATACTCGAACTGGCAAATCAGCTTCAAACAGTAAAACCGTTAACGGTAATTACAGCTTCGCTAAATGTTGCGCAAGTACTAAACATTAATCCCGACATTGAAATACACCAACTTGGTGGCGTTATTCGTAAAAGCTCAAACTCGGCAGTTGGGCCCTTTGCCGAGCGAATGATGGAGGGATTCAGCTGCAACAAACTCTTTTTGGGAGTCGACGGAATTGATTCCGAATACGGATTAACCACAACAAGCGCACAAGAAGCTTCGCTAAACCAGGTTATGATAAAATCGGCACAAAGAGTAATTGTTCTTGCCGACTCGAGCAAGTTTGGTCGAAGAGGTTTTGGTAAAATATGCGATTTGCTGGTAGTAGATGAAATTATTACCGACAGGGATGCGCCTCAAGCAATAGTTAAGAGGATTGAGGAACTGGGTGTAACAGTGCGTTTAGTTTAACAATTCAGCATCAATAAAATTCTCACGCAAAGCCGCAAAGCCGCAAAAATTCTCTGAACTCAAAGAAGAACGCAAATGAAAAAAAATCAGATAGGTCGTTGGAAAATGGGGTTTTCTTTAATAGGAGTCAGACAAGAAAAGTGAAATTAAAAGAATTACAACCAATTAGCACGCAAAGAAAAAAAACTTTTAAGCTTTTTCTTTCTTGGCGCTCTTAGCTCCCGATAGTTATCCATAGCCGTCAGGCTAATATTTAAAAATCAATATTATCAATTGTTTTAACCTGCCCCAGCGGGGCATTCTGTTTATAGTAAATATTTACAAAAGCATTTAAGCTCCAGAGGAGCGCTCTGTGAATAGTTGTTTAGCTTCGCTGAGTTCGCAAGCTCGGTTGCCATATTTACAGGACGCTCCTCTGGAGCTTTTGGTTAATAATAATTTTTGTTACTATAAACAGTTAGCTACTCCGTAGCTAAAATACATACTTCTCTTTATCACCAAATTGATGATGATTATCAGTTATATGCCTCCTAAGCCTGACGGCTATGGATAGTTGTCCAGATTTGCGATAACCCCGCAGGGCTCAACGAAGTTTAAAAAATCGAGCAATGGAGTTTATATTTTCCTACTTAAGAAAACATCAACTATAAAAGACCCCTGAGTAGTTAAAAATCCCAAATCAGGCTTATCCAGTTAATACAAAGAACATGAATGGGTTATTCTTACTGGTATACCACTTAATTTTAGCATTTCTTTTAATTCGTCAATTGCAATTTCACCTCGGTGAAAAACCCCAGCAGCAAGTGCTGCATCGGCATTGCCAATTTTAAATACATCGACAAAGTGCTGTAAAGTTCCTGCACCTCCCGAAGCAACAACAGGAATAGTTAAAGCATTGGAAATAGAACCGGTTATATCGAGGGCAAAACCCTTGCACGTTCCGTCGGAGGTATACGAAGTGAGCAAAATTTCGCCGGCACCAAAGCTTTCGCACTCTTTTGCCCAATCGAAAGCCAATTTCCCTGTTAAGCGAGTACCTGCATGGCTAACCACTTCCCAGCCCTTTGGGGTTAATCGCGTGTCGATTGCAACCACAGCACACTGAGAACCAAATTGGTTTGCTATTTCAGTAATTAATTTAGGGTATAAAATGACTGAAGTATTCAACGAAACCTTATCGGCACCGCACATTAGTAACTCTTCAACCTGTTTTACGGTCGATATTCCACCGCCAACCGTAAATGGAATATTTATGGCTTTTGCCACATTTTTAACCACTTTCAAAAAAGTGGAACGACCCTCGAGAGTAGCTGTTATGTCGAGCAGCACTAATTCGTCGGCTCCCTGCTGGCAGTACTCTAAGGCAAGGTCAACTGGGTCGCCCATATCGAGCAGGTTATCGAAATTTATTCCTTTTACTGTTCTGCCATTTTTCACATCGAGGCAGGGAATTATTCGTTTTGCGAGCATGTTCTATTCGTATTTTCCGGTTTTAAAAAGCGTTTCGAGCGAAATAACACCTTCGTATAAAGCCTTTCCTAAAATAGCGCCCTCGCATCCCATTTGCTTTAAATTATTCAAATCAATTTCCGACGAAACTCCCCCACTTGCTCGAAGGTTAATGCTTGGAAATTCTTTTAGAATTTTCTGATACAACTCTACTGCTGGAGAGGTTAAAGTGCCATCGCGATTAATGTCGGTAATTGCAAAATTTGTAAAGCCTTTATTCATAAGCGAATGAATAATATCGAATAGTAAAAACGGAGTATTCTCAATCCAGCCATTTACTCTAATCATTTCATTATCTACATCTAACGATGCTATTAGTTTATTGCTACCAAATCGTTGAATTAGCACCTCAACTTCATCAATATTTTGAATTAGAAAGGTGCCCAAATTAACCTGTTTGCAACCTGTATTAAGTATACTCTGAATGTCTTCGGCGCTCCTAATTCCACCACCAAAATCGACCACTAAATTTGTCGATTTGCAAATGGCTTCGAGTAATTTTAGCTGATGAGTTTTACCATTTTTAGCTCCACTTAAATCGACTATGTGAAGATACTTTGCTCCTTTTTCCTCAAAGTATTTAGCTTGCTCAATGGGACTATTATTGTAAATGGTAATCTTATCAAAATGCCCGTTAACTAACCGAACGCAGTTTCCATTAATTATATCAATTGCAGGAATAATTTTCATATTGAAATTCATTTATTTTAAAACAGAACTTGTTTGAATTGAAAAGTTTATAGCCGAAAAAAGTTTTGAATTAGTTGCATTCCAGCATCGCCGCTTTTTTCGGGATGAAACTGAACTCCATAGTAGTTATTTCGACAAACGGCAGCGCTAAATTCGTTTCCATAATTGCAAGTTGCAATTGTATTACTGCAAAGTGGAGCATAATAGCTGTGAACAAAGTAGAAATAGGTACCACTATCGATTCCCTTAAATAACGGATTGGGAGTTGCAATGGAAATGCTATTCCACCCTGTGTGTGGGACTTTGAGTTGTGTTGTAAATTTTTTCACTTCAAAATCAATTAACCCCAATGCGCTGGTTTCTCCCTCTTCGGAATTAATTCCCATAAGTTGCATTCCAAGGCAAATGCCTAATACAGGACGATTGTAGTTTTTAAGAAACGTATCAATTCCCTTTTCAATTAAAGCACCCATTGCCATTTTTGCGTGTCCTACTCCAGGAAATATAAGCCTGTCGGCTTTTAACAGTTCGTTAATGTCCGATGAAACAAAGCTGCTTTCACCGAGTCTTTGTAGTGCATTTTCAACCGATGCCACATTCCCAGCACCATACGATATTATTCCGGTTTTCATCTCTTCATTTTTTAAATAATGCCCTTTGTTGTTGGTAAATTTTCACCATCCACAGCAATTGCCTGTTTAAGCGATTTGGCAAAGGCTTTAAAAATTGCTTCCGCCTTATGGTGCTCGTTAGTTCCCTTGGCTTTAATATGAATATTGGCGCCAAGTGAGTAGGAAAGTGAACTGAAAAAATGTGAAAGTAATTCGGTTGGCAAGTCGCCTATACGTTCCCTCTTAAACTTACATTTCCAAATAAAAAATGGTCTACCACCAAGGTCGATAAGAACTTGAGCATACGACTCGTCCATTGGCAAAGAAAACCCATAACGCGCTATTCCTCGTTTATTTCCCAAGGCAACATTTATGGCTTCGCCAAGCGTAATGGCAACATCTTCAACGGTATGGTGCTCATCAACCTGCAAATCGCCATTGCACAAAATAGTAAGTTGAATGCCTGCGTGACGAGCAATTTGCTGCAGCATATGATCGAAAAAACCAAGACCAGTCGAAATTTGCGATTCTCCTTCATTGTCGAGATTTACAGCTACCGAAATATCGGTTTCGTTGGTTTTTCGAACAACACTTGCCTTTCTTTCACCTTTCAGAAATTGGTAAATCTCCTTCCAATTATTTGTTGAAAGAGCGGCTCTGTCATCACAATTGGCTGAGAAAAAAATGCTTTTCGCACCTAAATTGGTTGCCAACTGTAGGTCGGTTAATCGGTCGCCAATTACGTATGAGTTTTGTAGGTCGAACTGGCCGTTTAAGTATTTCGAAAACATTCCAATTCCCGGCTTACGAGTATCCTTCCCTTCATGTTCAAATGAGCTGTCGATTAGCACATCGCTAAAGCAAATGCCTTCGTTTTCGAATGTTTTCAAAATGAAGTTGTGAGGCCCCCAAAACGTTTCCTCGGGAAACGAAGAAGTTCCAAGGCCATCCTGATTAGTGGCCATAATCAACGTATAGTCGAGTTCCCTTGCAATTCTACCTAACCACGTAATTACCTCGGGAATGAATTGCAGCTTAGCGAACGAGTCGACCTGAAAATCGTTGGGTTCACTGATTAAAGTTCCGTCGCGGTCGATTATAAGTAATTTTTGTCTGTTCATTTTTATGTTAGTATTTTAAGCCAGTGTTGATTTATAAAGATTTTAAGACCGCAATGAGGCTATCGTTTTCCTCTTTAGTGCCAATGGTAATTCTCAAGCAGTTGTCGCAACCAAATTCGTTTGTTCTATTTCGAACCACAATACCTTTAGTAATTAGCTCGGCATAAGTTCTATTTGCATTTTCAACTTTAACCAACAAAAAGTTAGCCTCCGAAGGGTATACCTTTTCAACTCCTTTAATTTTGCTCAATTCGCTGGCAACCCTTACCCTCTCGGCTACTATAGTTGCTACCCTTGAGCGCATTTCGCTTTCCATTCTCAAAGCTTTAAGAGCAAGTTCGGCCGATGGTTTTCCAATGTTATATGGAAACTTAACCTTGTTTAAGACCTGAATTATTTCGTTACAGGCAAAGGCTAACCCTATTCGAGCCCCAGCAAGACCCCAGGCCTTCGAAAGGGTTTGGCAAACCACAAGGTTTGGGTATTGGTTAATCAAGTGGAGTACTGATTTTTCGGAACAAAAGTCGATGTATGCCTCATCGACAATAACAATTCCCTTCGACATTTCAATAATTTGCCGAATCACCTCCTTGGACTGTGTATTGCCGGTTGGATTGTTGGGATTGCAAATAAAGGTTATTGAAGGAATTTCACTAATTTTCTGAAAGGAGTCGATGTCTATCCCAAAATTTGAATTCAACCTACACTCAACAATTTTTATGTCGTTTATAGCGGCACAAACAGAGTACATTCCGTATGTTGGTGGAAAAATTAGGATTGAATCTTTTCCAGGTTCACAAAAGCAGCGGATTAGCAAGTCGATTGCTTCGTCGCTTCCGTTGCCAATGAAAATCTGGCTTTCTTCAACATTCTTAATACGAGAAACCTCCTTTACTATTTGACTTTGAAGCGAAGCTGGGTATCTATTTATTCCATTTGGAAGGCCTTCGAGTTGAGTTGGACTCTCATTGGCATCGAGGAAAGTACACCCTTCACCCATAAACTCGTCGCGTGCCGAGGAGTATGGCTTTAGGTTTCGAATATTGGTGCGGAGCAGGTTGCTAATCATTTTGACTTAAGTTTTATGTGTAATTTAATTATTGAGGGCTGTTTCTTGAAATCGTTTATACATTATTCCCTATAATTCGAACCTCCACTGCTCTTGCATGAGCCTCGAGACCTTCAGCCCGGGCAAGTGTAATTGTTGCGTTGGCTAAGCCTTTTAGCCCATTGTATGAAAGTTGCTGAAATGTAATAGTCTTGTAAAAGCTAAGCAGGTTTACTCCGCTCCAGTTTCGAGCAAAGCCGTTTGTGGGCAGTGTATGGTTAGTTCCACTGGTGTAGTCGCCAACCGATTCGGGCGAGTAGTTGCCAACGAATACCGAACCCGCATTGGTAATTGTATTTACTATTTCATTGGCATTTCCAATGGCAAGAATAAGGTGTTCGGGTGCATAATTATTACTAATTTCAACTGCTTGCGAAACGGAGTCCACTAAAATGGCCACGCTGTTTTCAAGGCACTTTTGGGCTATATCCTTGCGGGGAAGCGTTTGCAGCTGGCTATCGGCTTCGTTAAGCGACTCCTTAAGAACTCTTTTGCTGGTTGAAATAAGAAGAACCTGACTATCCTCGCCATGCTCGGCTTGCGAAAGCAAATCGGCTGCAACAAACGAGGGAATTGCCGATTCATCAGCAATAATAAGAACTTCCGATGGCCCAGCGGGCATATCGATTGGTACGCACAGCCTAGTTACCTGCATTTTTGCCTCAGTAACGTAGCTATTTCCTGGGCCAAAAATCTTATCGACCTGTGGAACGGTTTCGGTTCCAAAAGCCATTGCAGCAATGGCCTGTGCACCACCAACTAAAAACACTTTAGCATCGAAAAGGCTTAAAACGTACAGCAGTTCCACCGATGGATTTGGTGGCGTACAGATTACAAGTTCCTTGCAACCAGCAACTTTTGCTGGAACAGCAAGCATAAGCACGGTGCTAAGCAATGGCGCAGTTCCCCCAGGAATGTAAAGCCCAACTCGCGAAAGCGGCTTATAAAGCAACTCGCATCGAACGCCATCCATTGTTTCTTTATAAATATCCTGTGGCCGTTGACTTCTGTGAAACGTTTCGATATTGTTTATAGCAAGATTTACAGCGCTTTTCAACTCCTCCGAAACAATCTCTGCTGCTTTTTCTAACTCAGCCTTTTCAATTTTAATTGAACCCTGGTATTCATCGAACTTACTATTGAACCCCATAAGGGCAGTGTCGCCCAACAGCTTAACTTCGTTTAAAATATCCCTAACCCGCTTACTCAAGGATTCATCGAAGTTTACAGGGCGAACTAATGCCGTTTCTATCTCTTGTGAATTAGGATTTATAAGTGTTTTCATTGCTTCTTACTATTTACTCCATATTTTTTCACCACGTACAAACGATTCCTCCATTTCGTTAACAGGAGTAGCTTTCAAGTGCCTTTGCCTAAGTTTTTCGGTTACATCGCTAATGCTTAGCCCACGAGAAACTAATAGAACCTGTATGTGGTACATTAAATCGGCAGCCTCGTCGATAAGCCTTTCGGTTGTGCCATTTTCGGCCTCTAAAGCTAATTCAACAGCCTCCTCGCCAAGTTTTTTGGCAACTCGTTTTGAGCCTAAGTTTAGTAGCTTAGCAGTATAGCTCGAATCGATCGATTCGTTTTTTCTCGAAAGAATTATTCGTTCAAGTTTTTCGAGGAAATTAACACTACTCGAAACCTGGTTTCCAAAACAGGTTGAATTGCCAGTGTGGCAAACAGGTCCCTGAGGAATTGCAGCAATTAGCAAGGTGTCGCCATCGCAATCGGGGGTAATACTTTGGACTGCAAGGTAATTTCGCGATGTTTCGCCCTTGGTCCATATTTGCCTGCGCGTTCGACTGTAAAAGGTTACAAATCCGGTTTTTTTGGTAATCTCGAGCGCTTCGCGATTCATAAAGCCCAGCATAAGTACCTGACCGTTGGTATCGTCCTGCACAATGGCTGGGATTAACCCGTTTAGTTTTTCAAAGTTTAAATTTGTCATTTTTTGAGTTATTGGGTTATTGAGTTATTTAAGTCCGAAGTCGGAAGTCGGAAGTCCGAAGACCGAAGACCGAAGACCGAAGACCGAAGTCGGAACCCCGATAGTTATCGGGGCGAAGTCTGAAGACTGAGAACAGACAACTGAGAACAGACAACTGACCCTTCGACAGGCTCAGGGTTCGCAACAGACAACTGAGAACCGAGAACCGAGAACTGAGAACCATCAAATCACCATTTTTTCAATGGGGACCACCAGAATTCCTTCGGCACCAGCCTCTTTTAAACTGCCAATTACCTCCCAAAAGTCGTCCTCGCCTATTACCGAGTGCAACGAAACCCAGTTGGGAGTAGCAAGCGGAAGTATTGTAGGGCTTTTCATGCCAGGAATAATGCTTACTATTTCATCGAGTTTTTCCTTTGGTGCATTTAAAAGTATGTACTTATTCCGCTGAGCTTTTTGAACCGATTCGATTCGAAAAACCAACTTTTTGAGCAGTTCCATTTTTGTTGCGTCGAGGTTTTTGTTGGCCACAAGCACTGCTTCGCTCTGCATTACAACCTCAACCTCTTCGAGGCCATTGCTTAAAAGAGTTCCCCCGCTGCTTACAATTTCGAAAATGGCATCGGCCAATCCAACGCTTGGCGTTACTTCAACCGATCCACTTATGGTGTGTATGTCGGACTGAATGCCATTGCCCAAAAGATATTTTTCGAGAATTTTAGGGTACGATGTGGCAATGCGTTTACCCATTAACCATCTATTGCCCGTATAATCAACGTTTCGGGGAACGGCAACTGAAATGCGGCATTTCGAAAAGCCTAACGGCTTAATAATATCAATATCCTTGTCCTTTTCGTAAACTTCGTTAAGGCCAAGAATGCCAATGTCGGCAACCGAGTCGGCCACGTATTGCGGGATGTCATCGTCGCGAAGCAATAGAATTTCCAAAGGAAAACCTTCAGCTTTGGCTTTTAAGTGATTTGTACCATTGCTTACCTTAATTCCGCACTGCTTAAGCAGCTGAATGGTTCCGTCGCTTAGTCGACCGCTTTTTTGAATTGCCAGTGTTAGGGTGTTTTTCATTTTAATAAGTTTGATTAGGGTGTAATAAAAAAAGCCCAGGGGAACAACCTTTGAATGGCTGTCCCCCTGGGCTTGTGGGTTAATGTATGCTAACTACGCTATCAACCTATACCAATGGAAATACACCACTCTCTGTGAAGGGAATGATGTAGATGATGTAGTTGGTTGGTTGTGTGTTTCATTTTTCTGAATTGTTGACTGCAAATAAAAACCTTTAAAAGCAATTAAGCAAATAATAATCGACAATATTTACTAACTAACTAATTGTTAGCAATATATAAACTACGACTTCCATTGAATTAAACAAATGAGGGTGTGGATTGAGGTGGAATTGGAATTTTTTTTAAACATATCAGAAAAAAAACTTAAACAATTAGAAGATAAACGAGATACAGTAGAGACTGTTTAATAATGAGTTTTGAGTTAAAAGTATAATATAGATGTCTTTTTTCATAGTTAACAGTAATGTCTATTTCTAAATATAAGAACAAGAATTATAGTAAGAATTGTAAATACCTGAAGTTTATGTGTTAACTTTGGTTACATAAAATATTAATCATGAAAAAACTCTTCCCCCTAATGTCACTTCTTCTTGTCAGTTCAGTAATAAGTGCACAAACAGTAATTTTTACCGACGATTTTGAAAGTTACAATACTACCGAAACCATTCCTTCCCAAACCACCAACTGGCAAACTTGGTCGGGTGGAACTACTGGTAGTGAAGCTTCTTTTGTTAGCACCGAGAAAACATATAGTGGAATTAAATCGATGAAAGTTGTAGAAAATAACGACATAGTTTACGACTTTGGAGGCATAACCACTGGAATGTGGCGAGTCGATTTTTGGATGTATATTGAAGCAGGAAAAACAGGTTATTTTAATGTTGAACATGTTTTTGGTTCGAAATGGGCTTTTGAATGCAATTTTGAAAATGGCATTCTTACGCTTAAAAACGGTGAAACTTCAACTTTCCCATACCCTGCCGACACATGGATTCATATAGTTTTTGATGTAAACCTTGATGAAGATGAGGCTAAACTTAGCCTTGATGGTCTCGACTTAGCCATGTGGCCATATAGTAATTTAGCAAGTGGTGGTACTTGGGCTACACCAAAATTGGATATAATTAATTTTTATGCCGGCGCAGGATTCGAGTTTTACGTTGATGATTTTACTTTTTTCAATACTGTACCAGGGCCTATGTCTCCTATCATAGAGATAGAAACTACTCCAATTATTACTTACGGAATTTATCCTATTGAGTTTTCTTTCAGCGTTTGGGAATTTAGTACCGAATTTTTATCATTCAATGCTTTCGCAAAATTTGCTGACCCTTCAATTTCGTCTGCATTGGTTGATGGAACGATGAACTTTGACGGAGATAATGCCAGTGCCATTGGTTTGCAAAGCAGTTGCGATGTTTATGCTGCCGTTCGATTTCAAAACGACCAAACTTCAATGCACGTTGGACAGGAAATTGAATCGATCGACGTCTTTATTAACGATTTACCCATTGGCGATATTACTGTGTATATATGGAGCAAAGCTGGATTTATTGAACCACAAGCATACACAATTCTTTCAGAAAAAACGGTTACTCCAGTGTCTCATTCGTGGAATACCGTTACGCTCACCAATCCAGTTCGGATTACCGGTGACGAAATTTGGGTTGGCTATAAATTTACAACTCCAGCTGGGGGAAACACTTTAGGTATAGATGGCGAGACATTAACTCCAGCAAGAAACTACTTGAAATCTGGTATTGCTTGGAGCGAATTTTATGGTATGGAGATATCTGGAATTGGCAATTTCAATATTCGTGCAAACGTAGCTGGGGCTGGCTGGCCTGTTTGGTT
>DDWL01000053.1 GCA_002345675.1 Bacteroidales bacterium UBA2287 | reverse complement strand
TAAAAATCTTTCGACCACCCCTAATAAAATATCCAACTCGACAATGCGCAATCGGACAGGTTTGTGGTTAATTTTTCTTTTGAAACACCCCCGCAATGTATTTGCCTTAGCATAGCAGCAAGAGCGGGGGGAAAGAAAATACTCTGCGGTTCTCTGCGTTCCCTGCGGGTTAAATTATTTTACTTTCGGGGGTTGAGGGCTCTCGCAATTGGGAGCGAGTGTAAATAGTTTACAAAAAACGGAACAAAAAACAGTAAAAAACGAATAAAAGGATATGGGTAGTAACTAAAAAAATTGCGCCATGAAAACCGACTTTTTATGTCCAAACTGCAAGGGATACCTTAGCGTGGGCGAAAACATTGTTTTTACAGTAAAAGGGAAGGACGAGAAAAATGGGATTCTATTTTTAAGTCCCAAACTGGGCGACTACACCTATTCCGTTAATCCGAATTTTAGTATTGAAAAGGGAGAAGAGCTGGAGTTTTTTTGCCCAATTTGCCATGCCGACCTTTCGGTTAGCGGAGCGGAAAAACTTGCACGAGTTATTTTACGTGAGGAGAGTCGCTACGAGTACTACATTGTTTTTTCGCGAAAAGAGGGCGAAAGGTGTACGTATAAACTTTCGGAAAAAAGCATTGACACCTATGGGGAGGCAGCCCATAAGTATGTCGATTTTGTAAACGCCAGTTTAATGAAATAGCTTAGAGCGACAGGCCATACTGGCGCATTTTGTTGTAAAGCGTTTTACGGTCGATGTTGAGCAGCTTTGCAGCCTTGCTTTTGTTGTACCTAACTTTTTGAAGAGTCGAAAGGATAAGTTCCTGTTCGGCTTTTTCTTTTAAATCCTTTAGGTTTTCGGAGCCATTAGTCGCTTTTGAAAAAAAGGTTTCGTGTTGACTATAGGCAATTTCGGTAGGTAGACTACGAACCGAGATGGACTTGCCCTGCTCAATAAGAACCGCTCGGCGCACTACATTTCGCAGTTCTCGGATGTTTCCGGGCCACGAGTAGTTTCGGAAAACTTCAATAACCTCGGGGTCGAAGCCTTTTACTTGCTTATTAAGTTCGCGGTTTGCCAACGAAAGGAAGTAGCTGGCAAATTCGTTGAGGTCGCCAAGTCTTTCGCGAAGAGGATCGACCTGAATGGTAAACTCGTTTAGCCTATGATAAAGGTCTTCGCGGAAGCCTCCTTCCCTTACGGCATCTTTTAAATCTTCGTTCGACGCTGCAATAATGCGAACGTCCACTTTTATCTCTCGGCTGTCGCCAATGCGCTTAATTTTTCGTTCCTGAATGGCGCGCAGCAAGTTAACTTGTACTTCGTACGAAAGGTTTCCTATTTCGTCGAGGAAAAGCGTGCCACCATTGGCAACCTCGAATTGCCCAACTTTATCGCTTACTGCACCCGTAAACGAACCCTTTATGTGTCCAAAAAATTCGCTTAGAGCTAAATCCTTCGAAAGAGCACCACAGTCGATGGCAACAAAGGGTTTCGCTTTGCGCAGACTCTCGGCGTGAATACGGCGAGCAACGTACTCCTTTCCGGTGCCGCTATCGCCCTGGATAATTACCGAAAGGTTTGTTGGGGCAACAAGCGAAACGTACTGCTTTACTTGTAGGGCACTTTCGCTTGTCCCTTCAATAAAATCGATTTTTTCAGTTGATCTTACCTTTTTACTTACACTTTCGGTGTTATTGCTGCTATTTTCGAGAACGCTGTTTATGGTAAGCAGAATTTCGTCGGGGTTTATTGGCTTCGCCACGTAGTCGTGAGCGCCAAGCTTAATGGCATTAACAGCCATGCGAATATCGGCATAGCCAGTCATAATAATTACACCAGTTGCAGGATTTATCTCTTTTACCTCACGAAGAACCTCCAGCCCAGTTTTGTCGGGTAGTCGAAAATCGGAAAGTACAACATCGAAAGTGTTTGTCCGTAGGGCCTTTACAGCCTCCTCGAACGAAAATGCCTCAACCACCTCGAAACCTTTTCGTGTAAGAAACGATTTGAGCATGATGCAAAAGGTTGAGTCGTCGTCAACTACTAGTATTTTAGTCATTTAAGTTAAGCCAAGCAAGAGTTCCCGTTTGCTAAATTAACTTGTTTGGTTGGTTTTACAAAATAGTTTAGGGAGAAGTGTTGCTTTATAGTTCAAATTGAGTTAAGAAGAGAAAAGTGATTAGTTTACATCCCTGTCAATCCAGTCGCCATTGGCTTTAATAATGGCAATAAGTTCGTCGACTGCGCTACTCTCGGGGATATGCTTTTTAACCACCTCTTTGCCTTTGTAAAGCGTTATTTTGCCAGCACCAGCACCAACATACCCGTAGTGTGCATCGGCCATTTCGCCTGGGCCATTAACAATACAGCCCATTACGCCAATTTTTAAGCCTTTAAGGTGAGCCGTTTGCTCCTTTACCTTTCGCAGTGTATCGTTGAGGTTGAAAAGCGTACGACCGCAGCCAGGACACGAAATAAATTCGGTTTTTGTAACTCTAACACCAGCTGCTTGCAAAATGGCAAAGCCAGTGCTTGTAGCCGTTGCAGAATTTATATTATTTCCACTAAGCATTATTCCATCGCAAAGTCCATCGATAAAAAATGTGCCAGTTAGCGCCGCCGAATTCAGCTGAAATTCTTCTACATTTGCAGCTGAGAGCGAAAGGGTAATTACTACAGGCAGCGTAATGCCAGCATTCATCATCTGAAAAATTGCCCTTCGGGCATTGAAAACACCCTCGAGTTTTTCGATACTTAGCAGTAGAATACAATTGTTCGATTTTGCAAAGAAGTTTAGTGCTTTTTCATCAATCTCTTCGGGCTTTAAAAGGGTAAAAACAGGTTCTGTTTGGTTGCTTGTGTAAAGCGAAGTAAGGTTTGCCATGCCATACTTGCAAAACGCCGAATTGCCAATAATAGGAAGCGTTTCGGGATTTTTAATATGATTTAGTGGAGCATTTCCAACTAGAATAAAATCGGCTCCCAAGTCCAATTTTCCCCATTGGTTTTTTGACTCGCTATACCTCCAGCCTACATTCTCAATAGCTTTCGAAGTAATTTCGCTTTCGGTCATTAGATTAGCAATAACCACTGGAGCAGCGCTTTGGCCAACTTCGAGAACTGGAATCGTTTTCCTTCGGTTATAAGTAAACGGATTGATTGGTACCTCAATGCTTCTGGCTACTGGAGTTGCGTTGCTTTGCGAAAAAATATCGACAAGCTGGTTGGCAACAGGAATTTCGAATTCGGGTTCCTCGGTAAGCGAAACGCGAATTGTGTCGCCAATGCCATCGACGAGCAGGGTGCCAATTCCCACGGCCGATTTAATTCGGCCATCTTCGCCCTCACCAGCTTCAGTAACGCCAAGATGAACGGGAAAGTTCATCCCTTCATCGTCCATTAGTTTAACCAAAAGGCGAGTTGCTTGCACCATTACACGGGTTGAACTCGATTTCATGCTAACCACAACGCTTAAATAGCTGTGCTTTTTGCATATTCGTAAAAACTCCATAGCCGAAAGCGCCATTCCCATTGGGGTGTCGCCGTAGCGGTTCATTATACGATCGGAAAGCGAGCCATGGTTTACGCCAATTCGCATGGCCACAGCATTTTGCTTACACGTTTCGATTAACGGCACGAAACGTTCTTCAACCCTTACAAGTTCTGCTTCGTACTCCTGGTTTGTAAAAAGTTTCTCGCTAAAGTTAGCCCTTGGGTCGGCATAGTTTCCGGGGTTAATTCGAATTTTACTAACCTTTGTTGCGGCAGCAAGAGCGGCCTGTGGGTTAAAATGAATGTCGGCAATTAATGGTATGTTAAAGCCTTTATGTTGAAGAAGTTTGCGAATTTCGCCTAAACTTTCAGCTTCGCGAACGCCCTGAGCAGTAATGCGTACGTAGTGCCCGCCTGCATTAATTATGCGTATGGCTTGTTCAACAGTTGCCTCAATATCGTTGGTGTTTGTTGTGGTCATCGATTGGAGACGAATGGGGTTTTGGCCTCCAAGGGCTAAGCCTCCAACATTAACCGGCTGGGTAATTCGGCGGTTATACCCATTTATTTTTATAATTTGAGAGAATACATGAGGTTCCATAGTAGCAATTTAGAATTGCAAAGTAACGAGTTTAGTGCGGTATAACCAATTTACCCGCAGTAATTTATTGTAGCCAATTTTGTGGCATCGTAATAAAATTTCTGTAAGTTTGTTGTTGTTATCACTTCACCGTAAAAACTTTGGTTATGAAACATATCGTCGTTCCTATCGACTTTTCGAAGGAGTCAATTAATGGCTTAAAGCTTGCCATTTTGTTTGCCAATTGTTTTGGAAGCACTGTTCAAATGGTTTATGTTCAGAAGTATCCATCGGAAATGAGTCGTATGGGTTTTGCTGAAGAGAAAAAGAAGGCAACCGAAAACTTTAAGGAGCTGGTTTTGCAGTATTCGAAAAAGCTTACCGACCCAAGCAGGCTAAGTTTTATTGTAAAAAAGGGGCGAGTTTACAGCGAGGTTGTAAACCAGGCACAGGCTTTTGCCGACTCAGCTATTATTTGTTCAACCCATGGAGCATCGGGATTCGAAGAGCTATTTATTGGTAGCAATGCATTTAAAATAATTTCGGCAACCGAACTTCCGGTAATTACCATTCGCCATGGTTCGATTGTTAGAGATATTGAAGCTATTGTTTTACCCGTCGACGCATCGGCCGACACAAGGCAAAAGGTTCCCATTTCGGCCGAGATAGCTAAGGCTTTTGGGGCAAAAATTCATGTTGTTGGCATTTCGCAAAAGGATAATAGCGAGTCGGAAGCCAAGGTTGCTGCCTACGTAAAGCAGGTGTCGGAATTTTTAAAGGACAAAGACGTAAACTTTATTGTTGAAAGGAAGATTGCCACTAACATTACCGAGGCAACCATAAAATATGCCCTTGAGGTAAATGCCGATTTAATTAGCATAATGACCGAACAGGACGAGTCGCTAACGAGCCTTGTGCTTGGTAGCTATGCGCAACAAATGCTTAATAAGTCGCCCATACCCGTACTAAGCATTACCCCAAAGGAGATTTTTATAATGGGAAGTTTTTCGACGCAGGGGAAACCGTATTAGCAGTCGGCAGACCACAGTCTTCAGTCTTCAGTCTTCAGTCGGCAGTTCTCAGTCTACAGTCTACAGTTTGCTGTGTGTCAATTTGCAGACTGAAGACTGCCGACTGCATTAGTAGCTATTAGGATCTTCGGCATCAATTTTTCGAACGTTTTTGGCAACGTCTTGTCCCCGTTCGTTCTTTTCGATGGTAAACTCAACCATATCGCCATTGCGAATTTCGTTAAAGTCGCCCTCGTTTAAGTCGAGGTGATGAAAGAACAAATTGTTAGGAGGAAATTGAATAAATCCGTAGCCATTGTTCATGTTCATGGCGCGCCCTTGGTGCACCTCGTCCGATCCCGCTTCCGCTTCTGTTTCTACAACCTTAGGAGGAGTGTACTCGGGAACAGCAAATAAATTATTAATTAGAGGATTGTTAGCCTTAATGCCGGCATTAATCATATCGTGCATGGCAACGGGATAGGTAACTTCGCGAATTAAGTCCTGCGAAGTGCGAGTAACCACCTCGCGACCCATATCGTCGGTGTACTCAAAATCCCAGCTAAGCACCATAACTTTTGTTCCCAGCGAGTTTAGTTTGCGAATTAAGGGAACGTAGTCGCCATCGGAAGTGATAAGGACAAGCACATTAAAGCGCTTGTAAAAAGCTTGCTCGAATGCTTCGAGGGCAAGCCAAACGTCGATTCCCTTTTCTTCCTTTTTACCGCTTCGGGTGCGAACGGGTAGGTAATGGGTAATAACGCCTTCGGACATAAGAATGTCGTCGAAAACCCTATCGTTATAAAGTTGATTTCCCCTTTGGCTGGCCTCTTGAGCGCTAATTCTTCCCCTAAAGTAATGGGCTTCAATAACCTGGCAATTGCGTACGGCAACCTCGTCTTCCTTGGCAACCATATTACGAATTAGTTCGTGTAGCCCTGCAATATTAATTCGTCGGCGACGTGGGTGAAAGTAGTTGTAGTAGTTACTTACATGAAGGAAGTAGTTTCCATCGTAAAAAACGCCAATGCGTTTTAGTTCTTTACTGGGCATAAGTGAATTATTTTAGTTTATTTTTAAATACTTCTAATACTTCAATAACGCTATGGTTGTGCCTTTAAAAATCCCTAATACTGAGGTTTTATATAGTATTTTGGCAAAGATAGCGGTTTTATTAAATACTGTAACACTAAAGCATGCGTTTTGTTTTGAAGAATGACAAATGCAACTTTTTATGCCCCACAATTCTTTTGCCCAAGGTCATTTCTGTAGGGTATGTTGCAAAGTTTAGTAAATTTGCAGGCGAAACTTAAAAAGTCGACAAATTGAAACGAATAATAGTAGCAGTCACAATATTACTTTTAGTTGCCTTGCTTTCGACCCATTGCGCAAAAGTTGTTTCGCCAAGCGGTGGCGCTAAAGACACTATTCCGCCTACCTTAATTAGAAGTGTTCCGGCGCACAGCGCAACAAATTTTTCGGGAAAAAAAATAACGCTTTCCTTTAACGAGTTCGTTCAACTTAAGGATTTAAACCAAAAGCTAATCCTATCGCCGCCACAAAAAAACTTACCTGTGGTTAAGCTTAAGGGAAAATCGCTTGAGGTGGTTTTTGCCGAGGATTTAATGGATAGCACAACGTATACTCTTTACTTTTCCGATGCCATAATTGATAATAACGAGGGGAATAAGCTAGGCAACTTCGAATTTGCCTTTTCAACAGGGCCTTTTATCGACTCCCTAACTCTTAGCGGAACTGTTATCGATGCCTTTACACTTGAGCCAGTCGATGGAATTCTTGTTATGCTTTATACAAACTTTGCCGATACAATGCCCATTAAGCAGCGCCCAATGTATGTTACCAAAACGAATAAAGAGGGACTGTTTAAGCTTATTAATCTTCGAAGCTCCGACTATAAAATATTTGCACTAAAAGATTTAAATTCGAATTACCTATTCGATCAGGTTAGCGAGTCGGTGGCATTCAGTTCAACCCGAGTAAGTCGCAGTCAGTTAAATTGGTCGACCCAAAACGATAGTATTGTTGATTCGTTACATTTGCTTAAGCATAAACCCATTGAACTAAAACTTTTTACCGAAGAGAGTCGAATACTTAAGCTTACCGATTATTCTCGTCCTTTACAACGAAAGTTAGCATTCGTTTTTTCGTCGCCAGCAATTGGCAATGTTACTGTTTCGCTATTAAATAGTGAGATTTCGGAGCCATGGTACTTTTCGGAGCCTTCGACAAAAGGCGATTCGGTTACTTTTTGGATTACCAACAATCAAATAGCAGCTATCGATAGCCTAATTGCCAAAGTTGAATACCAAATAACCGATTCGCTTTTTAACTTAGTGCCTACAGTTGATACTTTACGGTTTTTTTACGCTGAAACCAAGCCTGTACAAAAGAAAGGAATGCCTGCCGAAACAAAAAAGTTTCCAATGAAAATGTCGGGAGCAAGGGGAAATAGAATTAAGCCTAACCAGCAAGTTAACCTTGTTTTTGGAGTACCCTTAAAGGAACTAAATCCAAAACTTATTACGCTAACATATGCTAAAGACTCGATTAATCTCGAAGGATTTACAATTGAAAAGGACTCGTTAAGCACTAGGAAATATAACTTTAGCTATAAATGGGAAGCAGGAAAACAGTATAAAATGTCAATTTTCCCCGAGGCTTTTATAAACCTCGATGGCGAAAAAAACGACACTACAATTTTTAAGTTCGAAGTTGAAGTACCCGAAGATTTTGGTGTTATAAACCTTGCTGTTAAAGGTGTTAAGCAAAATGTTATTGTTGAATTAATTACCGAAAAAGGGAAAACGGTTGAGCAACAAGTTTTAACATCAAGTGGTACTGTTCAATTCTCGTTTATTAAGCCCGAAAACTACTCGTTTCGATTTATAATTGACGGTAACGCCAATGGAAAGTGGGATACAGGCTACTATATCGAAGGAATTCAGCCCGAAAAAGTAATTTACTACAACGAGGTAGGAAAACGAAAAGTAGTAACTATTCGCAAAAATTGGGAGTACGATTTTACCTTCGACCTCGAACCTTACTTAAATAATTAAAAGCCATGAGCGTAGTTATGAACTTTGCAATGTTTCCAACCCAGCGCGAAGGAAGCGCAAGCCCATACGTATCGAAAGTAATTGAGCGGGTTAGGGCAATGGGTTTCGAAAACCAGCTAACAGCCATGGGAACCCTTGTTGAAACCGAAACACTTTCCCAAGCACTTGCAGTTATCGACGATGCTTACAAGGCGCTTGAACCCGATTGCGACAGAGTTTACGTTACTGTTAATATCGACATACGCAAAGGGCCAATGGGAAGAATTAGTTCAAAGGTTGAATCGGTTGAAAAAAGAATAGGTAAATAAACTCGAATGAAACGAATATTTTTTAGCCTTTTGCTGTTAACTCCCATTCTAACTATAGGACAAACCATGGTTGGCGCACGAGGGGCATGGGGACTTTCGGGCGTTTACTTTGCACCAACACAGTTCCAACAAAAAGTTTTTGGCAATTTCGAGGCAGGGTTAATGCTTAAACACTACCAACAAAAGTATGTTGGATTTCAGGGAGAACTAAACATTGTTGAGCGAGGCTACCGAAAACCATTAAACGATTGGGCTTTTTACAAAAGACAAAATACTTACCTCGAACTGCCAATCTTTTTACAGGGTAAAGTTCAGTACCGTGCTTCGTACCTAATACTTAATGCAGGCTGCTATGCGGCATATTTAATCGACTCGCAAGAGGGCGACAACCTAAGCGGGGCTTATGTTATGAACGACTACGATTACAGCATACTTCGCGACAATAGTTTCGACTACGGTTTACTGGGCGGATTAGGTTTGGGGTACGACATTAATAACATAACCCTACAAGTAGAGGTGCGCGTTTTGTACGGCTTTGGCGACGTGTATAAGCATTCCTTCGTAGGGAACCCAACGCAATCGCCATTCTTTTCGCAAAGCATTAGCTTAGGGGTTCTTTACAATTTATCGAACAAAAAGGGCAAGGCAAATTTTGAAACTGCCCCCATAAAAACGAAAGACTAAATTGAAATTTATGCGCTTAATAGTTATTCCACTTTTGTTTATTTCAATAGGCCTATTTGCCCAAACCGGATTTGTGCAAGAGGGCAAGGCATCGTTTTATGCCGACAAGTTCGAAGGCCGAGTTACTGCATCGGGCGAGCGATATAGCCATCAAAAGGCAACCTGTGCACACCTTTCGCTTCCTTTTGGAAGTTTGGTTAAAGTAACCAACCTAAGCAATAATGTAAGTATGGTTTTGCGGGTAAACGACCGAGGTCCTTTTGTGCCCAATCGAATTATCGACATAAGTCGGTCGGCTGCCGAAAAGTTGGGCTTGCAACCCGATGGATTAGCCGATGTTCGCGTTGAGCTTTTAGATGAGAAAGGTAATATGGTTCCCGCATTAACTCAAAGCGAACCAACTTCGGCGTATAAGCCAACCGTTAGCGAAACGCAAACCCAAAAACCTTTCGAAGTAAAACCAGCACAGCCTGTTAAGGAGGTGGTAAAACCCGAACCCGCTAAGCAGCCCGAGGCTAAGCCCGTTCAAACAAAAACCCCCGAACCACAAACTAAGCCTGTTGCAGTTGCAGCTAAACAAATCGAAACGACACAGGTGTCGGAAATAGAGATATATACTCTTAATGTCGACAAGAGGGAAAAGGGTGGCTTTTCATTGCAAATTGGAAGCTACAAAGAACTTGCAAACCTTTTACGAATAGCCGAGGATCTAAAAGTTTCGCTTAAAAAAGAGGTAATTGTTCAGGTTGCCACTGTGGGAAACGATAAAATTTATCGCTTAATGGTGGGGCATTTCGCTTCGCGCAAAGAAGCCGAACAGTTTCGCGACAAAGCAGTAAAAATATACTCGGGTTGTTTTATAGTAGAATTGAAATAGTTATTTTAAGAATAAATTAGAATGGACAAATCGGCAAAAAAATACATAGTTACCAACTGTAGGGCGCTTCCTGTGCACGAGTGCTTCATAAACAGCAATTGGAAAGACTCCCAACTTGCAAATATTTTTATTTCCCGTAAAATGAAGGCAGGAAACTTTTGCGTAGGATTTATGCTCGTCGACCTACTTTGCGCAGGAGTTAGCGATTGTGCTTTTCAATTTAACCTCTCTCCATTTGAGTATGAAGATTTTAAGAAACGCTTTATGGAGTACGAGGATGAAAACGCAAGAGTAATAAGTGTCGACTATGCATTGGTGCATAATATAGTTTACGAAGGAGTTGCCTTTGCTCAGGATATTGGCATTATGCCACACAAAGATTTTGCAATTGTAAAGCACTTTTTTCAGGAAGATGACGACAGCATAGAGGTTATTGATATACCCTTAGGAGATTCGAACGACGGGCGACCAGTTATTCTTTGTTCGCCAAACCAACCTAACACACAAATAATTACCATGCTCCAGCGGAAGTTAGGGAGAGATGGGTATCATGTTGTTTTTTGCGATAATGAAGGCAACCCTTTAGATGGCGATGACGATGACGATTATGAGGGGGAAGGAAATATTGAATGGGAGCTTACTGATCCCGAAAGTTCTAAAGAGCTCTTCGATTTTAGCAAGGACGATGACATGGCAAAAAAAATCCATGGATTTCTTAGTCACCCCCTTTCCCATGAAAAAATTACTTCGAAATTATTAAAATTCGTAAACAAAAAGCGTAAAGATAAAGTAGATGAGGTAAACGCTATTTTAAACGATTTTGCAGAACATCCATACCAACTGAACGAAAAGCCGGTTGCTGACGATTATTTATATAAAATATACAATATAATATTGGAGAAGGAGCCTTTAACCCAACAACAAGTAATCGAATTAGATGTTTGGAATCAGAATATCACCATCGATTCTGACCCTGATAGCAACAAGGACGTTAACTTAAATTCCGAAGCTCAAAAATTAATCGACGAGGCATTTTTATTAATAGAAAAGGAAAAGATTAGTAAGGTGCGAAGAGTATTAAAGCAATTAAAAAATTTGCCCGAGGAATTTAAAACAGAGTACTTTTTCGAATTGGTCGATGAAATTTGCTATAGATTAAACGACACGAAGGAAGCACTTTATTTTTCGGAGAAACAATTCCAAAAATTCCCATCAACCGACAACAAAATTCTATATTTAAAGGATTTAATAGGCACATTTAGCTTACGAGAAGCCAGAGATGAGATAGGCAAATCGTTTAAATTATGCGATGTTTGTAACTATAACAATAGCAAGTACACCGTAAGTCAGGTTGCAGGCTACCTAAACATAATGCTTATGTTTTTTGTACTTGTTGATATTCGTTTTTGTGTTGAAATTATGAAAATTGCCAAGAAAACACCGGTTGATTATCGCAGCGAGTTTATGAGTGTATTTAACTTTAATGCAATGTCGCTTATTGTAAAAATGAAAATGAACGACGAAATTTTAGAGAAGATATAGGGTTGTATTTTAGTGCCGCCGAGTTCACTTCCCGATATTCCTATAGTTATCGGGAATCGGGACGCTCAGTTGAAATCGCGTTGCAAACTGAAACATTTTGCGGATCTGCTTGCAGGAGGCAAGCCCTGATTAATTATAACTTCTATTTTACATCTGATTCTTAGCATCATATAAGTCCTAAGACAATTTAGCCACGAAGCAATTGAAATTTATTGGGCTTAAAATCAACAAAAACTCCTCTTATTATGTTATTCTCAACCTTAGTAACCATAACATCTCCTTCAAAAAACCTCTTACTCTCTTATTTAGCAGCATTATGATATTTGCCTTATATCGAACTTAGGTTAATAATAATGTATTCATTTAAAATATCGCCTATTTTACAGTGCATTACAATCACATTAAACTTATTGCGCGTTAACCTGTTAATGAAGAAAAAGAATCTTTAAATTTGGCACTTCAATAAAATAGCATGGAAATACAATCAGAAGATATTATTGCTCTTGCAAGGTCGATAAAACATCCAGAGTATGGAACCGACATTGTTTCGCTGGGAATGGTTACCGACATTGTTGTTTCTACTTCAAATGTGGTGTTAACACTAAAATTAGTAAAGCCAAACGACCCGTTTGCTTCGTCGCTTCGTAAAGCCTTAGAAAAGGCAATTGCAAACCAGTTTGGGCACGATATTGTTATTAAAGTTACCGTTCAGGCTCCCGTTGCCCAAGCAAAAGAGTCGCCTTACAAAACGAGGGCATCGGTAAGTAGGGTAAAAAATATTGTAGGTATAGCCTCGGGAAAAGGCGGCGTTGGAAAATCGACCATTGCCGTAAACCTTGCAGTGGCTATGACACAAAAGGGTTTTAAGGTTGGGCTTATCGATGCCGACATTTTCGGCCCTTCAATACCAAAAATGTTTGGCGCCGAGCAATCGCATCCTACAATGATTAAGGAGGGTGACCTTGAGCTTATTGAACCCATTGAGCAGTTTGGTGTTAAGCACCTTTCAATTGGTTACTTTGTTAGCGCTACCGATGCGCTTGTTTGGCGAGGGCCAATGGCCACAAACGCACTTAAGCAGCTTATTCACCAGGGAGCATGGGGCGAACTCGACTTCCTTTTTATCGACATGCCTCCAGGCACCAGCGACATTCATCTTACCCTTGTTCAGGAACTTTCGATTAATGGAGTTGTAATTGTTAGCACCCCCCAAGACGTTGCACTTGCCGATGCCATAAAGGGAATTAGCATGTTTACAGGTAAAAGTATAAATGTTCCCGTTTTAGGACTTGTAGAAAACATGGCTTGGTTTACACCTGAAGAACTGCCCGATAACAAGTACTACATTTTTGGTAAGGATGGTTGCAAAAAGTTGGCCGAACGAATGAGAATTCCATTGCTGGCTCAGGTGCCAATAGTAATGGGGATTCGCGAAGGAGGCGACAATGGAGTACCTGCTGCATCGGGAAATAGTGCCATGTCGCAGGTTTTTGCTAATCTTGCCAATAATTTTATTGTTGAACTTGAAAAAAGGAATAAATTAGCACCAACCCAAAAGGTTGAAATTAGTAAGAAGTAGTATCAGCTAAAATATAGTTAATCAATAATTTGTAATACGTAATATTTGAAAAAATGAAGAGCAAAGAGGAAATTACACAAGGTGTCGCTGCATCGATTGAAACCATTCGCCCTTACCTGCAAAACGACGGAGGCGATATTTCGCTTGTTGAGGTTACCGACGATTTTATTGTTAAAGTTAAGCTTTTAGGCGCCTGCGGCAGCTGCCCTTACAGCATTATGACCCTTAAAAATGGCGTTGAGCAAGCAGTAAAACGCGATGTTCCCGAAATTAAAGAGGTTGTTGCGGTTAACTTGAATATGTAAAAACTGCAAAGCCATTAATAAAAAAGCCCCGTGAAGTAGAATTCACAGGGCTTTTGTTCTGTTGTAAAAGCCTACATGAGAGCCGATTACTCCAAATAAGTGTACCCGTATAATCCCGAACGGTAGTTTGCCAAAAACTCTTTTCCCTCCTCGGTAGTTATTATCCCATTTTTAACCGAGGCGGTTACCCATGTTTCAACGGTTCTTACAAGTTTTTTGGGGTTGTACTGAACGTACTCCAAAACTTCGGCAACCGACTCGCCATCGATAATTTGGTCGATGGAGTAGCCATTTTTATCGACCGAAACGTGAACCGCATTGGTATCGCCAAACAGATTGTGAAGGTCGCCCAAAATTTCCTGATATGCTCCAACCAAGAAAACGCCTATGTAGTAAGGCTCACGAGGTTTTGGGGAGTGAACGGGGAGATAGTATGAGAAGTTGCGGGTCGAAATAAAGTTATCGATTTTTCCGTCGGAGTCGCAGGTAATATCCTGAATGGTAGCCGAACGTTCGGGCTTTTCGTCGTGGCGTTGTAGCGGAATAATGGGAAATATTTGGTCAATAGCCCATGCATCGGGAAGCGACTGAAATAGCGAAAAGTTGCAGAAGTACTTATCCGATAGCAATTTTGGAAGAAGGCGCAACTCGTCGGGAACGTGCTTCATTTCGCCGGTCATGCCGTGAAGTTCCTTCGAAATGCTCCAGAATAGGCGCTCCACTTGGGCTCGGGTTTTTAGGTCGAGCATCCCTAAGCTAAAACGGTCGAGTGCTTCTTCTCGAATTTGCTGCGCATCGTGCCATGTTTCGAGCATTCGCGACTGGTTTAGAGTATCCCAAAGCGAGTAAAGTTCACGAACTAACTCATGGTCGTTTTCTGTTACCTCTTCGTCTTCGCCAAAAGTAGGAAGCGTAGTTGTTTCGAGTACTTCAATAACAAGTACCGAGTGGTGTGCTGTTAACGAGCGCCCCGACTCGGTTATAATATTTGGATGCGGTAAATTGTTCTTATCGGAGGCATCAACAATTGACGAAACGGCGTCGTTAACGTATTCCTGTATGCTATAGTTTACGCTGCTACCGCTGTCGGCCGAACGGGTTCCGTCGTAATCAACTCCAAGGCCTCCTCCAATATCGACAAACTCCAAGTTAAAACCCATTTTGCAAAGCTGCACGTAGAATTGTGAAGCCTCGCGAAGCGCAATTTTAATTCGGCGAATTTTAGTAACCTGACTGCCAACATGAAAGTGAACAAGCTTAAGGCAATCGACCATCTTATTCTTTTCCATGTAGTCCAAGGCATCAAGAAGTTCGCTCGAGGTTAGCCCAAATTTGCTAACATCGCCACCCGAATCTTCCCATTTTCCGCTTCCCGAACTGGCTAACTTAACGCGAATTCCAATGTTTGGCTTTACTCTAAGTCGTTTCGATATTTTGGTTATAAGCTTTAGCTCATTTAACTTTTCAACTACTAAGTATATTCTACTGCCCATTTTTTGAGCTAAAAGGGCTAGCTCAATATAGTCCTCATCCTTGTAACCGTTACAAACTATAATCGAATCGTTATCGGTGTTAATGGCAATAACTGCGTGAAGTTCGGGTTTCGAACCGGCTTCGAGGCCAATGTTAAACTTTTTACCATGGCTAACAATTTCTTCAACCACGGGGCGCATTTGGTTAACTTTAATGGGGTAAACAACGTAATTTTGCCCTTTGTAGTTGTACTCCTTGGCTGCAACGTCGAAACAACTCGACATTTTTTCAATTCGGCTGTCCAAAATATCGGGAAAACGAAGAAGCATTGGGGTTGAAACATCACGAAGCTGAAGTTCGTCAACTAAATCTTTAAGGTCAATGGCAACACCATCTTTTCGTGGGGTAACTTGTACGTTTCCCTTGTCGTTTAGTGAAAAGTAATTAATGCCCCAGCCCTTAATGTTGTAAAGTTCGGCCGAATCTTCAATGCGCCATTTTCTCATTGTTCGTAGAGTTTCTTAAAAGTTAAACTTAAATAAAAGACCGACAGCAATTTGCAGCCGCTTACAGATTTTGCAAGAATGCAAATATACGTGTTTTAAAAAGAGATTGCGAATGGAAAATAGGAGGAGGAATAAATTTTCGAAAAATATGCTTTTTATTTCTTATTGAAGTTTGAAAGAAGAAGAGGTTTTTAATTAATACAATCACCAAAAGACATGGTTTTCTTTGAATAAGTTTTAATCTTGTTTGTTGATTTTGCAGTAACGCAAGATACCAAGCCTCTGTGCCCCTCCCGATAGTTATCGGGAAACTATCGGAGTTCAATAACAGTTAGCGTCATTCTTGTAAATTCGTATCTTATAAAAACAATCATTTTGTAAAATAGAACATAAAACCCTAATGTGCCAATGTGGTTAATTTTTAAACGCGAAGGCACTAAGACATTAAAAGAAACCACGGAGACACAGAGATACGGAGCAACACAAAAAAATATTTAAACGCAAAGACGCTACGATGCAAAAAAAGACAACACAGAGGCACGGAGCCCCAGTAGTTATCGGGGCAGAGTTACACAGAGAAATATTTAAAAATTTGTGTTAATTTTCCTTCGGAGAGCTCGCAAAAAACGCTCGGTTGTGGACTTATTTAGATTCGTGAAAATCCCTGTCTGCCGACAGGCAGGCGTTCAATCTGCGTCATCTGTGTTCCATAAAATCTGTGTAATCTGTGGACTTTTGAATGCGAAGGCGCTACACGCAAATTCGAATAAACCCTTTGTGTTAAAACTCAACATGCTAATTTTGTTAATTATTCGTTAATTAGCATACGAAATCAACTACCCAATTTTTTGAAAAGGCTTAGCTTACTATTTCCTATACTTATTTTTGCTGTGTGTGCAACAAATGCACAGCCTGGAAATAATTTGCGCAAAAGGCTGATTGCTGTAACCCCCGATTCGGTTCAAGTCGACACGCTTAGCATTATTCCCAATTCGGTTAGGATTTTCGATAAAAAGGGAAATACTGTTGACCCGAACCTAATTCGAGTAAACTATGGCAGCGCATGGGTTTACTTTAATGCTTCGCAAAATGGGCTTCCCGATTCAATTTGGCTCGAGTATCGCGTTTTCCCAATTCTGTTTGAAAAGAATTACTTTAAGCGCAATTATCGCGAAAGCCTTTCGCCCGACAGCCTAATGGACCGCAATGGAGTAGAATTATTCGACAATCAGGATGAGAACACCATTTTTAGCGAAGGTATTAAGTCGAGGGGTTCATTTAGCCGGGGAATAAACTTTGGAAATAATCAGGATTTATCGGTTCGCTCGGGAATGAACATTCAGCTTAGCGGCGAACTTGCTCCAAATTTATTCATCGAAGGAGCCATTTCGGATCGCGATATACCGCTGCAACCGCAGGGAAATACAGCAAAAATTCAAGAGTTCGACCGAATATTTTTAAAGGTTTTCAATCCCACTTTTGCAGTAATGGCAGGCGATATCGACCTAACTAAGGGAAACGTAAATTCTCCGCTTCGCTTTAAGCGAAATGTGCAGGGTATAGCCTACCAAACAAAAATTAACACTTCAAAAACCGATACCATTTCCGTTGAGGTTGCCGCATCGGTTCCAAAGGGAAAATTTGCACGGTCGAGCATCACCGGAAGCGACGGAAATCAGGGTCCTTATCGCCTTTCGGGCGCAAATAACGAGTCTTACATTATTATACTTTCGGGTTCGGAAAGGGTGTTTGTCGACGGTATTTTAATGCAACGAGGCGAAGAAAATCAGTACACTATCGACTATAATACAGCCGAGTTAACTTTTACTCCGCTAATGCTAATAACCCGTTTTAGCCGAATTGTTGTGGAGTTCGAGTACTCGGAGCGAAGTTACGCTCGCTTTGTAACCTATGCAAGTGTTGCTGAACGAAAAAAAAGTTGGCAGTGGAATGTTTCGGCCTTTTCGGAGAGCGATGCCAAAAATCAGCCATTCGACCAGCAATTGTCCGACGAGCAAAAGCAACTTCTTGCTGGCATTGGCGATAACTTATCGCTTGCCTATACACCTCAAATCGACTCGGTTGAGTTTAATCCCGAGGTTCCTCTTTACGAAAAAATCGATACGCTAAGCAGCGGAATTCTTTACACCATTTATCGTCACTCAACCAACCCACAAACCGCTAGCTATCGTGTTGTTTTTACCAGCATGGGACAGGGGAAGGGCAATTATATTCCCAACTTTGCCTCGGCAAATGGACGAACTTACCGCTGGGTCGCCCCAGTAAACGGGATTTCTCAAGGTTCGTTCGAACCCATTAAGCGGCTTGTTGCTCCACGAAAGCAGCAAATGCTAACCGCAGGAATTTCGAAGAATTGGGGTGTGGGCTCCGATTTTAGCGTAAACGCTGCCATTAGCAACAACGACCTTAACACCTTCTCCGAACTCGATTCGCACGACAATACTGGGCAGCTGGTTATGGGGTCGGTTACCCATAGGTTACCGCTAATCGATTCGCTTAAAATGCTTCGGATTGGTGGCAATTTTCTTTATTCAACACATGGTTTTAGGTATGTCGACAGGATTCGTCCCGTTGAGTTTGAGCGCGATTGGGCAATAGTTTCGCCGTTAACAGGAAAAAATGAGCAGTACGGAAGGGCTTGGCTCGAGTATGGAAACCTCAAATTTACAAGAAACAATATTGAAGTTGAAGGGCTGCGAACCGATGCTAACTTCGAGGGAATTAGAGCCACAATTAGCGGTATTCTTGCTACCAAACATAACTCATTTGTCTACAGTTCATCGTTTTTAAGTGCAAGCGACACAATTTCGAATAAGGAGTTTTTACGAGGGAAATTTAGGTATAGCCGACAAATTGGATTGCTAAAAGCTGGGCTCGAAGGGGAAGCCGAGGATTTACGAATTATTCAAAAGTTGTTGGGCGAATATCTTCCACAGAGCCACTCGTGGCAAATGGCTGGAGCATTTATTTCAACCCCCGACACACTTTCGGAGCGAATAGCCCTTGCCTACAACTTTCGCAACGATTACCAGTTTACCATTAGTGAACGTAAGCCCTTTGGGCAATCGCAAAAGGCAACCATTACCGCCGTTAGCGAAAGACCTACAACTGGAAATATTAAACTTTCGCTTGGCTTAAACCAATTTAAACCACTCGATACGCTTATTGCCGAAGGCAAAAGGGAGGAAACTTTTTTGGGGCGTCTCGATTATTCGAAAGACTTTTGGAAAAAGAGCTGGCAACTTTCGGTTGGGTACGACTTAGGCTCGGGACTCGAGCCTGCCAACGAGTACTACTTTGTCGAAGTGCCCGCTGGGCAAGGTGTTTATGGCTGGAACGACTATAACTCCAACGGGGTAAAGGAACTAAACGAGTTCGAAATAGCAAACTTTTCCGACGAGGCTCGTTACATTAGGGTGAACTTTCCGGGCACTCAAATGGTTAGGGTAAAAACCAACTCCTTTAGCTTTCGAAGCAATATTAATCCTGCGCTGTTTTTCGATGAAAAGGTTGGCTTTGCAAGAGTTATATCGATACTATCGAACCAAACATCGTTTATAGTTGCACGGAAAAATCGTTTCGAAAAATTGGCTGAGTATGCTAATCCGTTCACCGGAAACCTTAACGATACGCTAATTGTTAACTCCCTTCAACAGTTTCGAAATTCGTTAGCGCTAAACCGCAACAGTCGTAAGTTAGGCGCCGAGTATATATTTACAAGTAACATAAGTAGCCAGCTGCAAGCCAATGGTTTTGAGCAAAAGCAAAGTAGCGGAAATAGGCTAAAAGTTTGGTTCGAATTCTATACTGGTTACACTTTTACGGTTGAGGGCTACACAAACCAGACCCAGTCGTCGTCGCAGTTTTTTCCGAACCGAAACTTTGAAATAAACGGAAAAGGGCCGTTTGCTTCCATTCGTTATAATGGAGAATCGGACTTTTCGGTTGAAATTGGGGTAGAGCAAAGCATACAAAAAGCGCTAAGCGCATTAGAGTTGCTTACAATGAAGAAACTGTTCGTAAAAGTCGACTACTCGGTAGCAGTTAAAACCCTTCTAATGGCAAACTATTCACTAATATCGAATAAATTTGAAGGAGAATCATCGTCGCCAGTTGCTTACGAAATGCTCAAGGGACTTCAACCGGGTATAAATTCAACATGGGAACTAATGCTTCGCAAACGTGTTTCGAAAGTTATTGAAATTGAAGCCGGTTACCATGGCCGTAACGTTGGTAAGGGCAAGTATGTGCACACGGGCTCAATGCTGGCAAGGGCGCTATTTTAGTAAAGGCTTTGCATTAGCGAGCAAGTGTTTCGAATATATTTTGTAATATTGTTGCCCTAAATCCGTTGTTTTTTGGACTTAAAATACTATTAAGCCTTTTTTTGTGTTTGTATTTGGACGCTATTAAATTGCATGAACAATAACTATAAAAAATATACACTTTCGAGCCTTGCGGTTATACTGCTAATTGCTGTGTCGGCATGTTCTACAAAAAAGAATACCACAGTTTCAAGGGCTTTTCATAATGTTACTGCCAAGTACAACTTCTACTTTAATGCTAACGAAAGTTATAAGAAAGCCATAACTACCGTTTCGGCAAATTATACTTACAACTACACAACAAAACTGCCAGTTTTACTTGTTGGAAAACCCGAGGTTGCAAGTAATGTTGGCGGCGACATGGACAGAGCCGTAACAAAGTGTACCGAGTTAATTCGTCATCATTCCATAACTGTTAAGCCCGAGCGAAAGCAAGGGTCAATGACCAAGCGCGATAAGGATTTTTATAACCAGAGCGAATTTGTTCACTGGACCCGAGAGGCATGGCTTCTTGTGGGTAAAGCTCGTATTTGGAAGGGCGAAGTAGCCGAAGCCGCTCAAACTTTCGAATACATTATTTTACAGTTTCCAAACACAAGTATGTGGTACGAATCGCAGGTGTGGCTTGCCCAAATCGATATAATTCGAAACGATTTTATTTCGGCTGGCGATAGGCTTCGCGAAATTTCGGCCAATCGAAAATACCCCAAGGGAAAATACTATACTCACCTTTTAAGTTCCACTTGGGCCGAGTTTTATCAGCGTCAGGGGCAAACACAGGCTATGCTTCCGCATTTAACCAAAGCACTAAAAAATGCTCCCGACAAGTGGTCGAAGCTAAGGTATACATACCTTTTGGCTCAGGTTCATTCCGAAGCTGGTAGTCCGCAAGAGGCTGTTAAACTTTTCTCAAAGGTTATCCGCAAAAGTTCATCGTACGAAATGAGTTTTAATGCAAGGCTGCAAATGGCCTCGCTGAGTTTAACAACAGGAAAAGGGAAAGACTTTAAGCGTCAACTTATTAAAATGACCAAGGACGAAAAGAATAAGGACTACCTCGACCAAATTTACTACTCACTTGGCGCTATTGAGCAGCGCGAAGGTAATATAGAGAAAGCAATTGAGTACTACACCCTTTCGGCAAAAAGCAGCGTAAGTAACAATAATCAAAAAGGGCTTTCGTACTTAACGCTTGCCAACTACTTTTTTGCCAAGCCAAACTATCGAATTTCGCAGTCGTACTACGATAGCGCATATAATGCGCTCGATAATACTCACCCCGAATACGCAATTCTTGAGGTTAAAACGGCAAACCTTAACAAACTGGTCGAAAACTTAACAGTAATTCAAACCGAGGATAGCCTTCAGCGTATTGCCAAACTCTCATCGCGCGAGCGCGATGTAATAATTGCCCAACTTATAGCTAAAGTTCGCGAAGAAGAGGCTAAAGCCAAGCAAGAGGAGCAGGAAGACAGGAACCGTTTTAACCAGTTTCAGCAAGGCCAACGTTCTAACTTAAATCAACCTCAGGGTACTGGCTGGTATTTTTACAACCAGTCGGCGTTAAGCTATGGCCAATCGGAGTTTCGCATGCGCTGGGGACAGCGAAAACTTGAGGATAACTGGCGAAGAAAAAACAAACGCGTTGTAATGCAAGACGAACAACTTGCAGGACAAACCGAAACCGATTCGACAGGTGTCCCTAAAAAGCCAATCGATAATAAATCGAGGGAATTTTACTTGCAAGATCTACCATTAAACGATTCGTTAATAGCCATTTCGAATCAAAAAATTGAACAGTCGATGCTTCAGGTTGCCGAAGTTTACGAAAAGAAACTAAAGGACTTTCCCGAGGCTATTAAGGCATACGATATATTTACAACCCGCTTCCCACGTAGCATGTATTCGCCCGAGGTTTACTACAATGCATATCAACTAAATTTGCAGCAGGGTAATTCGGCACAAGCCGAAAGGAGTAAGCAGGCACTTATTTCAAATTTCCCAAACAGTCGCTTTGCACTAATGCTTACAAACCCCAACTTTTTAAGCGAGCTTAACCAAAAGCAAAAGGAGCAGGAGCAGTTCTACCAAAAGGTTTTCGAATTATACAAAACCAATAAATGCTCGGAGGCTATACTCGAAGGGAGGAGAGGTATTTCGACCTACAAAGGCAGTGAAATTGAGCCTAAACTTCATTTACTCGTTGCGCTATGCACCGGAAAAACAACCAATTTACAAACATACCGCGAGTCGCTTAGTTATGTTGTGAAGCAATTTGCAAACACCCCCGAAGCATCGGCAGCAAGCGATATTCTTAAAATTCTTAGCGAGCGCGAGCTACAGCTTACAAGCACCGTTTCAACCGACGCAGTTAAGCCAATAGACGAAGTTGTAACACCAACAGCCAAGTATTTGGCTCCCGAGGGCGAGCACCTTTTTATTGCTGTAATTCCTAAAAAATCGCCAATTAACCAGTTGAAATTTAATATCATATCATTTAATGTCGACAATTTTCTCCTTATAAACCTAAATGTTGGCAATAGGGAGCTTAACGAAAACTTCGATATTATTACGGTTGAGGGCTTTAAAAAGCCAGAAGAGGCTTGGGGTTACTACCAAAAAGCAATGGTTGAGGAAGGCCTAATGGGAAGCATTCTGCAAACCGACTACTCAATGTTTATTATAAGCCGAGCAAACTTCCAAATATTTACCAACGAGAAATCAGTTGCCGAGTACCTTGGGTTTTTCCGAGCAACTTACAAGTAAGTTTTGTTTCATGCACTTCACAATCATCGCACAATTGAAATCATTAACTTAGAGGCTGATTATTCAACTTCAAAAGAGTCATATTTTTGTTGACCCACGACTTATAGAGATTAAAAAATCTGTTGAAATTTTGGTTGATTTTTTTAAGGAACTCGGGTTTAAAAATGTATTTTTGTTATTACGATTATTGGTGAAAAATTAGCATGTCAGCACAATTATTTGAACAGCATATAATTGATTTAAACTTTTCTTTATTAGATGATAAGGAGAAGAGTGGTGTACTGTTGACAAATAACTTCGAAAATATCGATTCCAGCTTAGCTTCTCCCGATATTCTGTTTGCATTAGAGACCGCTAAAATCAAATTTAAGGCAGATGCTGTTTATTTTCGCCATTTTCAGGATGGTCGAGCTTCTGTTCCACAGTTATACTTGTTTGATTATACCCACAAAAAACTTACTAATGAAGAAAAGAACAAGATACATATCCAGATGTGGAATGGCTATCAAGTTCCTGCTTATATTATCATTGAAAAATCATCGATAAGTATATTTGATTCCCGGAAAAGACCCAAAGAAGAAAAAGACAGTTATGCCAAAGAGATTTTGGCTATGACTGGTAAAACTATAAAAGACTTTAACGCTAAAGATTTTGACAGCGGAATATTTTGGGATGAACAAAATGAAAAAAAGGATTTCCAATTCGAACAATCTGCTACACGTGATTTAATTAAGGGATTAAAGAAAGTATTCGATGATTTTCAGAAAGAGTCTCGGCTGGATCGACACGTAGCATTAAAACTTTTAGTTCAAAGCCTTTTAATAAAATACCTCGAAGAAAGAGATGTGAAAAGCGCCAGCGGTTATTTTGCCGGCACTTATTTTAAGAAGAATTTTCAATGCACAGATTTTTGCGAAACCATTAGGAACGGTAAACTGTTGAATTTGCTTGACCAATTAGCCAAAGATTTTAATGGTAAAATATTTGAATGGAACAAAGACGAAGAAATTGAAGCAAGAGAAGCTATCCAGCAATCGGAAGTTCAAAAACTAGCCAACTATTTAGACGGGGACAATATTGATAATCAATATGTAATTTGGCGCTTATATTCTTTTTCACATTTACCAGTTGAGGTAATTAGTTCGGTTTATGAAGAGTTACTAACAGATAGCAAGGATATTGTATATACTCCCGAAATGATTGTTAGCACTTTGGTGGATGAATGCATGCCCATAAAAATACCTCAAAAGGACTTTAAAATAATTGACGTTAGTTGTGGTTCTGGAATTTTTCTTGTAAAAACCTACAAACGCATTGTTCAATGGTGGCGCTATGAGCAGTGGAAAAAGACCAGGAAATTAATTAAACCTTCGTTGTCGGTATTAAAGGAGCTTTTATTAAAAAGCATTCACGGTGTTGATATTGAACAGGATGCCATTCGACTATCCATATTCAGTTTAGCCTTGGCTATTTTAGATGAAGTTGATTTAGACCCGCCAACATGGGAAAAACTAAAGTTTCCTGATTTAAGTAAAAATATTATTACTCAGGATTTCTTTGAATTTATAATGAGTAAACCCAATGCCGATTTCGATTTGGTTATTGGCAATCCGCCTTTTAATTTACCTCCTATAAACGGGAAAGAACCTAACAGAACAAAGCATTTTAAAGAATTAAAAGATAAATTAGGATACCAAAGTGAAATAAATATTCCTGACGAGAATCCTGCATTGCATTTTCTTGTACAGTCTCTGAAATTACTCAAAGAGAATGCGATGTTGTGTTTAATTCAACCATCTGGTCCAATCCTTTACCAAAAGGATCTTAGTTTTAAACAAGATTTATTTTCTCAGAATAATTTGTTGCAAGTTATTGATTTTACAAAACTGGCTGATAAACTGTGGGGTAGAAAAAATGTAGCTACATCTGCTGTTTTTATTCAAAAATCGTTACCAAATAATGAGGATGTCCTTCATTTAGTTGCAAATCGTACCTTTTCAAATGCAAACCGACTTTTTTTAGAGTTTGACCATTATGATTTTCACCAGGTATCCAAGGATACGGTTTTAAACAGTCCATATGTTTGGAAAGCTAATTTGATGGGTGGTGGAAGATTAAGTCAGCTATTGGAACGACTTTCTGCACTTAGGACTCTAGGAGAGTTCCTGGAGGAAAAGAAAAATCATGGCTGGAAAATGGGTGAAGGTTTTATTGAAAAGGGTTCAGATCCAAAACCATGTGATTATATTACAGGACGCCCATATTTACCAACCAAAGCATTTAAAGAAAATGATGTTGATTTAAATCAAGTTAAGACTTGTGAAATAAAGTTGTTCTACAGAAAGGGTGATGAGGAAATATTCACACCCCCGCATTTATTAATAAAGGAAAATATTGGCAAAGAAAAACTTTCAATATTTTATTCAGATAAATATTTGGTTTTTAAAGATAAAATTATTGGTATTCACTGTCCTGCAACTGAAAAAAATAAATTAGAACATTTGTCAGGCTTTCTTGGAAACTATTCGAATATTCTCAGGTTTTATATTGTATGCACAAGTGCCCAACTTTCTGTAAGTAGAGCTACCGCAATTATCAAACAGGACATAATGAGACTTCCTTATCCTGAAGATTTAGTTGATTTAAATATTTCTGAAGCAGAAAGCTTGTTAATAAAAGATGTCCTCAAATATTTTATTTCTACTTCCGTAAATTTAGAGATTGTATCAAACAATGAGAATATATACGAGTTTGGAAAAATTTACTGCAAAACCCTAAACAGCATCTATCAAAAAGAGAAATCATTTCAATTATTCAAAATTATAGACACTGGAAATTATTATGCCTTGCATTTTGAATATACTTCTGAAAAACTTAATGTAATACTCGAAAATGCTGATGATATAGGAAAATACATTGAAGCAGCAATTCCTTCACGAAAAGAAAATCATGAAAGTGTACGAATACAAAAAATTATCAAAGTTTACGGGCAGGACTCAATTATCTTGGCCAAACCAAAACAATTGCGCTACTGGTTACCTTCAATTGCATTAAGGGATGCCGATGAAACTTTTGCAGACTACGTTAAATCCCGGTACCACAGTGCTTAAAGATTCATTACCTACATATCAGGCTCCTGGCGATAATGACCTTAGTGTAGTTCCAAATTTTGAGGTGGATTTAGTATTGTCGTTTATTGATAAGTATGTTCCCAATTTTCCATCTTACTACGAGTCGGTAAAAGATTCAGGCAAAGAAAATAGGATAAGTGATATACTTGTTCATCATTTTGAATTATGCAAAAATGAAACTGGAGGTTATTTTCCATTTCGATTTAGTAAAAATCCAACACAATCAGATTCCGATAAAGAAACAGATATTGGAGTTTTTGTGATGACTCGAAACCGCCAACCAATCCCAATAATTGAATTTGAAGCAAAAAGGTTTTCAGAATCATCAAATAATAAAGAATATGTCTGTGGTATAAGAGGTGGTATTGAACGTTTTAAAAGAGGACATCACTCTTCGCATCTCAAAGTATGTGGCATGTTTGGATATGTTCAAAGCCGAACTTCTTCAGATTGGATAGAAAAAGTCAATAACTGGATTAAAGAGTTATCCGAAAGCAATGTTGACCAAACAATTGTTTGGTCAGGTGATAAAGAAATATTGACTAAAAAAGTTTCCTTTCCTTTAGTTGAAAAGCTGTATTCTTCACATTTTAGAAAATCGTCAGAGGATAGAATTTTACTTTGGCATTATTTAATTGAACTGATAAGTAAGAATTAACTATGACTGATACGCTCTCCCGTCCCAACCAGTCAAATAATTAAGTATTTTTTGTAATCAATATTTCGAATTTACTTTTCCCCAATCCAAAACAATAGCCAATACTTTCCGTTTGTAAAAGAAAACAGCAACTATGAGTACATCTATTCTTTGGGTCGACGATGAGATAGACCTTCTTCGAGCCCACATTATATACCTCGAACAAAAGGGCTACAGCATTAAAACTGCTACAAATGGCAGCGATGCCATTGATATTGTTACAAAAGAACATTTCGATTTAATATTTCTCGACGAAAACATGCCCGGAATTACGGGTCTTCAGGCGCTTGCACGCATTAAGCAAATTCGGCCTTCGGTTCCAGTGGTTATGATTACCAAGAGCGAAGAGGAGAATATTATGGACCAGGCAGTTGGGGCAAAAATCGACGATTATCTTATTAAGCCGGTTAACCCCAATCAAATTCTTCTTTCAATAAAAAAGCACGTTCACAATAGGCAACTGGTAACCGATAAAACTACTGCCGACTACCGTTCGGCCTTTGCCGATATTGGTGGCCAAATTTCGATGGCACGTACCATCGACGACTGGTTTTCGATTCACCAAAAGCTTACTCGTTGGCGCATTCAGTTAATCGAATCGACCGACCAAGGAATGTCCGAAGTTTTTAGCATGCAAATGAACGAGGCGAATAATGCATTTGGAAAGTTTATAAAATTGAACTACGGTAATTGGATGAAACCAAATGCCACCGATAGGCCAAACATGTCACATAACCTGCTGCGCAGTCAGGTTTTCCCTGTAATCGACGCTGGACAATCGGTACTTTTACTTCTTATCGACAACCTCCGTTACGACCAGTGGAAAACACTCGAAAGCCTAATTGCGCCTTACTGGCGGGTCGAAAAGGAGATGATTTACTGCACCATAATTCCAACTGCAACTCAGTACGCTCGAAATGCACTTTTCTCGGGATTAATGCCTGCCGAAATTCATAAGCTTCACCCCGACTACTGGATATTCGACGAGGAGGACGATGGCAAAAACCTGTTCGAAGAGGAGCTGCTTACCCGCCAGCTTCAACGATTGGGCAAAAATTATAAAATGTACTACGAAAAGGGTAGTACCATGAAGGGAAAATCGTCGCTTTGGTCGAATCCCAAAAAGCTGCTCGACAATCAACTTAACGTTTTGGTATACAATTTTATCGACGTAATTTCGCATGCGCGAACCGAAATGGAAATGATGCGCCAGCTGGCTTCCGACGAGGCTGCTTACCTATCGCTTACTGCAAGCTGGTTTAAGCACTCCGATTTGTTTGCCTTTCTTAAAGAGGTTGCCGAACTTAATATCAAGCTAATTATAACCACCGACCACGGCACAGTTCGAGTACAGAATCCCATTAAAGTTATTGGCGACAAGGCGACATCTACTAACCTGCGATACAAACTGGGTCGAAACTTAAACTATAATCCCAAGGAGGTTTTTGAGGTTCGCAAACCCGAGGAATTCAATTTACCAAAGCCCAACGTGAGTTCGTCGTATATTTTTGCACTTGGCTACGATTTTATGGCTTACCCCAATAACTACAACCATTACGTTAAGTACTTTCGCGACACATTTCAACATGGCGGCATATCGCTCGAAGAAATGCTCGTTCCCTACGTCGAACTTTCTCCTATTAAGCAGTAATGAAAATATTTACCATCGAAAGCCTTGCCCAAATTGATGAGGTGGCAGGGTTAGTTATTAACGAGATACCAGCCAATTCCATAGTTTGCCTTTACGGCACAATGGGCGCTGGTAAAACCACTTTTACAAAAGCCCTTTGCAAGCAGCTAGGCGTTGCCGATAACGTTGTTAGTCCAACTTTTGCACTTATAAACGAGTACAAATCGTGTATGGGTGCGTCCATTTTTCATTTCGACTTTTACCGCATTAACAAAATTGAAGAGGTTTACGACTTTGGCTACGAAGAATATTTCTACAGTAAACTGGGCACCTGCTTTATTGAGTGGCCCGAGCTTATTGAAGATCTTTTACCCCAAGAAGGAGTAATTCGAATTTACATTACCGTTCAGCCAAACGGTTCGAGGCTTATTGAAATATCTTAAACCTGCAAATTATTTGTAAATCATTGTCTCTCGCAGATTGCGCAGATAACACAGATGAAAAATATTTCTATTCAAATTCTGCGTAAATCAGCGGTATCAGCGAGAAATTGAAAGACCGTATTTTCTTCTTTGCGGATTTAGGAAATTAAGTAATTAAGTCTGCGTTTCGAAAAATATTGTAATTTAGCAGATACTGCACCATTTATTTTAGGTGCTATTTATTCGCTTTTCTTTTAAAAGGAAACAAATATACTGCAGCAAATGAAACGCTTTTCACCCCAGCAACCATTTCCCTTCGAGAAGGGACTAATGCCACAGGAAGAGATGCTCGAAGTGGGCAAGCAAACCAAACAGCTTGTAATTGGCATTCCCAAGGAGAACAACAACACCGAAAGTCGTATTCCGCTTACCCCCGAGGCGGTTGAAATGCTTGTTAATCAGGGACACCAGATTGTAATTCAGCGCGAAGCGGGAAGCTTTGCCAATTATGCCGATACCGAGTACAGCGAACGTGGCGGACTTATTGTTGAAACAGCTCAGGAGGTTTTTAAAAGCCAAATAATTTTAAAGGTTTCACCCCTGCTGCCCGAAGAAATCGAAATGCTAACCGAGAATCAGGTTGTTATTTCAACCCTTCACCTTACAAATACAACGGGGCAGCACATTCGTAGCCTTATTCAAAAAAGGGTAACCGCATTTGCCTACGACGGCATTTGCGATAGAGAAGGAACTTTTCCTGTAGTTGCAGCCATGAGCGCAATTGCCGGAAGCACATCTATTCTCGTTGCTGCCGAGTATCTTAGCAACGTTAATAAGGGAAAAGGCGTAATGCTTGGTGGGGTAACCGGAATTACTCCAACCGAAGTGGTAATTATTGGTGCCGGAACAGCTGGCGAGTTTGCCGCTCGTGCGGCATTGGGTTTAGGAGCTAATGTTAAAGTAGTCGACGATTCGCCAAGGCGCCTTAACGATTTGCAAAATATTTTAGGGCAAAGCCTTTACACGTCAATTTTTCACAAACAGGTACTCGAGCGAATCTTTAAAACCGCCGATGTGATTATTGGGACTGTTTCGCCCGAAGAATTTAAGGGTAAGCAAGTAATTCCTGAGGAATTAATAATGCAAATGAAAAAGGGGGCAGTTATAATCGACCTCAGCATCGACAAGGGCGGCTGCTTCGAAACCTCTGAGTGCCGAAATCACAATAACCCATCGTTTGTAAAGCACGGAGTAATTCACTACTGTGTTCCCAACATTACTTCGCGAGTAGCGCGAACATCGTCAATTGCTCTCAGCAATGTTTTTGCCCCTTTACTTATCGAAATTGGCGAAACAGGTGGTATAAAGCAGCACCTAAAGGACGATGCTGGCATTCGCAATGGAGTTTACATTTATAATGGCATTCTTACAAACAGTTACCTTGGAGGGCTATACAACCTTCCGTCGCGCGACATTAACCTGCTAATGGCTGCTTTTTAGCTAACTTTAATGGCAATTTTGTTATTGTTCAGTTGAAAAATTGTGCAATACTATTCCATTTTGCTTAATTTGTATAACTTTTTAAACGTATCCATTTCGTTATTGTTAAATGCGTTGATAAAAATTTATGTTTTTGCATATTAAAAAACTCAATCTCCGATGGCAATTCCAGTCTTCAGTCAGCAGTCTTCAGTCAGCAGTCTTCGGACTTAATTTACTCTATCAACTAATTAACTTAATCAACTCAATAACCCAATAACCCAATAACCCAATAACCTAACAACTTAATCTCCAACCAATGAACTTATCATTCTTTAAAAGAAGCCTTACAGCAATTACGCTTTTGGCCTTTTTTGTTATCCTTTCAACAGGACTAAAGGCTGCCGAAAGTAATCCGCTGAAAATTCAGCAGTTTAAACTCTCCAATGGGCTAACCGTTATTCTTAACGAGGACAACTCGAAACCTGAGGTTTTTGGTCTTGTAATTGTAAAAGCCGGAGGCAAAAACGATCCTTCCAATGCAACAGGTATGGCTCACTATATGGAGCACATGCTTTTTAAAGGCACAACTTCGCTAGGCACAATCGACTGGGAAAAGGAGAAACCTCATATTGAGCGAATTTTCGAACTTTACGATGAACTTGGTAAAACAACCGATGAGGTAAAACGCACCGAGATTCAAACAAAAATTAACGATGAGTCGCTAAAAGCTGCCGAATTTGCAATTCCAAACGAACTTAGCGATATTATTAACGAGCAGGGTGGTACAAAACTTAATGCTGGCACTGGTCCCGATTATACTATGTACTACAATATGTTTCCTTCGAACCAAATTGAAAAGTGGATCGATTTATACTCTCACCGCTTTATCGACCCAGTATTCAGGAGTTTTCAGGCCGAACTTGAAGTGGTTTACGAGGAAAAAAATCTTTACAACGATCAGTTTCAAACTAAGCTTTTAGAATCGTTTCAAAAGGAGTTTTTTAAGAATCACCCCTATGGGCAGCAAACCTTAATAGGATCCATTGAAAATCTTAAAAACCCCTCACTTACTAAAATGTATGAATTCTTTAAAACCTACTATGTGGCAAATAACATGGCTTTGGTTTTATCGGGCGACTTTAATTCCGATGAGTTAATTCCAATTATCGAAGAGAAGTTTGGCAATTGGCAGCAGGGCGAGGTTCCTCAACAAAAAACATGGGAAGAAATGCCGTTTAATGGCCGCGAATTAGTAAAAACTAGGCTAACGCCTATAAAGGTTTCGCTGTTAGGTTTCCGTGCTCCTTCCAGCATCGATAGCGATTACGCTTCGGCCGAAGTTTTAACGTCGCTGCTTAACAATAGCTACTCAACGGGCTTGCTCGACAAACTTTCGCTCGATGGCAAACTTTTGGTAGCTCAGGCTATTTCTATGCCTTATCAGGACCATGGGGCTGTTATCATTTTCACAGTTCCCAAAATTGTAGGGCAAAGCTTCGACAAGGCTGAGGCGCTTGTATTGCAAGAAATTGAAAAGATTAAAAAGGGTGAATTCGACGACTGGATGCTCGACGCAATTAAGCAGGAAATGTATCGCAGTCATACTACCAACATGGAGAATATTCAAAACCGTGCGCTGTTTATGGGTACAGCTTTTGCCAAAGGCGAGAATATGGAGGTGGCTTTCGATTACCCAAATAAAGTTATGGGAGTTACAAAAGCCGATGTGGTTGCCATGGCAAACAAAATTTTTGGCTCAAACTACATTGCATTTCAATCGAAAACAGGTTTTCCCAAAAAGGAGAAAATTGAAAAGCCAAACTACAAGCCATTGCTTGCTAATAAGAACGCAAAGAGCGAATACGCTAAACACCTCGAAACTGTTCCTGCTCTTGAGCCAAAGTTTAAACCAATCGATTTTAATACCGACATACAAAGGGCAAGTATTGCAACAGGTCACGAGTTGCTCCGGGTTCAAAATCCCGACAACGACATCTTCTCTTTTACCCTTTCGTTCGAAGTGGGAGAGTACGAGTTTCCAATGCTTAAGTACGCTTCGGCAGGGCTTAACATGAGCGGAGCTGGCGAGTATAACGTTAATGCACTTAAGGAAGAGTTTGCTAAAATTGGAACGTCGTATAACATTTATACTAACGATTCCTATACTGTAATCGATTTACAGGGTATCGAAGCTAATTTACCACGAACTCTCGAGCTTGTTGGGCTTCTTATTAGCAACCCAAAATTAGAGCAAGCAAAAATTAAAAACATTATCGATGGCGATTTAACATCCCGTAAAATGGAACGTTCCGAACCCGATAATGTAGCTCAAGCTCTTCTTTCGTTCGGACTGTACGGTAAAAAGTCGGAGTATATCGATAGGCTATCAAAAAAACAGCTAAAAGCGCTTCAGGCAACAGAACTTGTCGACGCATTCAAAAAAGCAACTGGCTACACCAGCCAAATACTTTATAGTGGAACTATTTCGGCCGACGAAGTTGCTAAGCTTGTTAACCAATATATTCCTCTAGCGGCTAGCCCTGTTCAGGGAACTAGTCCAATCGATAAGGTTGCTACTTTATACACCGAAAACACGGTTTTTTTTGTCGATAAGCCAAAGGCTCGTCAAAGCAAGGTCTTTCTTTTTATGAATGGAAGTCCTTTTAGTATCGAAAATGCAGTTGCCATTGAAGCCTTTAACGACTACTTTGGAGGCGGTTTTTCGGGACTAATTTTACAAGAAATTAGGGAGTACCGTTCGCTTGCCTACTCGGCTGGAGGAAATTTCCGTTTACCAAATTTAAAGGGTAGCCCTGTTAACTTTATTGGTTATGTTGGTACTCAGTCCGACAAAACGCTAACTGCCATGGAAACTTTTAACGGCTTGTTCCGCAGCATGCCCGAAAAGTCCGAAAGAGTTGAAATGATTAAAAACCACCTTGAACTTTCTTCGCAAACTGGGCGACCTAGCTTTAGGGGTTTAGCTAATTCGGTTGAACGCTGGAAACGTTTAGGTTACAGCAGCGACCCTGCATTATATAAGCAGGCAGCATACAAAAACCTCGAATGGAACACTATTGCGCAGTTCTATAGTAATGAGGTTAAAAATAAACCCTTGGTTTATATTATTGTAGGCGACAAAAAACAAATAGACATGAACGCAATACAAATCTACGGTAAAGTAGTTGAAATAAAGGAAGCCGAATTGTTTACAGAATAGACCAAGCAATCTAAGCCAAAAAAGGGAACCCTGAAATCTTCAAGTGATTTCAGGGTTCCCTTTTTTAGTATTTTTTGCTGTAAAATTATTCTTTAATAAGCTTAATGACTTTTTGCTGCTTGCTGCCCGATGATACTTTAACAAGGTAAATGCCTTGCTTTAAAGTTGATACATTGAGTTTGTATTGGTGTTCTGAGGTAATGGGTTCAAACGATTCGAAAAGAATTATTCGCCCAGTTATGTCGAAAACTTGAACGTTAACCTTTGCAAGTCCTGGTACATTAACCTTAACTGTTGTTTCGGTTTTGGCTGGGTTAGGGTAAATTTGAGCCGAGAAGGATGAAACAATGTTTTCGGGGAGGCTTGTGGCAAACATATTACCCTGTTGAAAGCCTTGAGTTAGAATTATGCCAGCGCCTTCGTTTACAAATGTTGCAATAACAGGTTCGCCTAATGTCCAACTTATCGAAATACCAGCTCCTTCGTTCATAAAGTAACTACCAGCAGGGGATATAACTTCGAGTATGCTTGTTTGAGCCTTTGCTGCAAATAAACCAAGCAGCAAAAATGATATAAGAGTAAATTTTTTCATGGTTGCCCGTATTTAGTTATTTACTATTAAACAAGAGGAATGAAAGAATAGTTTACTTTAAATTAAAATATTTTATAAAAATAACTTTTTTTTACTCCAAAAGCAATTTTTTTCAAAAAATAATAAAAGGTACTTTTTTAAATAAAAAAAGGCTTAATTTCTTAAGCCTTTCGAGGTCTCGAGCGGATTCGAACCGCTGTACGAGGTTTTGCAGACCTCTGCCTAGCCACTCGGCCACGAGACCATTATTAATGGGTTGCAAAGATATAAAAATATTTTAGAAAAAATCTAATGACTCTACTTTTTCAAAATTGTGCTACTCACGAGTAGGTTCTTCGGTAGTTGCAGCATACGACTTAAGGCATTCGGGGCACAAACAGCCGCTAAAGTTCAGCGATATTCGCCTAAGGGTATCATCGTCAAGGTTGAAATTAAAACACCAGCAGCGCTGGTCGGAACGGCAGTAGCAGTCGAATAGCACCTCACACCTTGGGCATTTGCGTATGTCGATTACTCCCATTAGCTCCGATTTTTGTTAATAGTAACGCTAACCTTCTCAATTTTCCCTCCCATTGGGGGATTTAACTTCGAAACCTTAACCGAGGCGCTTTCAATTAGCGGTAGGCTTACGAAAAGTTTGTCGAGTATACGACCAGCTACGTGCTCTAAAAGGTGCGATGGCTCCCTCATTTCTTCTTTTACTATTTCGTAGGCAATTTGGTAGTTTAGCGCATCCTTTATGCTGTCCGTTTTTATAGCAACTGAGTTGGATGTTTCCATTTTGAGATTTACTATAAAATGATTTCCAACAACTTTCTCCTCACGATAGCAGCCATGGTTGGAGTAAAACTCCATGTTTTCTATTTCAATTACATTTTTCAAAATCGTGAGTTTTAAAGTTAAAAGCAAAGTATAAAATTATGACAAAAATAACGTTTCCCCCAATTATTTAACGAAATACCTATAATTGGGTTTAATCGAAGTTCAGTATTGCAAAATAGTGTAAATTTGTAGGCTTTTTTTATTACAATTGAGTTGCTAATTACAAAGCTCAATTGTTTTTTTATTTTTAAAATATAAATCAGGTTATATATGGCAACCAATTTGGAAAAAGGAAACGTTAACCTTGACGAGGTAATTGGAAGTCCTCGAAATTTTTTGGAGGAAATTGTTGAAGCCGACTTAAAGTCGCAAAAGCACTCGGGGCGTGTACTAACACGTTTTCCTCCCGAGCCAAACGGCTATCTTCATATTGGACACGCCAAATCTATTTGCCTTAACTTTGGCCTTGCCCAAAAGTATGGTGGAAAAACTAACCTCCGTTTTGACGATACTAACCCGACAAAGGAAGACGTTGAATATGTCGACTCAATAAAAGAGGATGTTCGCTGGCTTGGTTTCGAATGGGCAAATGAGTTCTATGCATCCGATTACTTTGAGCAGCTTTATGAGTGGGCCATAGTGCTTATTCAAAAAGGGTTGGCTTACGTTGACGATCAATCGCAGGAAGAGATTAGGCTTACCAGAGGAACGGTAAATTTAGCTGGAAAAGATAGCCCTTGGCGAAACCGAACTGTTGAGGAAAACGTTGACTTTTTTCGACGAATGCGTGCAGGAGAATTTAAGGATGGCGACAAGGTACTTAGGGCAAAAATTGACATGGGCCATTCGAATATGCTTATGCGCGACCCCATTTTATATCGAATAATTCATACCGCCCATCACCGTACTGGCAACAAATGGTGTATTTACCCAATGTACGACTACGCCCACGGGCAAAGCGACTCGCTCGAGCAAATTACGCATTCTATTTGTACTCTTGAATTCGACGTGCACCGTCCGCTTTACGACTGGTTTATCGAAAAACTCGAAATTTTCCCTTCGCATCAGTACGAGTTTGCTCGCTTAAATATGACCTATACGGTAATGAGCAAGCGTAAACTTTTGCAACTTGTTCAGGAAAAAATTGTACTTGGTTGGGACGACCCTCGCATGCCTACAATTTGCGGCCTTCGTCGCCGGGGTTATACGCCCGAGTCAATACGAGCTTTTGCCGACAAGGTTGGGGTTGCTAAGCGCGACAATGTTATCGACCTTTCGCTACTCGATTTTTGCTTACGCGAAGACCTAAATAAGCGAGCCGAACGCCGTATGGCGGTGCTAAATCCCTTAAAAGTTGTAATTACAAATTATCCCGAAGGGCAAACGGAACAGCTCGAGGCGGTTAATAATCCTGAGGACGAAACGGCTGGAAAAAGGTCAATTCCTTTTGGTCGCGAAATATATATTGAAACCGAAGACTTTATGGAGAATCCCCCCAAAAAGTTCTTCCGTTTAGCACCGGGTCAAGAAGTTCGTCTTCGTTACGCATATTTTATTAGGTGTAACGAAGTTATAAAGGACTCGGCGGGTAATATAACTGAACTTCGTTGTACCTACGACCCAGCAACTAAAGGCGGAAACTCGCCCGATGGGCGTAAGGTTCAGGGAACAATTCACTGGGTAGAAAAGAAGAATGGAGTTAAGGCTGAAATTCGATTACTCGATAGGCTTTTTAGTAAAGAAAATCCCGACGATGTTCCCGAAGGCACCGATTGGAAAGAGGCAATTAATAAAGAGTCGCTAAAAGTTATTGAAGGTTTTGTTGAGCCTTCGCTTGCCAGCGCAAAGCCACTCGATAAGTTTCAGTTTGAACGTATGGGGTACTTTAGCGTCGATTACGATTCATCTCCATCGAAACTTGTATTTAACAGAACCACCACACTAAAGGATACCTGGGCAAAAATAGCGGGACAGTAGATAGCGTAAAATCGAAAGCCCAGAGGGCTGTAATAAATAACAAATAAAAAAGCCCCCCAGGTATGTTACCAAGGGGGCTTTTCATTTATTCTAATACTTATTGTTTCACTACCATTCGGTTTACTTTTTGGCCATTTTTGCCAGTTATTGCAATAAAATATGACCCTGGATGCAGATTGCTTAAATTGAACACTTCTTCTTTGCTATTTACTGCAGAAAAAGAGGCAACAACTTGACCTGTAAGGTTAAAAACAGTTGCTTTTTCAATTTCGAAATCGGAAACAACTTTAAGCTCATCTTTAAAAGGATTTGGAAATGCTGTAACTACATTATCCTTAAATGACGTTGAAATGCTTGAAGGATCATAGTTGTATACTTGAACATCGTCAATTGCAAAGTTAGAACCCGTTTTTCCTGTGTACTGGAATGCTAATTGAACGTTACTTTGTTCCTTGTATGCCGACATGTCTATTTTCGCTTGAAGCCATTGGTAGTTTGCAGCGGAGGAATTAAATTCAGGATGATTCGCCTCTTCCCAAATTGTGGTCCAACTATCTCCGTTTACCTTAACTAAAACTTTCAGGTCGCATTTATTGTTTGTAACTGCTACTGTGTAACTACCATTAAACCAAAACTTCAGGTATGGATTTTCGAGTAGTGTTAAGTTATAGCTTGGCAGTGTTAACATTTCGTTTTGGTCTTGTGAGAGATTCCAAGGGCAGTAGAAGAAATGTGTGCCATTTATGGGGTTAACGGGTATAGTACTAGCGGTATAGCCAGTTGTTAGCTGCCATGTATGAGTGGCAACCGTTGGTATTACCGACCAGCAGGTTGGAATAGTAGCCCCATTAAAATATTCTTCGTAAGGGAACGCTTCAATTAAGGTGCATGGGTGCGTAACAGCATTAACCTCTGTCCCTGTCGACCAAGTTGGAGTAGTATTTAATTTCGACCAAATTTTATAGTAATACTTAGTGTTTGCCTTTAATCCAGTGTGGTTAAACACTTCTAAGCCTCCAGCGTAAATAACAGTTCCTCCACCATCAATATTTGAAGAAACTGTGTAATTTATTGAACCTGGTTCTCCAAAAACGCCTGTGGTTGAGACCGCAAGCAATACATCTTTATTTTCGGTTTTTGTCCAGGAAAGGTTAATTTGAGAGTTGCTTACAGGATTTGTAGCAAAATTGGTTGGCCAAGCAGGAGCTCCACCCATAAAGAAGAACGAAACTGTTTTATCGGTTGCATTTCTGGTAATACCTGTAATTGGCTTCGCTGTATTTGCTCCTAACCACGATTTCGAACTGGGAATAGAGGTGTCGGTAAATGCAGTTTTACTTGCAGTAGGCCAGGCACATGTGGAAGAATTTATCGACCCATACGATGAAGGAGTAGATGTTGGCTCCATTGTAGCGTTTGCGCTAACAGGGTACATTCGCTGTGGGTGGGTGGTGTTAATTTTGTTGTTAGAAACATATGAAGAATAAGTACTATGAACACGGTAGATAATCATGCCACTTCCAGGTAAACTTGCGTCAAACTTATGCTTATACCTATTCTCAATTAAAAAGAACTCATTAGTTGTTGGAGTATTTATACGGTAAAAGCTAGTGCTATTCTCTTCTACGTTACCAAGGGTAATATCTGCAGGCGATGAAATGGTTGTAGCAGTTGCCCAATTATAGGTGTATACTTTTGAGTATGCATTGTGATGAGCAGGAGTTGCTCCTCCGTTGTTCCACGATCCATCAGCCATCATATCCCAACTTCCAGTGCCATCGAATTGTCCGCCTGTCTCGTAGTTCGTGTCATAATAGTCGGGGGCACCTAAAACGTGTCCAAACTCATGGCAAATAACGCCTATGCGGGTTATGTTTGTTCCCGAAGCTCCTCTTAACTCTGGGGAGCATGAGTACCTACTAATAACTTTACCGTCGAGAGTAACTGTTGGGCTAATGTTCGATGCATGAGACCAAATGGCATCGGCAGGACCACCAGCCTCTTCGCCGTAACCTGCAAAAATTACATATACTCCATCAACATTACCATCGTTATCATTATCGTAAATAGCAAAATTCACATCGGGGTTTGCAAGAACAATAGCTTCGCTAACCATGGCTTTGGCATTTCCGTTAGTGTTGTTCCCATAGTAGGCCATGTTTTGCGAAACAGTATATGGCCCAGCGACGTCAACCGTTAGGTTGAATTGATTATACGAATTTTCTAAGTAGTAATCCTTTACGCTTCCTGTGGCACCGCCAGTTGTATAGCCAACTTGGTTGAATAGGTTGTTGAATTCAGCTTGGGTTTTAGTGAAGGCTTTATCTGAAAAGCCAACAAGGATGCAAATTAGGCTTCTGTTTCCAGTTGTTGGAAATCCTTTTTCACCCTCCTTTTCTTTAATATCCCATATATCCATCAACATTTTTACTTGACTATCACTGTAAAAAACCCCTTTCTCTAGTTTCTCTAGAAGACTTTTTTCCTGAATCGTCTGTTTACTTGGGTCGTTAACTCTAACTCCAGAGGGAACCATATCCCCTTTGTCGTTAATTATTGCATACTCGTAGTAACCTTTGCTATTAAACAGCAACGAGTAACCATCAAGAGTTTGAGCCCATTTTATTTTTTCGTCGCCTTTTAGAATGATGGTTATTTTTGATCCATCGGGCTGAGTAAACTCAATTGGGTTTGGGTACGCAGGAACAGCTAAAGCAGAAGTTGCTCCTAGAATTATTAATGCAAAAACAAGCAGCAGGTGTTGAAACTTTCTCATTTTAATAAGGGGTTTAGTTTAACATAATTAAAGCTCAATTATAGTATTAACGTGTAAATTACCAAAAGGTTAGTAAAATAATTTGGCGCAAATTAGCAATTATTTCTATATGTTTTACTTAATAGGTTTGTTTATACCCTGTCTAATTAGTTTTTTAAAATAAAAAAAGGGGCTTATAACTATGCCCCTTTAAATAAATGTCGAAAAAAGTTCTATAGCTTTCGCTTTACTTCTACTTCGTGGAACGATTCAACAAGGTCGCCAACTTTTATGTCGTTGAAATTATTAATGTTCAATCCGCATTCGTAGCCGTTTAGCACCTCTCGGGTGTCTTCCTTAAAGCGTTTCAACGAGCCCAAATCTCCTGTGTAAACAACAATACCATCGCGAATTAAACGAACTTTCATTGTACGCTGAATTTTACCTTCGCGAACTATGCAACCAGCAACGGTTCCAACCTTAGTAATTTTAAATACGTCAACAACTTCGGCAGTTCCGAGAATTTCTTCTTTAAGTTCAGGCGAAAGCATTCCCTCCATTGCAGCTTTAACTTCGTTAATGGCATCGTAAATAATGGAGTATAGCCTTATGTCGATTTGTTCCTTCTCGGCAAGTTTACGAGCTCCTGTCGATGGGCGAACCTGGAATCCAATTACAATTGCGTTTGAAGCGGCAGCTAGTAAAATATCCGATTCGGAAATTTGACCAACCGCTTTATGTATTACGTTAACCTGAATTTGCTGAGTTGAAAGTTTAATAAGTGAATCGGAAAGAGCTTCAATTGAACCGTCAACGTCGCCTTTAAGCACGAGGTTAAGCTCCTGGAAGTTTCCAATGGCAATGCGTCGGCCAATTTCGTCGAGGGTAATATGCTTACGTGCGCGCATTCCTTGCATACGTTGAAGTTGCTCGCGCTTGTTCGCAATTTCTTTGGCTTCCTTGTCGGAATCCATAACGTTAAAGTAGTCGCCAGCAAGAGGTGCGCCATTTAAGCCAATTACCTGAACAGGCATTGATGGTCCTGCAATGGTAATGCGCTTGCCTCTTTCGTTAAACATTGCCTTAACGTGGCCAAAGTGGGTTCCTGCAAGCATTATATCGCCTTGGCGAAGTGTTCCGGCTTGAACCAAAACGGTTGCAGTATAGCCTCTTCCCTTATCGAGCGACGACTCGATTACAGTTCCAATGGCTTTTTTATTCGGATTTGCCTTTAGGTCGAGCATTTCAGCTTCGAGAAGAACTTTTTCGAGAATTTTCTCAACATTAAGCCCTTGCTTTGCCGAAATATCCTGACTTTGGTACTTTCCTCCCCAGTCTTCAACCAAATAGTTCATATTTGCAAGCGACTCTTTTATTTTTTCGGGATTTGCACCTGGCCTGTCAATTTTATTAATTGCAAAAACTATTGGAACACCAGCTGCACTAGCATGGTTTATTGCTTCAATGGTTTGGGGCATAACGTTATCGTCGGCAGCCACAACAATAATGGCAACGTCGGTAATTTTAGCACCACGGGCACGCATAGCTGTAAACGCTTCGTGGCCTGGGGTGTCGAGGAATGTTATTTGTTTCTCGTCGTCAATTTGAACGCTATATGCTCCAATGTGCTGAGTAATACCTCCCGCCTCGCCAGCTATTACGTTTGAGCGACGGATAAAGTCGAGCAACGATGTTTTACCGTGGTCAACGTGACCCATTACTGTAACAATAGGTGGACGAGGAATCATGTCTTCAGGCTTATCTTCCTCTGTGCCAATGGCCTCTTGAATTTCGACGCTAACAAATTCAACCTTGTACCCAAACTCATCGGCAACCAATGCCATGGTTTCGGCGTCGAGCCTTTGGTTAATCGACACCATTAGGCCAAGGTTAATGCAAACTTCGATTACGTCGGTTGCAGGAATATCCATCATACTGGCTAACTCGTGTACCGAAACGAATTCGGTTACTTTTAGTACCTGCTTGTCGAGAGTTTGTTGCTCCAATTCCTCTTGGTGACGAGCGCTTTGCATATCGCGTTTTTCGCGACGATACTTTGATGTACGAGTTTTTGAGCCCTTTGATGTTAAGCGAGCAAGGGTTTCCTTAATTTGTTTTTGTACGTCAACCTCGTTAACCTCGGGGCGAAGAATTTTTTTCTTCTTTGCCGCTCCACCTTTTTTTGCCCCTTGGTGTTGCTGAGCCGATTGGGCCGATTGTGGAGGTCTGTTTGGTTGGTTCGCCAAAACCTTCCTGTGTTCGGTTGGCGAAGGAATGTTAACTTTTTGGTTCTCCTTTTTTATGCGTTTTCTGCGTTTTTTCTTTCTGTCGTTTTCCGAAGTGCTAGTTGTTCCGTTGCCACTATTGGGTGTGCTGGTTGCAACTGGTTTCTTTTTTGTTTCGAACGATTCGAGATTAATTTTGCCAACAACCCTTGGCCCCGAAAGTTTTTCAACTTCAGAGCGAAAAACTGTATCGGTGGTTCTAACCTCGGTTTGCTGAGGCTCCCTAACCTCACGAATAACTCTTTCGGGTTGTTGTGGTCGGGTTTCGGGTGCTTTTTCTTTTTTATGGTCAACAGCGGGCCTTTGCTGTGGCCTGTCCTTTTGCTCAGGTCTTCCTTTCTCGTGGCTACGAGGTTCGTGTTTCTGAGGCTCGCGTTTTTGTGGCTCATGTTTATGTGGCTCATGTTTTTGAGGTTTTTTCTTATCCTCAAGTTCCATTTTGCCTACCACTTTTGGTCCAGCTATTTTGGGGGTTTCGGTACGCTCAACAACAGGTGCTTTTGTGTGCACTTCTTTTTTCTCGTGTCTTTCATCCTTATGGGTTTCCTCATGCTTCTTGGCTTGAGGCTCTTCGGCCTTTTTGGGTTCAGGCTCCTTGGGCGAATGAGCTGGTTTTTTCTTACCAGCATAGAGGTCAATTTTGCCTGTAATTTTTACTTCGACCTTTTTCACCGAAGTTTCGAAAACCTCGCGAGATTCGTTTGATTTTACCATAACCTCATCCTTCGAGTCATGGGTGTCGGCTTCCTCTTCGTGATGCGTATGTTCAACATCGTCAATGGATACTGATTCTTTTTTGTCGCGAAGATTTTTTAAGCTAACCTTTTGCGATTCCTTTTTCAAATGCCTCTCTTCGCCAAACTCTTTAACAAGTATGTCGTAAATTTCGGTTTCAACCTTTGAGTTTGGATCGGTTGGTATGTCACGTCCTTTCTTGTGAAGAAACTCCACAAGGGTTGAAATCCCGACATTAAATTCTCTTGCCAGTTTGCTAAGTCGTATTGCTTTTTCGGCGTTTGTCATAGTAGACTATTACTGTTAATTGTATTGAAAAAAAGAGTCTATTCGAATTCGGATTTAAGGATTTTAAGCACATCCTTTACGGTTTCCTCTTCAAGGTCGGTTCGTCTTACAAGTTCTGAAAATGGTATTTCGATAACACTTTTTGCTGTATCGCAGCCAATGCCCTTTAGTGCATCGATAACCCAACTTTCAATTTCGTCGGTAAACTCGTCGAGGTTAACATCCTCTTCGTCTTCGGAATTGGTTTCGCGGAATACATCTATTTCGTAACCCGAAAGCTGGCTTGCCAATTTAATGTTAAAGCCTCCCTTTCCAATTGCTAACGACACTTCGTTTGGCATTAGGTAAACTTCGGCACGCTTGGTGTTTTCGTCGAGTTTAATGGAGCTAACCTTAGCGGGGCTTAGGGCGCGAGTTATAAAAAGCTGAATGTTATTAGTAAAGTTAATAACATCGATATTTTCGTTTCGTAATTCCCTAACAATACCATGTATACGGCTACCCTTCATACCAACGCATGCGCCAACGGGATCGATTCGTTCGTCGTACGATTCAACGGCAACTTTTGCTCTTTCGCCAGGTATTCGTACAATTTTTTTGATTGTAATAAGCCCGTCGAAAATTTCGGGAACTTCGAGTTCGAATAAGCGCTCCAAGAATACTGGCGAAGTACGAGAAAGTATAATTACGGGGGAGTTATTTTTCATTTCAACCCTAATAACTACGGCACGAATGGCATCGCCTTTTCGGAAGAAGTCGGTAGGAATTTGTTCGGTTTTTGGCATAAGCAATTCATTACCCTCATCGTCGAGCACAAGAATCTCTTTTTTCCAAACCTGATAAACTTCGCCAGTAATAATATCGCCTATTCTATCGCGATACTTGGCGTAAAGGTTATTTTTTTCGAGTTCGAGAATGCGCGAAGTTAGGTTTTGGCGTAGCGAAAGAATTGCCCTGCGGCCAAAATGGTTCAGTTTAACCTCGTCGGTTACCTCTTCGCCTACTTCGTAATCGTCGTCGATTTGTTTGGCTTGAGTTAGCGAAATTTGTCGGTTTTGATCTTCAAGGTCTTTGTCTTCAACAACTTCGCGAATGCGCCAAATTTCAAAGTCGCCCTTGTCAATATTGATAATTATATCGTAGTTATCGTCGGAACCATACATTTTAATGAGCATACTGCGAAAAACGTCCTCTAAAACGCTCATCATTGTTGGTCTGTCGATGTTTTTTAGTTCCTTAAACTCGGCAAATGTTTCTATTAAATTTAGGTTCTCCATTGCGTTAATATTGTTAGCTATTACTATCGGAACGATATTATAATGTATGTTGTTTTTACTTCGGAAAATGGAATTTCGATGGTTTTATCGACAATTTGCTTACGCTTCGAGCCTTCGACCAGTTCTTTTTCTTTATAGCTTACAGTAAAACATGTCTCGTTAACTGCCTCGAGTTTGCCTTTAATTGTTTGATCGTTTAAAAGCGTAACTGCTACTTCGCGGCCAATATTTTTTTGGTACTGCCTAGTTACTTTTAATGGCGACTCTAACCCTGCCGAAGAAACTTCAAGGTCGTAGTCCTCAATCTCCCTGTCGAAATGACCTTCGATTAAACGGCTAACCTGAACGCAGCGCTTAATATTTATTCCCTCATCGCTTTCGAGGAGAACTACTATGTGGTTGTTTTCGCTTACCGAAACCTCAACAACGTAATCGCTCGAACCGTCAAGTGCTTCGTTAACAATGCCTTCAACTTCTGCTTTACTTATCATTCTCTTAACATATCTAAAACAAAACAGGGGAATAATCCCCTGGCTCGTTTGCGGTATAATGCTGCAAAAATACACATATTTTTTTATCACACAAAAAATATTTGCCTGAATGTTAGAGAAGTATATTTTTTAATTACGTAACAAGGCAATTTTTTGAACAAAATATTGGTTAGATTGCTTTATAGGCCAAAACAAAAAGTATGCTCATTAACATAGTTGCAGTAAAAACAGGGTTTTAGAGCCGCAGTACCAAATGTTTTTCCATATCTTTATAAATTCAACCTGTAACATGTTAATATGACCTTTGTTAATAAGAATAAGATAGTTAACGATCCAGTACACGGTTTCGTTAGTATTTCGTATCCAATTGTTTTCGACTTAATAGAGCATCCATACTTTCAGCGGCTAAGGCACATAAGGCAGCTGGGGTTAACATACTTGGTTTATCCTGGTGCTAACCATACTCGTTTTCAGCATGCAATTGGGGCAATGCACTTAATGGAAACCGCAATTTCGGTTCTTAGGGCAAAGGGAAACAATATTTCCGACGAAGAGGCCGAAGCTGCATCGGTGGCAATTCTTTTACACGACATTGGGCACGGCCCATTTTCGCACTCGCTCGAGTACAGCATTGTGCAAAATACCGACCACGAAACCATAGGTAAGTGCTTTATGCATGAGCTCAACAGGGAATTTAATGGGCGGCTAACATTGGCAATAGACATTATTGAGAATAGGTATAAAAAACTTTTTTTGCACCAGCTTGTTTCGGGACAACTCGACATGGATAGAATGGACTACCTGCGTCGCGACAGTTTTTTTTCGGGAGTAACCGAAGGAGCCATTGGATCGGAAAGAATAATTAAGATGCTAAACGTTGTAAACGACGAGCTGGTTGTTGAAGCAAAAGGAATATACTCCATCGAAAAATTTTTAATTGCTCGAAGGTTAATGTACTGGCAGGTATACTTGCACAAAACAGTTGTTGCTGCCGATCAGTTACTTACAAATTTACTCAATCGTGCACGAGAGCTTAGTCTAAATGGCGAAGACCTTTGGTGCTCACCAGCTTTTGCCTACTTTCTTAGGAATAATATAACCGAAGCAACCTTTTCATTAGGTAAAGCATCTTTACATACAAGCGAAGCTTTGAAAAATTTTGCACTTCTCGACGATTCCGACATAATGGTTGCTGCAAAGCAATGGATTAACCACCACGATTACGTGCTATCGACGCTTTCGGATATGCTTGTTAACCGTAAACTGCCCAGGGTTGAAATGCGCACCCAGCCATATTCGGATGTAGAAATTGAAAGTAAGATACTCAACTTTGGAGAATTGCATCCAGCACTTAGGGATTATGGCAAATTTTTTGTTGCAACGGGATCGGTTAGCAATAACGCCTACAGGCCATCGGAGGAATCGATTAAAATTCTATACAATAATGGGCAGCTGTTAGACGTTACCGAAGCTTCAGATGTGCTTAATGCAAAAGCCTTGCTGCAGGATGTGCGAAAATTTTTTATATGCTACCCAAAGCAATAAGTTAAAATATTGATTAAAATATATAGTTTTGTGGCAAATTAAAGAAAGCATAACATGGAGTTAACAGCAAAGTCAATTGCTGATTTTTTACAGGGCGAAGTGGTTGGCAACCCAATAGTTACAGTTAGTAACGTAGCTAAAATTGAAGAAGCAAAGGCAGGAACCCTCGCTTTTCTTTCGAACCCAAAGTACTCCAAGTTTTTATATTCCACCGAAGCATCAATTGTGCTTATTAATAAAGACTTTCAACTCGAAAACGAGGTTAAAGCAACCTTAATAAGGGTTGATAATGCCTACGAATCGTTTGCTAAGCTATTAGAACTTGCCAAGTCGCTTCAAAAACCCAAAATGGGAATTAGCCCACAGTCGTGCATTGAGCCTTCGGCTACTTTAGGCGAAAAAGTTTACGTTGGAGCCTTTGTTTACATTGGCGAAAATGTAAAAATTGGCAATAACGTAAAAATATATGCCAACTCGAGCATTGGCGATAATGCTGTAATTGGTAGCAACACAATAATATACGCTGGAGTGAAAATTTACGACAGCAGCATAATTGGCAACAATTGTATAATTCATGCAGGAACAGTTATTGGTTCCGACGGCTTTGGCTTTGCGCCTCAGGCTGATGGAACGTACCAAAAAATTCCTCAAATTGGCAATGTAATTATCGAAGACGACGTTGAGATTGGGGCAAATGCAGCAATCGACAGGGCAACCATGGGGTCAACCGTTATTAAAAAAGGCGTTAAACTCGACAACCTAATTCAAATTGCACACAATGTCGAAATTGGTGAAAACACCGTAATGGCTGCGCAAGGCGGAATTGCTGGTTCAGCAAAAATTGGTATGAACTGTATGTTTGGCGGTCAAATTGGTATAGCAGGTCACATTACAGTTGCCGACGGCGTTAAACTTTCGGCACAAGCCGGTGTTAGTAATAGCATAAAAACTAAAAATGAAGTACTATATGGATCGCCAGCTATTAACGCGCGAAAATTTAGCAAGCTGTTTGTTTACTACAAACGTCTTCCCGAAATGAGTTTGGAAATAGATGAACTTAAGAGGAAAGTTTCGGAGAATAGCGATAAATCCAATCAAAATAAATAAATTCGTAAATTATTTCGATCAATTTGCACTATATGTCAGAAAAACAACGCACTATACAGCAAGAAATTACCATAAACGGCAAGGGGCTTCACACAGGAGTTAATGCCGACCTAACCATTTGCCCTGCAGCCGAGAATACTGGGTTTGTTTTTCAACGAATGGATTTACCAAATTTCCCAACAATTGAAGCTATTGCCGATAACGTTATTGATACATCGCGAGGAACAACGCTTGAGCAAAATGGAGCAAGGGTTAGTACCATCGAACATGTTCTTGCTGCTCTTTCGGGTATGGGAATCGACAATGCCATTTTAAAAATAAACGGCCCCGAAATGCCAATTATGGACGGCAGTTCAAAGTACATTGTTGAAGCCATTAAAAGCGTTGGGGTTGTTAAGCAAGAGGCCGAGAGAGTTTTTTACGTAATAAAAGAGAAACTTGTATACTCCGACCCCGAAAACGGAATTGAAATTGCAGCTTTCCCCGACGACTCGTTTAGCCTCGATGTGCTAATTGACTATAATTCGAGAGTTCTTGGTCATCAGTTTGCTCAGCTTAAAAACATTAACGACTTTGAGCAGGAAATTTCACCCTGTCGAACTTTTGTGTTTTTTCACGAGCTTGAGGTTCTACTTAAAAACAACCTAATAAAGGGCGGCGACTTACAGAATGCCATAGTTATTATGGAGAAAGAGGCTCCACAGGAGGAATTAGATAGAATTGCCGATCTTTTTAACAAACCAAGAATTCACGTTAAACCTGAGGGTATTTTAAATAACCTCGATCTTCACTTTACAAACGAACCAGCGCGCCATAAACTTTTAGACCTTGTTGGCGATTTGGCTCTTGTTGGCAGGCGCATAAAGGGTAAAATTATTGCACGTCGACCAGGCCATCATGCAAACACCGAACTTGCCAAAACCATTCGCAAAATGGCTCGCAAGGAGGCACTTAAACCAAATGTGCCCGTTTACGATGTAAATACACCCCCATTACTCAATATTCTTCAAATTCAAACAGTTCTTCCGCATCGTCCTCCATTTTTATTGGTCGATAAAATTATAAGCATGGACGAAACCTCGGTTGTGGGTTTAAAAAATGTTACCATGAACGAGGGGTTTTTTGTTGGCCATTTTCCCAACGAACCCGTTATGCCGGGCGTACTTCAAATAGAGGCAATGGCTCAGGTAGGAGGTATTCTGGTTCTTAACTCTGTTCCCGATCCCGAAAACTACCTTACATACTTTTTAAAAATTGACCGAGTTAAGTTTAAAAGGAAAGTTGTACCCGGCGATACTTTAATATTCCGTCTCGACCTTCTTGAGCCAATCCGTAGGGGAATTGCTAATATGTTTGGACAAGCATTTGTTGGCAACCAATTGGTTATGGAGGGAGAACTTATGGCACAAATAACAAAATTTAAATAAAACCGATGAACCAACCCCTTGCATTTATTCATCCCAATGCTAAAATTGGGAATAATGTTACAATCGACCCCTTTACCTACATTTCGGGCGACGTTGTAATTGGCGATAACACCTGGATTGGTCCCAATGTTACAATTCTCGATGGTGCACGAATTGGTAGCGGGTGCAAGGTTTTTCCAGGAGCAGTTATTTCGGCTATTCCTCAAGATTTGAAATTTAAAGGCGAAATTTCTACTGCTGAAGTTGGCAACAACACCACCATTCGCGAATGCGTAACAATTAATAGAGGTACTGCTTCCAGAGGGTATACTAAAGTTGGGAATGGCTGCTTACTTATGGCCTATGTTCATGTTGCTCACGATTGTGTTGTAGGAAATAGTGTAATTCTAGGAAACTCAACTCAACTTGCCGGAGAGGTTGAAGTAGAGGATTATGCAATACTTTCGGGTGGTTGCTTAGTTCACCAGTTCGAACGAATTGGAAGTCATGCTATGGTTCAGGGTGGATCCCGAATTAACAAGGATATTCCTCCCTTTTCAAAGGCAGGACGTGAACCGCTTTCGTATGTTGGACTTAATTCTATTGGTTTAAGGCGAAGAAGCTTTACTCCCGATAAAATTGCTGAGATTCAAGAAATTTACCGTATTCTTTATAACAAGGGGTTAAATGTTTCTCAGGCAATTGTTGAAATTGAACGAAGCGTTGTAAAAAGTGAAGAGAGAGAGCTAATTCTCGATTTTATTAAAAACTCGAAACGAGGAATTGTTAAAATTTACGATTCGCACTACGAAGATAATGAGGACTAAAGCAAACTCATTATAAAATTATGAAGGGAGGATTTATTCTCCCTTTTTTTGTTTCAAATTAGCGCTAACTCTTCCCAGCCATCATTCCACAGGCAGCATCAATATCGTTTCCGCGCGACACCCTAAATGTTGCAGATAGACCTTTGGCATTTAGTAATTTTTGAAAAGTCCTTGCAGCTATCTCATTCTGCTTAGCTTCAGTTTTTGAGTTAAGCGCAATAACATTAACATGACAACTTAGACTCTTTAGAAGGTTAACCGTTTCTATGGCATGCTTTTCGGTATCGTTTTGCCCTGGAATTACAACGTACTCGAACGAAAGCCGAAGTCGTTTTTTTAAAGGGTTTCCCCTGAAAAACTCTACTATTTTGAGAATTGGATTCTCAATTTCCGCAGGTGCAATTTCACTTCTTTCGCTTGGAAAAGGGTTGTGTAAGCTTATGGCAAAGTTGCAAAGGTTCATATCCGCAATTTCCATAAGTTTGGGCAAAATACCCACCGTAGAGAGGGTTAAATTTGCTGCTCCAAGGGCCATTCCCCAATTGGCAGTTAGTATTCGAAGCGCTTTTGTAACCTCGCGTGGGTTGTCGAGCGGTTCGCCCATTCCCATTAGCACAATTTTGTTAACAGCGGAATATTCTGTTATTGACAAGTACTGCGAAACAATTTCACCTGCCGACAAATTTTCGTTAAAACCTAATTTTGCTGTAAAGCAAAATGCGCAGCTCATTCTACACCCGCTTTGGGTTGAAATGCACAGCGTGTTTCGCTTTTCACTTGGCATGTAGGCAGTTTCGAATGGGTTCCCTTTTGCTGTTTTAAAAAGGTACTTTTTTGTGCCATCGGTTGATTGTTGGATGCTTTGGGTTTTCATCGGTTCAAGCGAAAACAAAGCGTCAAGAGCCTTTCGAAGCGCAATAGGTAATGAGTTTATCTCGGAAAACGAAGTACAACGCCTTTTGTAAATACTTACCGAAAGTTCACGGGCATAACGAACTTCGAACCCAAAATTTGATACAATTTCTTCAAGTTCGTCGAGGGTTTTCCCAATTATCCACTCTTTACTCATGGGTGTAAAAGTATAATATTTCCATATCTTTTTATTTCACGCAGAGACGCAAAGGCGCACATGTTTAATTATCAAAACAATAACTAAACATACAATCATTATACACATTCCTCAATCAGTCGATAAAAAAAATTACGGACTACTGAGAAACTGTTTAATTTTGATTTTTTCAATAGCCACGGGCTTAAGCCCGTGGGATATTATTGCCAGAAACAATGGGCTTTAGCCCAAAAACTATTAAAAATATTTGGCTACCTGCCCTCCGTTCAGGCGGGAAGCCATAACTTTTGCAACTTTAAAACCACGGGCTAAAGCCCGTGGCTATTGACATACTAATCTTTTTATTTTAAAACTTAAACAGTTTCTGAAAGTATGAAAAAAGAGCTTAAAGAAAATTCTTATGCACTTTCGTGCTCGGTTCGGCGAATTATTTCGTTTTGAAGCGCATCGTTTAGGTCGTTAAAGTAATCGGAGTAGCCAGCAACTCGTACAATTAGGTCGCGGTACTTTTCGGGGTGCTTTTGCGCTTCGCGAAGCGTGCTTGCATTAACAACATTAAACTGCATGTGGTGGCCGTCCATTCGGAAGTAGCTACGTATTAGTGAAACCAATTTGTCGATACTCTCGTCGTTTTTAAAAAAGTTGGGCGAGAACTTCATGTTTAGCAGCGTGCCCCCAGTTTTAATATGGTCAATTTTTGCAGCCGACTGAATAACCATTGTTGGACCTTTATGGTCGGCACCTTGTACGGGACTAATGCCTTCGCTAAGAGGTTCTTTGGCCAAGCGGCCATCGGGCATTGCCCCAATTTTGCTTCCAAAGTAAACGTGACAAGTAGTGGGAAGCATGTTTATTCGAAAAACGCCCCCATTTGCAGTAGGTTTTCCGTTTACCGAGTTGTAAAAACTATTAAAAACGCTTACCGCATGCTGGTCGGTAGCGTTGTTGTTATTGCCCCACTTTGGCGTTTCGTAAACAAGTTGCTGTCGAATGCTATCGAAACCTTCAAAGTTTGCTCTCAAGGCTTCGAGCAAAGTGCCCATTGAAACCGTTTTATTTTCGAAAACGTGTTGCTTTATTGCAGTAAGATTGTCGGTAATACTTCCCAGTCCTACGCCCTGAATGTATCGAGTGTTATACCTCGCACCACCTGCGTTATAGTCGGTTGCATTGGCAATGCAATCGTCGGTTAAAATGGACATTAAAGGAACTGGCATACGAGCTGCCCAAAGTTTTTCGATTGTTTTACAGCCTTCAATTTTTATGTCGATAAAATAGTTGAGCTGCTTCTCGAAGGCAGCATAAAGTTCGTTGAAGGTTTTAAAATTGCTTACATTCCCAGTTTGCAATCCAAATTGCTTGCCAGTGCTGGGGTCGGAGCCATTATTTAGGGTAAGTTCAAGAACTTTATTTAGGTTGAAGTAGCCAGTTAGAATATAGGCTTCGGTTCCAAAGGCTCCCGTTTCAACGCAACCGCTGGCACCGCCGTTTCGCGCATCGGTTATTGACTTGCCCTGACTAAGTAGCTGCTGAATTATAGCGTCGGTGTTGAAAAACGAGGGTTGCCCAAAGCCTGTTTTAGCAATTCGAACAGCACGACGAACAAACCTGTCGGGATTCTTCTTGCTTACCTGAACCATTGAACTTGGTTGAAGCAATCTCATTTCCTCAATAACATCGAGGATAATGTATGTTAGGTCGTTTACTGCGTCGCTACCATCTTCGTTAACTCCACCAACATTAATAAGGGCAAAGTCGGTATACGTATTGCTTTCGAGGGCGGTAACGCCCATTTTTGGTGGAGCAGGGTGATTGTTAAATTTCACCCAAAAGGCATGCAGTAACTCTTTTGCCGATTCTTCGGTTAGCGTACCCAATTCAAGTTCTTGTTTGTAAAAGGGGAAAAGGTGCTGGTCGAGCCTACCTGGATTAAACGAGTCCCAAGGGTTTAGCTCGGTAATAATGCCAACATGAATAAACCAGTAGTGCTGTAGAGTTTCGTGAAATGTTTCGGGTGCATTTGCGGGAACTTTTCGGCAAACTCGGGCAATCTCAAATAGTTCTTGCTGCCGATTTATGTTCTTTTCGGTTTGGGCAATATTTTCGATTTCGTTAGCGTAACGGTGTGCAAAAGCAATTAGCGCATTGGCAGCAATTTTCATGGCCTTTAGCTCTTCGAGTTTTTCAGAAATACTTGGGTCGTTTTGATGTTTTAGGTTTTCAATTGCCCTTTGAATTTCCAACTTATAATCGTTCATCCCCATTCGAAAAACCTTTTTCCCTGCTACGGTATGGCCTGGTGCCCTTTGTTCTAAAAATTCGGTGAACATGCCAGCATCGTAAGCATCTTTCCAACCTATACTTAGGTTTTCGAAAATTATATCGCGTTGCGTTTTACCTTTCCAAAAGGGGATAATAGTTTCAGCATAAACTCTTCGGGTTTCGTCGTTTACTTTGTACGAAACTTTTGGGCGCGAGCTAATAAGCTCCAAATCGGCAAGCGAGTGCAGGCAAACTTCGGGGTAGGTAGGTGTAGCCTTTGGAGCAGGGCCACGCTCGCCCACAATAATTTCGCCATCGTTAATGCAAATCGATTTGTTTTCGAGTATGTATGCAAAAGCCAGCGCTCTTTGTATGGGAGTCGAGAGGTCTTTACCCTCAATCGACTTATAAAACTGGGTTACCAGCAATGCTCTTTCGTGCGATAGGATGTTTACTGCATTTAGGCTTTGCTCTCGAAGGGCTAATATTCTTGGGGTCATATTACTAAGTTTAGAGTACATTGTTCAACGTTTATGGTTTTATCCTCCAATCAACACATTTTCAACATGCTCCGAAAAGAATGCTTTAATTTCGGCAAGCCTTTCGTTGCTGTAGTTAAAGTTAGCATTTACATCGAATTTACGTCCAAGTCGCTCGTATTTGCCTTTGGCAATAGAGTGAAATGGTAAAATATCGACTCGCTTTATCGATGGGTATTTAACAATTATTTTTCGTAGCCCTACTAAATTTTCTGTGGAATCGGTAATGCTTGGAATTAGCGGAATTCGAATGAAAACCTCTTTTCCCAATTCGATTAATGTCGCTAAATTTCTTAAAACTAACTCGTTCGAAACACCAGTATAATGCTTGTGTTCCTTGTCGTTGGCAAGTTTAAGGTCGTATAAAAACAGGGGAGAATATTGGGTAATTCTTTTAATTACACTTTCGGTGGCAAATCCACTTGTGTCGACTGCTGTATGCAGTTCGAGTTTTTTGCATGCCTTTAGTAGTTCGAGTAAAAATTCGGGTTGAGCCATTGGTTCTCCTCCCGAAAAAGTTACTCCGCCCTTCGACTCGTCGAAAATTAATGAATCCTTTTTTAGCTCGTTCATTACCTCGTCGACTTGCATAAGGTTGCCAACCACTTTGTTAACAATTAGTTTGTTGTCGCCAAGGGGCTGTGTAGTTTCCATAGTTTCTGCTTCGCAGAGTTGGCTTTCGGGATTGTGGCACCATGTGCATTTTAATGGGCAACCTTTAAAAAAAACGGTTGTTCTAATTCCAGGCCCATCGTGTACCGAAAAATGGCGTATATCGAAAACTAATCCGTTCATCGTGCTAAAAATCTGTAAAATAGAAAAGAAAAAATGGAAAATATTTTATCGAACTTATCGAATTGGGGAAGGGAGGAAATAAAAAAATCAGCAAATCCAGCAAGAGTATAGCCCCTTGCCGTTATTGTGATACAAAGTGGATGTTTTTATCCAAATCATTTAAATGGAATTTATGCAAATATACAATTCAATTAGCTTGGAGCAACTGATGCTTGTCATAAAATATTAAAGCACTTGCAGACAGTGACTAATGCCGACAAAAAACATTTTTTATTAAAATGTAAACTTGACATAGACTTTCAGGTTATTTCACAGTTCGGGCACAAAATCTGACGAAAACGGAATATCAACGAGACTTGCCTAATTGTAACTTTTAAGTTACATTTGCGTTTAGAAAATTAGTTGGTTTATGGAAAAAATTCGAGAGATAGTCGCATACGAACATTACTTTGAAGAATTTTTACTTGAGCAACCAAGAAAAGTTCAGGATAAGATTTACAAGGTTTTAGAAGCGATTGAAACTCTTGAAAGGATTCCAACAAATTATTTGAAACTAATTATAGGAACCAATGGATTGTATGAAGCAAGAATTCAATTAGGAAGCAATATTTGGAGAGTATTTTGCTTCTTTGACAGCGGAAGATTGGTGATTCTTTTGAACGGATTTCAAAAGAAAACACAGAAAACACCAAAGAATGAGATTGAAAAAGCGTTGAACCTAATGAATAAGTACTATGAAAACAAAAGATAGCAGAACGGAATTAAACTCTTGGTCAGAAATTAAGGACAGAGTTTATGGAGAAAAAGGAACTGAAAGGCGTGATAATCTTGAAAGAGAAACTGAAGCCTTTAAAATTGGATTGCTTTTAAAAAAAGCGAGGGAATCTAAAAAATTAACACAGGAAGATTTAGGGAAAATAATTGATAAGAAAAGAACATACATTTCTCGTGTAGAGAATAATGGTAGTAATATAACATTGAGTACTCTATTTGAGATTGTTGAAAAAGGATTGGGTGGAAAAGTGAATATATCGATTGAAATATAAACCAAAGAAAAAAATATGTGCCCTAACAAGTGGTGTATTTCAAACTGGGTATCATCCCGATTAACAATTGCGAGTTCAGCAGAGCTAATACCCAGTGCAAAACACGCCCCGAGCAGTCCGGCGAAATAGTTTGAATAGTTCGGGGGGAGACAATTGGCTCCTCCTTTTTAGTTGCCTAATATCAAACCCCCACCGAAAATTATTGCTACTTTTACTGCTTAAACAATTACTTATGATTAGTTCAAAAACTCGCATTTTCTCGCATAATTTACCCAAGTCCTTAGCCTTTGTTTTTCTTATTTTATTCCTGTCGTTTTTTTTAGAGGGTTGCCAAAAACGGTATGCCAAACCTCCTACAAATCGCTCCGAAAAACCCTGTAAATGCAGCAAAAAAGCTATTCCTCGGTTATCTTACTTGCAAATTAATAAGTCGATTTTTTCAGAATTAGTGTAATAAAATCAAAAAGTGTAATGCTAAATAAACCAAAACGCATAGGTGTTGTGGGCAGCGGAAGCTGGGCAACAGCAATTACAAAAATTCTTCACGAAAATGGTAATTTGGTTAACTGGTACATTCGCGAAGAGGAAATTTGCCAACACATAAAAGAGCATGGTCAAAATCCTACTTACATAAGTTCGGTACAATTTGACAGGGCGAAGATTAACCCGAGCAACGACATAAACAGCGTGGTTGCCAATTCCGATATTTTAATTTTTGTTGTTCCTTCGGCATTTCTGAAAATATGGATTGAGCCACTTACCGAGTCGCTCGATGGTAAGTTAATAGTTACAGCCATTAAAGGCATTGTGCCAGTCGAAAACCTTACCGTTGCCGAATACTTTAATGCGCACTACAAGGTGCCCTTCGATAGAATTGGGGTTATAAGTGGACCTTGCCATGCCGAAGAGGTGGCCTTAAGTCGCTTGTCGTATTTAACCTTTTCGTGTAAGAAAAAAAGCGTTGCAAAGGAAGTGGCATCGTATTTTGAATCGGGTTACATAAAAACGGTTACCGGAACCGATATATACGGAACTGAGTATGCCGCAGTACTTAAAAATATTTACGCCATTGCCGCTGGTGTAGCCCATGGCTTGGGTTATGGCGACAACTTTTTGGCAGTTTTAGTTTGTAACGCCCAGCTCGAAATGCGTCGCTTTCTCGATAAAACCTACCCAAGCAAACGAAAGGTCGACACTTCGGCATACTTAGGCGATTTACTGGTAACTTGCTACTCGCAGTTTAGCCGTAACAGAACCTTTGGAACAATGATTGGCAAAGGTTACACCGTAAAAAGTACAATGCTCGAAATGAACATGGTTGCCGAAGGTTACTATGCAGCCCAGTGCATAAAGGAGATAAACGCAACTTTTGGAGTAAAAATGCCTATTACCGACGCAATGTATCGCATTCTGTATGAGAGAAGTGCACCCGCAATTGAGTTTAAAAATTTATCGGATAAACTTAGGTAGTAGGATTACTTGAGTTTTTTTTGTAAAATGCAGTTGATTTAATAAAACTTTATAACAATGAACGAACTTAAAGTTGACCTAAAAAACATATACGGTTTTACCGAAAAGGCAACCGTTGATAGGCTTATGGGCCAAATGAAAGACCACCTTACAAAGCTTCATAGTAAAACGGGAGCTGGAAACGATTTTTTGGGTTGGTTAGACCTTCCATCGGCCTTTAATACTAAACTTTTAGAAGATATAAAGGCAACGGCAAATGAGCTCCGCTCGAAAAGCGAAGTAGTTGTTGTTATTGGTATTGGAGGCTCTTACCTTGGCTCTAAGGCTGTTATTGAAGCGTTAAACCATTGCTTTGCTCCGTTTGTTAACAAAAAAGATCCTGCCATAGTTTTTGCAGGTCAAAATATTTGCGAAGACTACCACACCGAGCTTCTCGAAATGCTCAACGGTTATAGTTACTCCGTGGTAGTTATTTCAAAATCGGGAACTACTACCGAGCCCGCTTTAGCCTTTAGGCTAATTAAGCAGCACCTCGAAGCAAAGGTTGGAAAAGTCGAAGCGTCGAAACGAATAGTTGCAATTACCGACGAAAGTAAGGGTGCGCTTCGCAAACTTGCAAGTCAACAGGGCTACAAAACCTTTACTATTCCCGATGATGTTGGAGGTCGCTACTCGGTTTTAACTCCAGTAGGCCTTTTGCCCATTGCAATTGCAGGCTTTAATATTGACGACTTAATTAAAGGTGCAAAAGATGCCGAAGTAAAAACAGGGTTAAATGTTCCTGTTAGCGAAAACCATGCATGCATTTATGCTGCCGCCCGAAATGCACTTTATGCCAAAGGCATGAAGGTAGAAATAATGGTTAACTATACCCCAAGGCTACACTTTTTAACCGAATGGTGGAAGCAACTTTACGGCGAAAGCGAAGGAAAAGAGAGCAAAGGTCTTTTTACTGCTGGTGTCGACTTTACAACCGACCTTCACTCCATGGGGCAGTATATTCAGGAGGGCGAACGCATACTTTTTGAAACCGTTCTTTCGGTTGCAAAACCCAAATGCAAACTTACCATTCCCGCCGATGCTGAGAACCTTGACCAGTTAAACTACATAGCTGGTAAGCGACTTTCCGAAGTTAACTTAATGGCTCAACTTGGAACTACGCTGGCTCATATCGATGGCAAGGTTCCAAATATTACACTCAACTTTCCCGAAATTAACGAGTACTGGCTTGGCTACTTAATGTACTTTTTCGAAAAGGCCTGTGCAATTAGCGGGTATGCTCTTGGTGTAAACCCATTCGATCAGCCTGGTGTTGAGGCATACAAAAAGAATATGTTTGCCCTACTTGGCAAAGAGGGATTTGAACAGGAAGGTAAAAAACTTCGCGAAAGGTTAGTGTAGTTCATCCCTCTGCTCCTTAAAGCAGTTTTGGTTACACTTAAAATTCGAATGGAATGAAAGGGGTTTATTTGTTTATGGTAAAGGCTTCACTTGCAGGCTTGCTCGTGTTTGGTCTTAACTTCTCAACCGAAGCAAAAATTTACCACAACCGAGTTAAGCAGGTTGCTATTGGCATGGACTCGGTTCAGGTAATTCAACTTGTAGGTCAGCCCACAAAAACAGAATATGTAACCCGTTTCTTTTATGGCAACGACCAAGTGGTTATTGCCCAAGGAGAAGTAGTTGACATTAGGCTGTTTAATAGAAACACTAAGGTAAACTTCAAAAAGTTAAAAAAATCGAAGCAAGGTAAAGATTCGATTCGAACCGTTGCGCCCCTACGCATAGGAATGACCACCGACGAAGTTTATAGAATTGGCGGAAATCCTAATAAAATAGAATATGGTTCCGATTTGTATTACTCAAATCGGCATAGGGTTGAGCTAAGCCAAGGACGAGTTTCCGAAGTGGATATGCACATTAAAAAAACCCTCGAAATTCTCGACTGGATAAGGCTAAACTTCAGCAAGGGTGGACTATTGTTCATGAACATTACTCTGGCTTTTATAATGTTCGGAGTTGCCCTTGGCATTAAGGTGGAGCATTTTAAGCAGGTTGTAAAAAGCCCTAAAGCAGTTATTGTTGGCGTTGCCTCGCAGTTTTTGGTGCTCCCTGCTTTAACCTTTTTACTTATTGCCATAATTAAACCCTCGCCCAGCATTGCAATGGGAATGATTTTAGTTGCAGCTTGCCCAGGCGGAAACATTTCCAACTTTATTTCATCGGTTGCAAAAGCAAATGTAGCCCTTTCGGTTAGCCTTACGGCAATTGCCACTTTAGCAGCAATAATTCTAACCCCATTAAATTTTGCCCTTTGGGGTAGCCTTTACTCCGAAACAGCCGAAATGGTTATTCCCATTCGCATTGATGCTTGGGAAATGATAAAAACCGTTTTCATTCTTTTGGGAATCCCAATTATAATTGGAATTTGGTTCTCGAATCGGTTTCCAAGGGCAACAACAAAAATTATAAAACCCATTAAAACTTTCTCTATTATTATCTTTTTAGGGTTTATTGTGGCAGCCCTTTCGTCGAATTTTAAATTTTTCCTAGGTTACATTCACCTTATCCTGCTCATTGTTTTCACACATAATTTATTAGCGCTACTTACTGGTTTCTCATTAGGGTCACTTTTTAAACTTCCAAAAGCCGACATTAGAACAATTACCATTGAAACGGGAATTCAAAACTCTGGTTTAGGACTGGTGCTAATTTTCAATCCTAACCTATTCGATGGGCTTGGTGGAATGGCGTTTGTTGCAGCTTGGTGGGGCATTTGGCATATAATTTCAGGACTTGCAATAGCTACTTTTTGGTCGAAAAGAGCAATTACATAAAGAGTATTCATATTATTAACCAAATGAATTTATGCCAACTACAATTGATAGAATAGAGGAGAATTCAGCTCTTTACGGGTTTTTGAAGGTTTATGTCGACTTCCTTTTTAGAAAGTATTACCGCGTAACAGTTAATGGATTAGAAAATATACCCTCCGAAGGAACACTAATATTTGCCGCAAACCACCAAAATGCGCTAATGGACGCTTTAGCCATGCTCTGCGTTCGAAAAGGGCAGCCAGTTTTTATGGCTCGAGCCGACATATTTAAAAACCCCACAGTACGAAAAATCCTTACTTTCCTTAAAATTATGCCCGTTTATCGCATTCGCGATGGGTATGAAAATCTTTCGCTTAACGACGAAATTTTTAAGAAAACTATTGATGTAATAAGGAACAGGAATGGGTTAGTAATTCTTCCCGAAGGCAACCATTGTGGCGAAAAGCGTCTTAGGCCGCTTAAAAAAGGTATTGCACGAATAGCGCTTCAAGCCGAAGAAGCCATGGGTGGTGAACTAGATATTAGAGTTGTTCCCGTGGGAATTGACTATACAAACTACATGAGGGTTGGAAGTAGGCTTCACGTTAGTTTTGGTGTAGCAATAAGGGTTGCACCGTTATTGCTCGAATATAAGAACAGCCCAGCCAAGGCATATAACATTTTACTTAACTTACTTACATCGGGGCTAAAGAGCGAAATGGTTCATATTGCCGACGAAAAGTACTATAGCGCTTCAAAAAGCGCAATCGAATCTTACTCGCACTGGCGAATCGACAAAGCAAAGCAAAAACAAACACACATTAATAATATTGAATTTCAGCAAAAAGCAGCACAAGGGCTCGAAAAATTAAAGGATAAAAGCCCCGACGACTACCTCGTTCTTATGGCCGCATTTATGGAGCTGAGTAGGGACTTGAAAGAACTTGGATTTCCCGATGGGTATTGCCCTTTAAGTCGGAAGAAAAAAATACTTTCTGTACTAGTACTATTTGTGTTGGTATTAACCTCTCCACTTTTTGTTTATGCAGCAGTAAACAATGCCGTTTCGTTGGGAATACCATATCTTTTTAGTAAAAAATTTATGGATGAGCAGTTTCATAGTAGCGTTCGATTTGCACTGGCGCTATTTCTTCTTCCAATTTTTCATGCCATTCAGGTTGTCACATTTGCATTTTTAACTGCTAATGCATTTTATACTATTCTTTACGCCGTTAGTTTACCACTAAGTACCTACTTCTTTTTCCGTTGGAAAGAGCAGTTCAATCTTAATTGCTTGGCGTTAAAGGAAATTGCCTTTGGGATGGCAAAAAACAAGCTGTATAATCGAACTAAATTGCTTCACAATAAGGTAGTTAAAAAAGTTGACGACCTATGTTTTGGAAAGAAGCGACTAGAAATGGATCAGTCGTTTTTTGAGGATTAGGAGCCTACTTTCGGTAAGCTATTCCAACTAAAATTACAGAAGGAGGATCTCCGTATGCTCTGTGATGGGCACGTTTTGTGATAAGAACAATTTCTGCATTTTCGAGAGCAGCATTCTTTTTCATTATAATTTCAGCACTCGACTCAAGAGTTTCTGGTTTGTAGTAGTGATGTCGCGTTTGGGCAACCAGTTTAACCTCCATGTTTCGCACTTCAACCATCCCCTTAACATCTTCCGGCTTGTCGGTAAGTTTAACTTCATCCCAACTTCCAATTTTGCGAATTTCAACCACTTTTTCCGACATGGTTTCAATTCTTCCGCTTCGGAAATGGATTGCCTGAACCTTTCGCCTGTCAACGTATTCAATGTCGTTTATGTCGCCTGGTTTATTGTATGTTATAAATTTTTCGGAAATTTTTTGAATGTCAACCTCAATAATGTTTCCATCGAGGAACTTAATCATGTCAACTTTTGAAGTTTTGGTAAAGTCGATGGAACTTTTAGGTTTGGCTACTTCCTTAGGCGTTTCGCTGCCAGTTATTGTTGTGTCGGCATTTTGAGCAATTGAGTTGCTAATAGTTAGAGCCAATAAAGGGATTAGTATAAACTGAGGTTTTAAAAATAGGCTTAGCATGGCAAAGTTTAAGGTAAAAAATAACGGACAAAGGTAAAAACTTTTTACCTAGGTGCAAATATCAAAAATTGAGCCAGTTCCTACTTTCGAATTGTAAAGGTGGTTTAGTTTTAGGAAGTTACATCGTTATCCGTTGTGTCGTGTTTTACAGGGAGGGTAATAACAAAGTTAGTTCCTTTTCCCACGGAACTCTCTACATTTATGGCACCCTTGTGCTCGTTTACAATTCCGTAGGTTATCGATAATCCTAATCCTACACCTTTTCCAACATCTTTTGTTGTGTAGAATGGATCGAAAATTTTTGCCTTAACCTCGTCGCGAATACCATTCCCATTGTCCTTTATGCTAATGCTTATATTGCTGCCAAGGTTTTGGGTTGTAATAACTATTTCGCCTTTATCGGTAATAGCATCAATACCATTTGAAATTATATTTAAAATTGCTTGATTTATTTTGCCTGGTTTACAATCTATTGAGTCGATTGTTGGATCGAAGTTTCGAACAATTTCAATTCTGTTTTTGTATTTATTTTTAAGAAGCATTAGTACACCATCAATAATGCCGTGAATATTTGCACTGCTCCAGAGGTACTGCTCGGTTCGAGAAAAATTACGTAACCCCTCAACAATTTCGGCAGTTCGCTCGGCGCCCGTTTTTATGTCGCTTATGGTTTGCCTAATTCCCTCGTAGGCTTCTTCGAACTGTTGCTGTTTTAGCAATGTTAGTATGCTTGAAATAATTTCGGAGGGTTTATCGCTGGTTCCAATTCTCTTTAAGCTTTCGAGAACTACCGAAATGTCATCGAAGTCCTTCGATAGGCTGTTAACCCCAGCATAAACAAAGTTAATGGGGTTATTAATTTCATGGGCAATACCTGCGGTTAGCACTCCAAGCGAAGCCATTTTCTCCGATTGAATGAGAATTCCCTGTGTTCGCTCAAGTTCTTCGTGCTGAGCCTTTAGCTCTTCGTTAACCTGATATAGATTGTCGGCCTGAGCTTGAATTTCTTGGTTTTGCTGTTGAATCTCGGCTGTTCGAAGTTTTACGCTTTCTTCAAGTTGACGCTTTGCTCTAAGTAGGTTTCGCACCCTTAGGCGAATAAAAGCAAATATTACTAACCCGAATGAAATTAGCGAAAGAATTATAAACCACCAAGTGAGCCAAAATGGGCGAGCTATTTTTACTGTTAAGGTTGCCCCTTTGTTATTCCAAACTCCATCGCGATTTGCAGCAATTACTTTAAAGGTGTAAGCACCGGGGGCAAGGTTTGTGTATGCCGCATTTCTTTGGCCTGGCGTGGTTTTAATCCATTCCGATTCAAAGCCCTCGAGTTTATAAAGAATTGTATTGCTCTGAGGGTTTATGTAGTGAAGCGTGTTAAACTCGAAGGATATATTGTTTTGATAGTGAGGAAGTTTTACACTGCTAATGTCGTGGATAATTATTTGATTCGTGATTCGTTTTTTACCTTTTGTACTATAATGGTTTATTTTACTAATATTTACAAAGGGAGGGGTGTTGTTTACAGGGATTATTTGTGGATTAAAAATATTTAAGCCATATATTCCCCCAAAAACAAGTTGTCCCGATTTGAGTTTTAAGTGTGCTCCTTCGTTAAATTCGTTGCTTTGGAGCCCATCGCTTTTTTTGTATGTTGTAACGTTTACTCCCTCGGGTTGGCTGTACTCAAACTTACATAAACCCGAGTTTGTGCTAAGCCAAAGGCTACCCAATCCATCCTCAAGAATTCCGTATATAACTTCGTTTGGTAACCCGTCGCTTTTTTTAAACGACTTAAAAGTTTCGCTACTATAGTTAAATAGATTGAGCCCCCCATTCGTTCCAATCCACAGCCTTTTTTTAGAATCCTGAAATAAGCTAAAAACCCTGTTCGACGAAATTGATTTTGACGAATTGGGGTTGGTAAAAAAGTGCTTGAATGTATTTGTTTTCCTGTCTAGTAGGTTCAAGCCTCCGTTCGATGTTCCCACCCAAAGGTTTAGCATGTCATCCTCAAAAATGCATAAAACCCTATCGTCGGACAATGAGGTTTGAGGCTGCTGGGGATTTTGCCTAAAGGAAGTAAACGATTTTTTTTGATGGTTATACAAGTAAAGCCCTCCTCCACTTGTGCCAACCCATAGATTTTGGTCAATATCGATAAACAAACACCTTATTCTATCGTCGCCAATAGAGTTCTCGTCATGTAATAAACTTTTAAATACAACAAGTTCATTTCTTTTGAAGTTATATTTTAGTAGCCCATTGCCACTTGTTCCAATCCATAAATTTCCCCTCCCGTCGTTTTTCAAGGAAGTAATATAAAGAAATTCGTTTTCCTTCGTATTTAACTTTGGAATTGGGTGTTGTTCAATTGCTCCATTGCTTGTATTTAGCTTAACTATTCCTTTTCCAAAGGTGCCAACCCAAAGGTTTCCGTTGTCATCTTCTTCTAAGGCTCTAACTGCGGAATTGGGAAGACGATTATTTCTAACAAACTGATTTCGGTATACTGGAAACTTAACGTACTTATTGTTAAGCTTATTTACTCCATTGCTGTACGTTCCAATCCAAATAACACCCGATTTATCTTGATATACACAACGAATTAAATTGTCGCTAATGCTAAAGGGGTCGGAGGGATCGTTTTTAAAAGTAGTAAAAATATCAGTTTTTGGATTATAAACTTGCAATCCGTTATATGTTGCAAACCAGACTGTTGTGTCGTTTTCGGGAAATATATCTATTACAATACTACTTACAAGGGAGTTTTCGTCTCCGGGTTTAGTAGTAAAAGTTTGGTAACTATTATTGCTTGGAGAATAGTGAGCAGTGCCATAGTTTTCAATGGTAAACCAAATGTCGCCATTTGAGTCAGCTTTGGCCTTTAAAACGGTACTTGTTAAAACCGAGTTGCTAATCTTTAAAAGTTCTTCGATATGGGTAAACGAGTCGGAATTTGGTTGGTATAAACAAAGTCCTTTATTAGTGCCAATATACATTGTTCCACCTGAGGCGTTTACAATTGTACGCACTAAATTTCCAGGAAGTGAAGACGGGTCGTGCGGGCGATGCTGGTAATTTTTAAACGATTTAGTAGCAGGATTTAAAACGCTAATTCCACCTTCGGATGTTCCAACCCATATATTTCCCTTACTATCTTCGCAAAGCGACATTACCTTGTCGTCTACAAGGCTATTTGCGTTACCCTGCTCGTGCCTAAAAGCCGAAAACCCATCGGTATACCTATTGTATAGGTTTAGGCCACCTCCAATAGTGCCAACCCAAAGATTTTCCTTGCTATCCTCGAGTATCGACATTATTCGGTTGCTCGACAGCGAACTTCCGTTAAGCGAGTTGCTTGTGAAAATGGTGAAGTTAAAACCGTCGAATCTGTTTAGCCCGTCTTCGGTGCCAAACCACATGTACCCTAGGTAGTCCTGCGTAATACAGTAAATGGTGCTTTGCGATAGGCCTTCATCAATCGAGAATCGCTCAAACTCGTACTGCAAATTCTGTGAATAGCATAATTGGCTCAAAACAAGCGCCAACAGAAGTAGAAACTTTTTAAGCATAAAGGCTTTTCGTTTCGTTTATCATTAAATGGGCTAACACTTCATCAATAATACAAAAAAAACAGCAATATGCATTCAGAATAATTGCAAAAAGCATATTGTATTTTCTAAAAGTAATACTTGAACAACAATTTGCATGAATGAATTAAAATATAATAAAAATGATTTAAAGGCGAAATATGTGGGGGTGGTAATAATAAAAAGCAATAAATAATATTTGTATAATGTAAAAAAAACGGGGGTATATGTTTATATTTGCAAATAAATTAATATTTAGTGTATGGCAAAAATTCGTTTTAAGGCAATGTCCGAAGCCGTAAGTAGGCCTCATGTCGACTTTATTGCACCCGTTGGAAAAATTTCCGATTACTATGGCGAAAATGTTTTCGACCGCAATAAAATGCGAAAGTACCTTTCGCCCGATGCTTTCGAAAGTATAGTAAGCGCCATTGATGAGGGTCGAAAAATTGACCGAAAAGTTGCAGGACAGGTTGCTGCTGGTATGAAGGCTTGGGCGATGGAGCGAGGTGCAACCCACTATACCCACTGGTTTCATCCACTTAACGGCGCTACCGCCGAAAAGCACGACAGTTTTTTTGGGCGCGATAAGGATGGGGTTACTCTCGAAAGCTTTAGCGGCGACTTACTCGTTCAGCAGGAACCCGACGCCAGCAGTTTCCCAAGTGGAGGCATTCGAAATACCTTCGAGGCTCGTGGTTACTCGGCCTGGGACCCTTCGTCGCCAGCATTTATTCTCGAGCAAACACTTTGTATCCCTACCATATTTGTGTCGTACACTGGCGAAGCACTCGACTTTAAAACGCCACACCTAAAATCGCTTACAGCACTCGATAAGGCTGCAACAGCAGTTTGTAACTATTTCGATAAGGATGTAAAAAAGGTTTTTTCTACTTTAGGTTGGGAGCAGGAGTATTTTTTGGTCGATGAAGCGCTTTTTAATGCCCGCCCCGACTTGGCTATTTGCGGACGAACGCTTATGGGTCATGCAGCTGCTCGCGACCAGCAACTCGAGGATCACTATTTTGGTTCAATACCCGAACGGGTAAGTGCTTTTATGAAGCATTTCGAAAACGAAGCGTATAAACTTGGAATTCCCATAAAAACTCGTCACAACGAGGTTGCTCCCAACCAGTTCGAGTGTGCTCCTGTTTTCGAGGAGGCTAACTTAGCGGTTGACCACAACCAGCTAATTATGTCGGTTATGGAGCGCACTGCCCGCAAGCACAGGTTTAGGGTGCTATTTCACGAGAAACCTTTTAAGGGCATAAACGGTTCGGGCAAACATTGCAACTGGTCCATGCTTTCCGATACTGGCGTTAACCTGCTTTCGCCTGGAGGAACACCAAAAAACAATTTGCAATTTCTTACTTTTTTGGTAAATACAGTAATGGCCGTTCACGATCACTCGGCGCTTTTACTCGGAAGCATTGCCAGTGAGGCAAATACACACAGACTAGGAGCACACGAGGCGCCACCGGCCATTATGTCGGTTTTTATTGGAAAAACGCTTAGCAGCGTTCTCGACGAGTTGGAGGAACGTGTTGTTACTCGCAAAATGACCCCCGACGAAAAAACCGAGCTAAAACTTGAAATTATTGGTAAAATTCCCGAAATTCTTCTCGATAACACCGATCGAAATCGTACTTCGCCATTTGCATTTACTGGCAATAGGTTCGAGTTTCGTGCCGTTGGCTCATCGGCTAGTTGCGCTTCGCCAATGATTGTGCTAAACACAGCGGTAGCCGAACAACTAACCAAGTTTAAGGTTGAAGTTGATAAGTTAATTGAAACGGGAGTTAAAAAGGACGAAGCTATTCTTCAGTGCTTGAGGGCGCTAATTGTAGCTTCGAAAAAAATTCGGTTCGAGGGTAATGGATACAGCGAGGAGTGGATACAGGAAGCGGCAAGGCGAGGAATTCCAAATATTCCCGATGCTCCCGAAGCGTATAAAACATTTCTACTGCCCTCGTCAATGAACTTATTGTCGAGCTTTAAAGTGCTAACCGAAAGGGAATTGCACGCTCGTTACGAAATTCGAAACGAGATTTACGTTAAAAAAGTGCAAATTGAATCGCGGGCAATTGGCGACCTAGCCATAAATCATATTGTTCCCACAGCGCTTACGTATCAAAATATTCTTATTTCCAACGTTAAGGGGATGAAAGATTTATTCCCCGAGGAGTACGCCGAATTGGCTGAAACTCAAATTCTTTCGATTCGAAAAATTGCTGAGCATGTTAAAGAGATTCGCAAGTTAGTAGTGGAAATGGTTGCTAAAAGAAAAGAAGTTAACGCAATACCCGATTATCCCGAAAAAGCGCAAGGGTACAGCAAAACTATTCGCCCTTACCTGGCGAACATTCGATTTCATATCGATAAACTTGAACTAATTGTTGACGACGAGTTATGGCCACTGCCAAAGTACAGGGAGTTGCTTTTTGTGCGATAATTAAAAAAACATAAAGCCCAACTGGAGTCAATCCTGTTGGGCTTTTTTAAGTTAAAAGGACTATTAGTTTTCGAGAAAAGTAATGGCCTTCTCGTTATCAATTATCATTGAGGGAATTCCGTTATACTCGGTAATTTTTCCGGTTACGCAAATTTCTTTACTCATAAGTAATTCGTGAGGCTGGTAGCTAAAGTTGCTTAGCTTATTGCTAAAAATGGTAACCGTAAAAACTTGGTTCGGAAAACTTTTGTCGAGATTGAGAAATACATTATTTTTCCCCGATAGTTTTGAGCTAACCACAGTGCCGCAAATGCTAACCCGTTCGGGCTTATTCACAAAAAGTTTAGCTTCAAGTGTGTTAAAATGTTTCTTTGGAAGCATTCGAGAGTCGAGAGGCATTGCGTCGGACTGTTCGCCTTTGCTTAGCCAGGCAATTGGATCTTTTTGCGATTCGAATTTGGCCTGAACGTCGACTGGGAGAGAGTAAAAAAAGTCGATTCCCGTTAGTGTTTCAATGCTGTCGATAGGTACAGCGTAGTTTTCGGTAGGTTTTTCGCAAAACTTGTTAGGCATTAAAAAAGCAATAGCTCTGCTATTCTCAAAATCGACAGCCACTTTATAGTAGTATTTGGGTATGGAAACCTTGTTGACTCCCCTTTCAATTCGAGGCAGCGAATCGTTAAGCAGCGGACCAGTAACCACAAATAGTTCGGAATTTGGGTTTCTGTTTATGTAGTCGCGAAGCAAATCCTCAAGCCTAGCCCAGCTAATGCGATTAAAGTCGGCAACCTGTGGCGACATGTTTGAGTAGAAGTAACTTTCCGAAAGAGCAGTAGCCGACCAGCGAAAATCGGCCGATGGGGCTAAATGTCCACGATCGAAGCCAAAGCCATCGTACTTGAAAGTTCCGTCGGGCTTTTGTTCCTTTAAAAAGTAGTCGGCTTCAACAGCCGAACCCGTTTTAATTGTTGAGTCGGGTCTAAAATCGTTTGTGCGTGATATGTTGCCTGAGGCAACATCGGAGGTAATAATGTGGGCAACCCATTTAGCTTGCTTGTGGCTATTGTCGAAAACCAAAGCCATAGCCGAGTGAAAAACGATTTCTTCGCCTTCGTTAACCTTTGGCAATCCCTTCTCCTTCAGTTTAAAGCGAACTTGCTCAAGTTTAAGGGTTTCGAGTTTGTCTCGTAACAATCCCTCTTTGCTTTTAATTGAATCGAGTTGGGTTTGAATTTGAGCTATTTCAAGAGTTACTGTGTTTTGTCCCGAAGAACTTATTGATATTATGGACAGTGCGATGAAGACAGCAGTAAAAAGAAGGACTTTAGGTTGTTTTTTAATCATTTCAATTTGCTTTATTCTTAACTATACGAAACCATTTTAGATTAGTTGACTTTTAAAAAATGTTTTTAGAGTTTTGAGTATAATGTATTTTTGGAAATAGTATATTTGTATCCTCATAATGTCCTGTGGTGTAATTGGCAACACGTCTGTCTCTGGATCAGAAGAGTCTAGGTTCGATTCCTAGCAGGACAACTAAACCCCTTGTATGTAATTGATATACAGGGGGCTTTTTTTGTTACGTACACCACAACGTACACAAAACACGTTTTACCCTACTTTTCATCCTATTTTCTAAAGCTTAAATTTAGCCATTTTTTTACACGGGGTTAATCTACCCTATGTAAAATGAGTACGAATATTGAAAAGTGAATACATTAATTAGAAACATGGTATTATTTAAGTAAAAAAACACGAAAAAGGGCGCACCTTACAGCGCACCCCTTACCAACAAACAAACAAAGAACATCTTTAAAACGGCTTCGGATTAAGTGTAAATACCTTATTAACTTGGTTTTGTAGGGCTTCGGTAGCATTTAAAGCCCTTCGCATAGCGTATAAACGTGGCTTACCTTCGAGCGTTTTAACTGCGTTAAGTTCGCCTTTCATACGATTTAAGAGGTTTACAATGGTTTTTCTATCGCTATCGCTAATAGACTGGACTTTGTACCCTTTGAGCGTTACGCCCTTTGGTTTTTTAGCTCTAATACTAAACATGATTGATAAGTTTTAAGAGTGCTTTTGCGCCTTCGATAGTAGGTAAGAATATATCTACTCCAGTTCCGTTGGGTATTTCGGCAAAGAGTTGAGCTGGATTGCCAAAATATACTTTGTCGGGGTTGGCTGCCTTTGGAGTTAATAGCTCTTTTAAGGCTTTGATTTTCTCGGTTTTACTCATGGCTGTAAGTTTTTGATTCATTCCAAATTGTTGCTTTGGTTTTGCTTAGTTCGGCAAAGGTTTTAGTAATGGTTTCGCCTTCATTCGTTTTGCATTGGTACAAATCATTTGGCTTTGGCACTTGGTTGTTAACAAGCGGGGTAACTGCAAAGAACACTAAGCCGCTCATGTCGTTATTGATTAGGCTCTTTAATTGTTCAACCTTAGTTTTTTTCGTCATGTCCTTTGTTTTTAAGTTTCTCAATTAAAAAATCTATATCCGTTTCCGATAGTTGGCTAATGTCGGTTAACGGGGCGGGCAACACGTGTTTTAATAGCCTCTCAATAAAACTCAACCTTTCGGCGGGTTTTAATTTTTCAAAATCATTCTGGAGCGTTTCGATATTATCGCTAATGAAGTTATGAAGCATGGTTCTTAGTTGCTCCGTTGTTTTATTAGGTTTACCCCGTTCCCTGCCTTTCCTGTTAATTCGAGGGTCGTTTTTTTCAAATGGGTTTGGCATGGTCGTATTGTTCTAATGTGTTGTTTACAGTTACTTCGAGGCATTTTTAATAAACTCTATTAATTTTACCCTATCGAGCACCGCTGTATTCCTAAAAACAATACCAGTACCTTTAAGGTTAAAAAAGCATTCGAAGTCGTTTCGCCTGCCAGTTGCTAAAAGTTGGTATTGGCTTATTGGGTTGAGGTCATTAGCTAGTTCAAGAAATTGCAGCAACTTTAATGCAGCCTTATGTTGTGGGCTGCCATCCGCAACATACACGCTTTGCCCGTCCATTGTTAACTCGACACGTTCCGGCACAAGCTCGATAGTGTCGCCAGCGATGCGAAAATTCTCCAGCGATTGAGTTCTTACCTCAACAAACTTTTTATGCGCTTGCAGTAGTTTGTCCAATTTGGGCAATTCTAACAATTCAATGTATTTACTCCTATTCATCCCCTTTGGAACTATTACCGATTTTTCAAGCTTAGCATCGAATAGCATTTGTGGGTTGCTACATAACAAAGGCAACTCGCTTTGGTCAACGGGTCCGACGTTGAGGGCGTTAAACTCATTCAACAATACTTGGAGTTTTGCTGCCATGTCGTTAACCTCTTTTTCTGTTTTTTGCTCAAACGCCTGGTTTGAATAGATTTTTACTTTGTCCATTTTTTTGTTGGTATTGGTTAGTTAATAGTTAAAAGATTTATGATTATTGCGCTTAAAACCATTCCGAAGAATGTGCCTATAAATACGAGTACAAATAGGCTTAAATAAAGGGCTGTGTCGTTAATTGTTCGTTTCATATGATTGGGTTTGTTAGTTAGTAATTGCTTTTGAGTGCCAACGCTGGTTGGCGTAAATGCTGCGTATAGTTGCTTGTATTTCATTTTCTGTGAAATCCGATTGCGCCAATGTTCGCCCGTATGCTTCAACTTCGCTTTGGCTTAATCCGAAACGGTGGCACGCTCCAGTTAATTGAGTTACATAGTTGTTTCGATTGCCCTTGCAAAAACTGCCATGCTTACTTTCTACCCATGCAATTAGCTTTTGAAGGTCGGGGCTTGTTTTGCCGTTGTATTGTGGCAATGGTTGCTCAATAATTACCTTTCGATACGGTTTAGCGTTCAGGTTAACAACTGCGTTTAAATCGCTCGAAATGCCTCGTAAACGGGCAACATCTTTACAAATAGGGTCGATAATTATTCCCATCTCTTTAAATTGCAATTCGAGGGCTTTGAATTGCTCCAGATGCTTATGAGGATATGCCAATGGTATTAAAAAGAATACACCACGCCCCGACACGCTTAACGCTGCAAACAATATCACTTCACAATCCGAAATGCTATCTCGAAATGCGGACCAGTCGGTAATATGTTCGTTACCTTTTTCATCAATATCAATGCAAATGAATCCACTATGTTGCTTCAAATATTGATTGCCTCGCTTGCTGAAAGTGCCACTAATTGTAAAACATGGTAACTTTTTTTTGAGTTTATCCCTTTCATCTTTGTCGGATTCGGATCTAATGGCTGCTATGTCGTTAATGTAATCGCATTGAATAACATTTTCAATAAATTGATGAATAGTTATTTCTGTAACTGGATTGGGGTCGGTTACGTTTCGGAAAAGTGATATTTTGGCGTTAATATTCATGTTATCAATTGTTTAATGTTTGTTAACCTTTGTTAACCATTGTTTTTAACTAACATTCGTTTCGTTTGTTAGTTATGTTACCCCCTATGTATAGGGGTAACTAACGAACGTAATTAACAATCAAAAAAGAGCTCTTTTATATTTATAGATTACTCGCTTTTTATCTCTACATTTTTCAACCCATCCCATAGTGAGGTAATGAGTAATAAACTCACGGCACTTGCTTTCGCCAAATTGCCCGCCAAATCCGTATATTATGGCATCCCTTAGCTCAACATGGTCAGGGGTGGGGTTGGTATTGTAAATATTGGCTAATACACTAGAATGCTTTTCGTTTGCGATACTTTGCGGGTTGGCGTGCCTTGCTTGGCTTGTTGCTTTCTCGGGCAAATCGCACCCCTCGGGCAATCCCTCTTCGCTAATCCTAAAAGCAAATGAATCGAAGGGTATATCTCTACAAAATTCACACTCTACTAATGAGGTGTCGGGGTCGGTTCCAATGGTAACGCTTAAAGTAGTTTCGGCTTTATTCAGGGCTTCGCTGCCAACGTGTCCACGGGCGTTTAAATCGCCTTTGTTTTGGTGCAATACCACAATAATATGAATGTTGAGTTCTGCAGTCCATCGCAGCAAATCGCTGGTTATATTGGTGGCTTGTTCTTCGTCATTAATTGAAGTGAGTAAATCCCTTAACCCATCAATAAAAACCAATCCAATATTGTTTGAGCTGTAAATAGCAAACTCAATCATTTTAAGCCTTTCGAATGGTTTAAACTTCCGTAAACCGAATGCACGAAAGTTGCTAAGGTCGCCTGTTTGGTTTAATACACGCCTTATAGTTCTATTCAAATGGTACTCCGATTGCTCGGTATCGAAGTATAAAACGCCCCGTTTATCGCTGGGCAAAACGCCTTTGATGCAATCCAACGCCCAACTATTGCCAACGGCTGCAGCTGCTAGTCCTGTAAGCAGAAATGTTTTTTTACTCTTCGCTTTTCCGATAACCATTGAGAAATTGCCTAAAGTAAATGAAGGCGACACTTTGCCGTTGCTATGTACCTCAATAGCGGTGGGTGGCTGGGCAATTACTGCTAAGGGGTCAACCTCAACGGATTTAAGAACAGCCCACGGGTCGAAAGTTCCCGCCGTTTCTTTTTCGTTCCAGTTCTTTGTTTCCTGCTCTTTTCGTGGTATATTTGCCATAACGTATTTGTTTTTTTTAAAAGCCTCTCGGACTTGCCATCCAAATAGAGGCTTTTTTAATTTAGAGTAATTTTAAGTGTTGATTAAGCCAATCATTTCCGTTTGTTTTTAGAAATATCAGCTAATACCTCAGAGGCTGTAAATATTAGTTTCCTGCCATACTGTCGATACCTTATGCGCCCCGACTTTTTTAATTTGTAAGCCGTACCAATCGAACATCCTAAAAAATTTGCCAATTCATCCAGCGAATGAATGTAGGTTTCATCTGTATTTTCCTTTGGCATGGGTAGCACAGGTAGGTACTTCGCTAACGTTGCTTCGAAAATGCTTTGAATCTGCTCGGGAGAGGTTACAATTACTTGGCTCATATTATAACGGTTTTTATTGGTTTCTTACTTGCAAATATAACTCGTTACAATGTCTAACTATAAGATAATAAGGTATTTAACCACACCTAGCAGAGGTGTAATTGAGGTGTAGAAAGGTGTATTTAAAACAAAAAACCCCGATTTTACTCGGGGTTGGCGGGGTGTAGAAAATTTACTTTGGGAGTATCTTTTTAATGCCTTGCATTTTAGAACCCGTGTACTTTTTAAACTTTCGGGTATCATGTTCGTATGCAAAATAGTTGAATCCCTTTTCAGCAAATAGAAATGATTGCTTACTATCTTCGCAGCATAGGTATAAAATATTGAAGAGTATTTCGAGGTGGGGTTTTTTTTGGGTGGTTTGTCTTAACCATTTTATAGATTGCCAGCCTTTCGGGAGCGTATCAGTTGAGAATATTGCCAAAAAATCCCGCTCCGAATTTTCTCGCACCTCAATCCATTTGCGCCTTTCATCTACTAAATAAGAGTACAATTCTTTAAAGTGGTCGGGTTTTAATCCTGCTTTTGGGGTAAGCCCTGTTCGTGGCGTTTCGCTGTCAACATTGACACTTATATTTTCGAGCCGCTCCATTTGCTCCTGCATTACATAAGCTCTACTAAAAGTATCTTTGTATTTACTATGCCACTTTTTTAATTTTACTATCGCATCAGCAATCAGTCGCTTTTTATTTTCCTTGCTTTCCAGCCTAGCTATAAGCGTAAGCAGTACATTAATTCTGTTCAAAAAATTGCGTTCCCAATCGTTAAGGCTGCTATAATTATTGCTATCAGTCACCACGCTTTTTTTGTACGCAAATCCAGCATAGAACGGTGTCTTATTATCTAGTAGCCATTTTAAGTAAACAACCTCGGGGGCGTTATAGTCGGGGGTAAATACATAACTGTTCGCACCCTCGATTTTCCTACCCTCAAAACGCCACAAACCCAACTTAAAAACATAAAACTGCTCTTCGTTTTTCTCTTTAAGTTCTAATGCAAATCGGAGTAATTCAATATAAAAATCGGTATCGCTGCCATGCTGCCTACTTGCTATGGAATCACAAACAATATTAGCCCGTTGGTCGGTGTCCATTTCGCACGGTGGTATTGTAATCTTTATTTTTTCCATTGCTAAATATGATTTACTGCTTCAATTTTGTCCTCAAGTGTTATAGGGTGGTAACGTCCGAAGGGGTCTCGGGTTGGGGCGTGTCCTGTCATACTCTTTATTACCTCATCCTTTGCGTATGGATACAATAGGGAGGTAAACGTTTTACGTGCAGTATGCGAGCTTGCTACTTCTTTGAGTTTAATTACCTCTTCTTTGTTGGTTCTAGGGTTTAACCGTAATTCCGTCCTATCCAGCTCGCAGCATGTAAAAAGTTCCTTAATGTAGTCGTTATACTTGTCGGAACTTAAAAAGGGTAAAATTTCGCCTGTATTCTTGTATTTCTTTAGAATTCTTTGCGCTTTTTGGTTTAGCGGAACTATGGTAACTACCTTATTTTTTTTGGTCTTATTGTGGATTGAGCGGACTGTGTTGCCGTCAATATTGTCGGCTGTAAGTTTAAGTAAGTCGGACACCCTGCATCCAATACAGCATTGGAATACAAATAAATCTCTTACCCTGTCAAGTTTCACACTTGATAACTCTTTATTGCAGATTATTTCAAATTCCTCTTTCTTTAAAGCTATCGGTTCACCATAAACCTCAGCGTCAATCTTAAACCGCTTAAATGGGTTGGGGGCTGTCAGCCATTCATTCTCCTCGGCATGCCTAAAAAAAGCCCTCAATCGCTTTAAATTGGCTATTGTGGTGTTTTTCCCTTTGTTCTTCAATAAGTAACTTTCAAATTCTTCAATAGTATCTTTTGTAACGCTGTTCAAATTTTCGTCTTTGCCTATAAAATCAGTAAAGTGTTTAAATGTAACGTTAATTTGTTTCATCATACTTATACTCACTTTTGACACTTTTGCATCCTTGTAATCGTCGAAGTATCGTTTTATGCTGTCGTTATCGGATTTTACAACAGAATCCTCTTTGGTGGGGTCGAGTTTTTTTATTTCATCCCTAAAAAGTTGTATTGTTAACGTTTTTTCAAGGGTTTTATATTTTTGATATACCGTTGAGGCGTACCCCCTATATTTTACCAGTTCACCATTAATGTGCGAAGAGGTAAGCCCATTTTTATTAGTGTTGTTTTTCTTTACTTCCTGCTTGTTTTTATCCCATTTAGAACTGTCAATTCGATAGCCTGTGTAGTATTTCAGTCGGGGCTGTTTTTTTCCCTCTAATCCTTCATACCAATCAAACCATACAAGCATATTTATAGGAAGGTTGGTTTCGTTCCCGTTCCTGCTCTCTAAATAGAAATTTACCCTTAAGCTCATTGTGTACGTATTTTTTCAAATGTACGTACACTTTTTGATATAATCTAATATAATTAAATATATTTAGTTTTATATTTGCGTACACAAAAACCCATGTTAACAGGGGTTTAATATAATCAAATGAAATCTAAGGTATTTTGATAAAATGTAAAAAGTAATCCTAGCAGGACAACTAGATTATTAGCCACTTACAACATTTAAAATGTAAGTGGCTTTTTTATTTGCAAACATTTCGCAAACAACTTCCCTCTTATTAATTATTGCTATTGAAAAGAAAAATGAACGTTAGTTCTTCTCTTCGGGCTATGCTAATGGCAGTAAATAAAGGGGTTGTGTAAAGTGTTTGAGTTTGTCCTGTAAATGAAAACCCTTTGTGTGGGATTAAATAGACAGGTTTAAAGTTTGAGTGAAACGAAATGATTAAATTGGTTTATTAATAGGAACTGCACCTATAAAGGGGGAGGATGGGGTTTCCTTTCTAGTTTTTTCTTTTCAACAGCAAAAATAAGTTTTATTTACCCTTCTATTATAAATAAGTATTTATATTTGCACCCCTCATTGTAACAACTCCTTTAAAGTGTTAAAATATTGATAAATAATGCATATGACGAAACAAATTTGTTTTAATTTCGTTACATTATTTGTATAGTATATTTATTATTGATATTATTGTAACAAATTAGTAAAAAAAAATCATGACTCCAGATACTATAATCGGAAGAAATGTAAAATCGTATAGGGTAATCAATGGGTTTACTCAGGAAGCGATTGCCAATTTTCTCGATATAAAAAGAGAAATGATAAGTTACTACGAAAATGGATCAAGGGAGGTTCCATTTGATGTACTGACTCGCTTAAGCGATTTATACGGAGTTGATTTAGCGGATTTCTATGAGGAAGATGAGATTCAGCTTAAGGAAAATGTTGCCTGTGCATTTAGAACTGATGGTTTTGAGAGTGAGGATCTGGAAACCATTGCACTTTTTAAAGCCGTTGTTAAAAATTACCTTAAAATGAATAACTTACTTGCTAAACTATGATGAAAATTCTCCAAAAGAACGCAAGTTTGTTCAGAGAACGAAATGGCATTAGCAGTAGCGAAGCAATTCGTATTAAAAGTTTATTGTTAAAACTTAATGTTTTTACAATGTTCAAGCCTATGACAGAGGGAATTTCTGGAATGTCATTGAAAGTAAACGATAGTTCAAGATTTATTTTAGTGAATTCAAATCACTCAAGAGGTCGGCAACACTTTACAATTGCACACGAACTTTATCATCTATTTATTCAAGAAAAATTTGAAATACACCAGTGTAAAACGGGTTTATTTGATGTTAAAAACAGAGAAGAATACAATGCAGATTATTTCGCTTCTTGTCTTTTGATGCCCGAAAATGGAATTAATGAAATGTTGCCAGATGAAGAATTAACAAAAAACAAAGTTAGTTTGCAGTCTATAATTAAGTTAGAACAGTACTTTTCAGTTTCCCATTCTTCCATGCTTCTACGGTTAAAAATGCTTGGACTTCTGGATAGAAAATCGTATGACTTTTTAAAAACATTTAAAGCTATTGAATCGGCGCAACTTTTCGGATACGATACATCATTATATAAAGCTGGTAATCATAATGTTACCATTGGTAATTATGGTGAAAAAGCAAAAGTTCTTTTTGATAATGAAATAATATCCGAAGGGCATTATCTCGAATTGATGAATCAAATCGGTATCGATATTACAAATCCTGAGCATGGCGAAGAAAATTGAAAAGTTGATTTTGCTGGATACCGATGTGATTAGTCATTTTATAAGCGGAGGCCAATTTGCTATACTGCCTTCACTGTTTCCGTATAAAAAAGTTTTATTAGATTTAGTTGCTAACGAATTAAGTGCGTCTTATAAGTTTAAGGATTATATCAATAATGTTATAAATTCAGGTATAATTAAAGAGATTAGTTTTCAGGGAGATAAACAAATTACCATGGAGTACTCAAAGCTTATCAAGAATTTTGGTAGAGGTGAAAGGGCATGCATGGCTTATTGTAGGTTCAATAACGATATTCTAGCTAGTAGTAATATAAAAGATATAGCAATCTATTGTGAGACGAATGGTATCGCCTATCTTACAACAATGGATTTTCTCGTTGAAGCCTTAGATTCGAAAAAACTAACAGAAAAGGAATGTGACGATTTTATAACTAAAGTTAAGGCAAAAGGGAGCAAACTGCCTGTAAACTCTATTTCTGAATACCTGAGCAAGTATAAAATACGAAAGGTTTAAGCTTTTATGAAATAATGATCTGAGGGAACTTTATGCTCCCTTTTTCATTTCAGAGAATCTCTAAGAAGTTCAAAGACTAACGCTAACCTGCTGCTATACTAAAAAAAATGTTTTCAAATCTCTTGAATTACCTCTCTTTGGAAGCATAAATTGCTCACGAATGTTAATTTTTCTAGCCAAAAAGTTTAACCTAATTACTATTATTATGAACGTAAGTTTTAAATCCGACAATTGTGATTAATACTGCACTTTCCCAATACAGTTAAGAATTTTTCCTCAAAATATTTATCAGTACTTCAAGTTTTAAAATATAAAAGACAAATTCTTTTTACTTTTCTTCAATCGCCTTAATCATAAGTTTTTCAACCTCTAAAAAGGCTTTCGCAATTTCAGAAATAGTATGTTTTAGGTGCAGTATATTTTCTTTGGATAGGTCGAGCGTGTCAATTTCCATTACCATTTTTTGAATGTGCATTGCCCTTATTTGGCCCATGGCCGATTTCATTTTGTGGGTAACTTCCTTTATTCCTTTCCAATTTTCAGTGGCTGCGTATTCGTTAAGCAGTTTAATGTTTTGGTTGTTGTTAACAATAACCGAATTTACAGAAGCATAAAAGGCTTCGTTGTCGCCTTCGCAAAAGCGCTTAATATCGGACAGGTCGAACGAGGAGTCGCTTTCTGCATTAACTATATTTACTTGGTTGTCCTCAATTCCAAAGTGCACGGCAATGGCATTAAAAAGCGCAAATTCGTCGAAAGGCTTAAAGAGTACGCCATCGAAACCCGCCTTGAGGTACGTGTCGACATTTTCGCCAATACTATTGGCTGTAATGGCTATTGCAATTGTACGACGATTGACAGAATCCATTTCTCTTAGCCGCTTTACTAAATCGAATCCGCTAATTACTGGCATTTGAATATCGGAGAGCACCACATCGAATTGGCTTTTCGATAGCAATTCGATAGCTTGTGCTGGGTTTCCCAGAATTGTTGGCTCCGAACCCAACGAGTTAAGCATTAACTTCGAAAGTTGCTGAAGCAAAGGGTCGTCGTCGATTAGCAGTATTTTTAAATTCGTGGGAAGAGTTGCGGGAATACCTGTAGTACTTTCGGGAATCGAATCGATGTTTGAAGCAAGTTTGTATCGTAAGGTAACTGTAAAAACCGATCCCTTTCCAACTTCGCTTGAGCCCGAAACGCTACCTTGGTGCATTTCGGTTAACTTTTTTACAATGCTTAGTCCAAGGCCTGTGCCGCCAAAACGACGGGTAATTCCCGAGTCGGCTTGCGAAAAACGCTTAAAAACATCGTTGAGCCTGTCGGGCTCAATGCCAATTCCTGTATCGGTAACGGTTAAAACAAACTCAACCTCTTGGTTAGCGAGTTGGCTGCAACTAACGTCAACCTTTACGCTCCCTTTTTCGGTAAATTTTATGGCGTTACCCACAAGATTTATTACAATTTGCTTTAGCCTGTACGAGTCGCCCAAAACGGGCGAACTGCATTCGCAGCTGGCAGTATATTTAAGGTCTAATCCTCTGTCCTGTGCTTTTGTTCTAAATAAATCGACAGCCTCTTTTATTAGCGAAAGTGGATTTATTGGAACGCTTTCGAGTTTTAGCTGTCCTGCTTCAATTTTCGATATATCGAGCAAATCGTTTACAATATCGAGCAAGTGCTCCGATGAAAACTCGAGCGACCGAACAAAATCGTGCTGATTAGGACCAAGAGGCGTTTTTTTCATTTGGCGGGTAAAACCAATTATCGACGTTAGGGGAGTTCGAATTTCGTGGCTCATATTTGCCAAAAATTCCTCCTTTGCCTTAAGTAGCTGTTCGGCTAATTTTTTTGCCTCCTCAAGCTGTAACCGGTAGTAGTTACTTAGTGTAATATCTCTGAAAATAATTATGATAAAAAGAATTGTCATAAATACTGCCAGTCCCCCAAGCGAAGCAATAAGAATGGTCGAGCGGCTTACAACATCACGAGCATTTTGGGAACGTTGAGTTGCATCCTGAAGTTCCTCAAATTCGAGCAACGAAACAACCGAGCGTACCTCGTCCATTAACTTAAGGTCGGTTTTGAGCAGTTCGAGCTCCTTGGCGCTAAGCTTGCTAATGGTTTCCTCCTGCTGCGTGCGAATTTCATTTAAAATTCCAATTACATCGCGAAGAAGGCTGTCGGTAGGAACCCAGGAGTGCCTTAGCGTGTCAATTTTTATTCGCTCTTCAACATACAAAAGGGTTATGGTCGTATCGGAGTTCGAACTCCCCGTAAACCAGCCTTTAAGTCGACCAAAAAACCCGGGAGCATCTTCGGGTTGTTTTTTTACAAGGGTATCTTTTCGCGAAGTTTTGGTGGTTGTGGTTTTAGTAATTACGGCATCGCGTAGAATTGAATCGGTTTCGAGGCGCCCAATTTCGTTAAGGGCAAGGTTGTAAAACTCAGCCGACCAATCGGTTTGTTTAAGGTCGATGTAATCGTTCAGAACCTTATTTTTTCGCTTTAGCAAGCGCTTAATATACATAATTTGAACTCCTTGCAACGAATCGCTCTGAGTAAGTATGTATAACGAATCGACTTTTTTATTTACCCGTTTTAAAACCGACAGGTAGCTGTTTAGGTGCTTTGGGTCCTGATTTAAAGTGTAAGCCCTAATATTGCTCTCGGCTTCGTAAATGTCGGTTAGTGTTGAGTTAAGTAGAATGAGTTTTCGGCTTGGTTCCGAAAGGCTTTGACGAGTACTAATAAGCTGGCGAAAGCCAGTAAAGGTAAAGATTACAGCCGCTAGTGCAACCAGTAGCAAAAGTATAAAGCCGAACAAAACTTTTGGTTTTATTCGAGAAAAGCCTTCCCTTATAGGTTTGGTACTTTGCATTTTCAGTAAATTGGGCACAAGTTAGCTTATGTTTCGGAAAGATTAAAGCAACACATACAAAAAGGGCTGCAACGTTTACCGCTGCAGCCCTCGAATGCCATTTAAAAAATTAACTATTGTTCAATTTGAACAACTAAGTATTTCGATGCGCTCCAGAACTTTTGAGCATCCAAAATTTCGATTCTTTCAACAACACCCTCTTGGCTAATAACCATTTTATAGGTTTCGGCTGGATGAGTAGTTATAATAACGGCTTTTTTTCCGTAAAGAGGAATTGAGTTGGTTTTAGTAACGTCAACTTTCGAAAAATAGGTTTCGTTAAAATCGGATTTTAGGCGAGTGGTTTTTCCCATTCCAAGGAACCCACCTGTTTTGTCAATAACCTTGTTATCAACAAGTTCTTTTTTAGATCCAATGGCAAAGAATGCAGTGTTAAGCATTTCAGTCTTCGTTTCAACCTCTTTCGTTAGTGCTTGTTTTGCAACCGAAAGTGTATCGACAGCAGCGTTTAGAGTAGCGATGTCGAAGTTCAACTTTGTAAGGTTTTCTTTAAGAACAACAATTTCCTGGTCCCTCTCCTCGAGTAATTTTGTAGTTTGCACTAACCGCTCCTCAAGTTCAACAATTTTAATGTTCGATTCTTTAAGCTGCTTGTTAAGGTATCGAATCGATTTGCGGTTCTTCTCCATTAGTTCGTTAATAAGGAGAATATCGTTGTTAATTCTCTCCCTCGAGTCGTCTTTAATTTCGGTTGTACTCGACGAAGCGTTTGCAATTATTTTTTCCCTTTCCTTAATAATTGCAAGGTTCGACTCAATTTCGTTAATAACTCTAAAGAACTCGTTAATGGCTGAATCCTTTTCGAAACCTTGCTTTTTAAGCGAATCTACTTGCTGGGTAAGCAGTACAATTTGTTTCTTCTCCTTTTGGTTGCACGAAACGGCAACAAGGGCAATGAGTAAAACGAAGATGATTCTTTTCATAGTTATTTACTTTAATTATTAGTGGTTAATTTTTATTCTAAAACAAGCAAAGATGTGTTAGCTATATGTGTGCCAAAATGTTATAAAACCTAGCAACAAGCTGTAACCCCTCACAAACAGGGTTTAATAAAAAATACTTTGAAAAACATAATATAAAATGAAATGGGAATTAACTCAACAAAATGGGATTTGTTACCTCAAATATTAGGACTTTACAATTGGTTCGCCCAGTAAAAATCGACCAATGGTAAGCATAAACTCATCGGGGTCGATGGGTTTTGGTATGTAGCCATCGCAACCCGCTTCGAGGCAGCGAACCTTATCGTCGTTCATGGCGTGTGCGGTTTGTGCAACAATAGGAACGTGAGGCATTATAGCTTTTATTTGGGCCGACGCTTCGTAGCCACTTAAAAAAGGCAACTGCATGTCCATTAGTATTAAGTCGAGGTTTGCTGTAAGTTTGGCAACTTCAACAGCGTCCTCGCCATTTTTAACGTGGATAAGCTTAGCCTCCGATTTTTCGAGAAGCGTTTCAATTAACTGGTAGCTAATAAAATCGTCTTCGACAACAAGTATAATTTTACCTTTTAAGTTTAAACTATTGTTAGCCAAAAACGACTTCGAAAAGTGTCCTGTAAAGTTGCTTTTTACAGGAATGTAGGGAATTGTAAGGTAAAACGAAGTGCCTTTCCCTGGCTCGCTTTCAACCCAAACTTTGCCATCGAGAAGGCCTACCAGCTCCTTCGCTATCGAAAGTCCTAAGCCTGTCCCGCTATACAAGGTTGGATTATTGTTGGCTACAATTTTACAAAAACGCTCGAAAACCTTATCAATATTTTCCTTTTCAATTCCAATTCCCGTGTCGGTAACAAAAAATACAATTTGGGTTCCATCAATTCTGTACCCAAATTCAATACTTCCCATTTCGGTAAACTTTAGGGCATTGTCGAGCAGGTTCCAAAGTACTTGCTCAAGCCTAATGGGGTCGGTAATTACTATACTCCTACTATCGCTTTGCGATTGAACAAAATTAATTGATAAGGCAGCATTTTTTTTTGCCCTCTCGTCGTTCGAAAGGCTTTTGTATAAATCGCTTAGTAGTTTATTTATATTACACGAAGTACGGTTTATTTCGAGTTCGCCTGAATCGATTTGCGATGTGGTTAGTATGTCGTTAATTAAGTGGAGCAAATTGTACCCCTTTTTATTGATAATGTCTAAATAGTTTTGCCTAACCTCGAGCGATAAATTTTCGTCGTATAGCAATTTCGAAAATCCGAGGATTACATTTAGTGGCGTTCGAACTTCGTGGGTAAGGTTATTTAAAAACATTGAGCTTAGCTGCTTCCCATCTTCCAGTTTTCGCAGGGCCGATTTTAGCTCATAATTCCGAGCAGACAGAATGGCTTCGAAATGTTTTTTCGATTGGGATAAACTTTTGTTTTCATCCTCATATTTTTTAATTCTATTTTTTGCCCTAAAATGAAAAATTGCCAAAACAGCAATGAAAATAGACAATATAAAAAGAATAGTAAGTAAAAACAGAGGAGATGAAACAGTATTCGCAATTGAAACTTCAGCAGAAGACAGAGAGATTTTTGGTTGTAGGGTTTTGTATGAAAATACGTTTCCATAAACTGTTATTAAAAATAAGTTTATGAAAATGAGTAAAAACAAGTGTTTTAATAACTTTATCATCATGCAGCACCAAATTCCCAATACGCTGCAAAAATATTGTTTTTAGTTCGACTAAACGAGTATGTTCGCCATGTTTTTGCAACAATATGTTAAGAAGCACATTAAACATTGGTATTGCTTGCATTTTTTAAATAATGTTAGCATTAAAATAGAATGGAACTATAGTATTTGATTTCTCTTTTTTAATCGGGCTACTAATTGATTACTGTTGCGCGAAGGAAACTCGGCATTGATTTCGTATTTTTGTGAGCAACTATTGAAGAGAGTAACTGTGTTTAGCAAATTCGAAAGTAGATTAGTAGCCATATCTTCGGAAATTTTCCGCATTTGGAACGACCATAAAGTGGGAATTCTTGGAACTGTCGCCTTAAATTTAATTATGGCTATTCTCTTCTTTGTTTTCGAAATTAAAAGCCGTGCACATTTAATCGAAACAGTAATTAACCTCGATTTCGACAGGGAATACGAAATAAACCCACCAGAAAAAAAGGAAATCGTCGACCCCATTTTTCAACGCGACGTAAACCCCGATGAGGCCGAGTACGAAAAGGTTCGAAACATTTCGGTCGATGCTACAAACACCGAGCTTAACGCAGGGCTAACCGACGAGAAGGAAACCGATGCCGACGAAATTTACCGCGAAGCGGCAAGGGCTCGGGAGCAAATGAAGGCAAACAAGCAGAAATGGGACGAAGCACAGAACAGCGAGGAGGCAAATATTCCTAATATTGAGGAGAAAAGCACAGTACCTGCCGAACAGGGAAAGTTTAAAGGGCCTGCGGTAATTAGCTACTTTCTCGAGGGACGAAAAGCCTATCGGCTTCCAGTTCCTGCGTATAAATGCGAGCAAGGAGGACAAGTAGTTGTTGATTTGGAAGTTAATCGCGACGGAACAGTGGCCAATGCAACCATCGACACAAGTAATTCGGTTAACGACGAGTGCATTACAAATGCAGCAATAAGAGCAGCACTATCGAGCCGCTTTTCGGCATCCGAAACAGCACCAAGTAAGCAAAAGGGTAGCATAACCTACCTCTTTGTGCCTCAGTAACTATTAGCAATTTATTCAGCAAAAAGCAACCAATTGCAAATCGCTTTTACATATATTGCTATCTTTGAAACTCGATATTCAAATAGAATAGGACAAAGTTCATGAAATTTGAAAAAATAGTAGGGCAAGATACCGTTAAAACCAAGCTAATTAAAAGCGTTAAGGAGCAACGAGTTCCTCATGCATTAATGATAACTGGTCCCGAGGGAACTGGCAAACTTGCTTTAGCAATAGCCTTTGCCCAGTACCTTTCGTGCCATAAACCAACCAACACCGATTCGTGCGGCGAATGCCCTTCGTGCCACAAGTTCGAAAAGCTAATTCACCCCGATTTACACTTTGTTTTTCCCGTAAATTCATCCGATTCAAAAGGCGATGGCGAAAAGGCTGCAGCAAAATCGAGTGATACATTTATTCACCTTTGGCGCGAAGCAATACTCGAAAATCCATACATAAGCGAGCCAATTTGGTATAATGCAATCGGAATCGAAAATAAGCAGGGCATAATTAACACAGCCGAAAGCTCCGAAGTAATTAAAAAGCTTAGCCTTAAAAGTTTCGAAGCCGAGTATAAAACCATGATAATTTGGCTTCCCGAGCGAATGCATATTTCGGCAGCCAACAAGCTGCTTAAGCTTATTGAGGAACCACCCGCAAAAACGCTATTCATACTGGTAACCGAAGATCCCGAAAATATTATTAGAACAATAATTTCCCGAACACAAATTATTCGGGTTCCGCCAATTAAGCGCGAACATATTTCAACTTATTTGGTCGACAAAGTAGGAGTTACACCCGAAAGAGCCCACGACATTAGCCGTATTGCCAATGGTAACTTTAACGTGGCACTTAAGCTAATTGGTGAGCACGAAAGCGGTCCATACTTCGACTTATTTCGAACCCTTATGCGTTGCTGCTACACCAAAAATGTACTTGGGTTACTTAGCTGGGTCGACGCCGCCGTTGGGCTTGGTCGCGAAAGGCAAAAGGAACTGCTAACCTATTCGCTCGAAATTGTTCGCGACAGCTTAATGCTAAACCTTGGGCTCGACGATATTGTTTACCTTGCAGGCGACGAAGCCGACTTTGGTAAGAAATTTTCGCCTTTCATTAATGGCAAAAACATACAGGCACTCAACACCGAACTAAATTTGGCAATCGACCATATTGCTCGAAACGGCAATGCAAATATAGTTTTCACCGACCTAGCCATGAAACTGGTGAAGCTCATTAACAAAAACTAACATCTAATTAGCTAACTTTGTAGCTTGTTACGATAAATTTGAATTGAAATGGATAAGAGCATATGCTCACGAGGAGTTAAAGTAAACCCCGACGAAAATGCCGAGTGCAGCGTTTGCCTAAGCGACGGCTGCTCAAAGCACAGCACATACGACTGGGTTGGCGATTTGCCCGACCTGTCGGGTAATTACGAAATTGTAGAGGTGCAATTTAAGAATACGCGCAAAGGTTTTTTTCGCAACGTAAATAATATTATAATTAAAAGGGGCGATGTTATAGCTGTTGAATCGTCGCCAGGTCACGACATAGGCGTAATTACCCTTACTGGCTGGCTTGTTGCAAGGCAAATGAAACGCGTTGGCATTACGCCCGACAGCCCAGAAATAAAAAAGGTATACCGTAAGGCAAAGCCTGCCGATGTCGACAAGTGGCTCGAGTCGATTGAACAAGAGAATAAAACCATGATTCGGTCGCGAATAATTGCTGCCGAATTAGGGCTTAATATGAAAATTGGCGACGTTGAGTATCAGGGCGATAAAACAAAGGCCATTTTTTACTACATAGCCGACGAGCGTGTCGATTTTAGGGAACTCATAAAAATTCTTGCCGAAGAGTTTAAGGTTCGCGTCGAAATGCGCCAAATAGGAGCAAGACAAGAGGCTGGTCGTATTGGTGGCATTGGATCGTGCGGACGAGAACTTTGCTGTTCATCGTGGATTACCAACTTTGTGTCGGTTTCAACCAATTCGGCTCGTGTTCAGGAAATTTCGCTAAATCCCCAAAAACTTGCTGGTCAGTGTGGAAAGCTGAAATGCTGCCTTAACTACGAACTGGTTAGCTATGTCGATGCAAAAAAGGATTTCCCAAGGTCGAACGTTCCCCTCGAAACAAAGGATGCCACATACTTCTACCTAAAAACCGATATATTTAAACGAACCATGTGGTTTAGCTCCGATCCTAACGCTGCCGTTAACCTTACGCCCATTACGGTCGATAGGGTTAAGGAGATAATGGAGATGAACAAAAAAGGCGAAAAGCCTCTTAAACTCGACGAAACTGTTATTCCCGCTTCGCTAAAACCAATTGGCGGCTATAGCAATACTGATGTTGAGGATAGCCTTACTCGTTTCGACGAAAAGAAATCGAATGCGCCTCGCAAAAAGAAAAGTAAAAGGAGGAAGGGCAATGCGTAGCATTATTATTGTAACCCTTATTCTTTCTGCATTTTTTTATTCGTGCGACTCGAAAGGAGCTTTTGAGCAGAATGTGAAAATTCCTAACGAGCAGTGGAACATGGACTCCATGGCCGTAATTCACGCCAATATTACCGACACTACAACGGTTTACAACGTACTTGTAAATATTCGTAATACAACCGATTATCCCAACAGCAACCTATACCTGTTCATTACAACTCACGCCCCATCGGGAGCAGTAATTCGCGACACCATGGAGTGCATGCTTGCCAACGATATGGGTAAGTGGCTAGGCAACGGATTTGGACGCATGCGCGACAACCAAATTCCTTATAAAAGTAGCGTTAAATTCCCGGTAACTGGTGAGTATGTATTCGAAATTCAGCACGGCATGCGTTCCCCAAATCTAAAGGGAATTGCGTCAACGGGTATTCGAATCGAAAGGCGATAAGCATCCTATTTTCTTTTTCAAAATCTTTTCAACGTGGGTAAGAATAAACTTCTAAAGTTTGCAGAGAATCAAACCTTTTCAAACCTTTTTCAGCCCGAATTTACCGAGGTATGGGGAGCCGATTTCCGCTTAAAGGGAAAGTGGAACGAATTTCACTTTAAAAATAGCAACCCAATAGCTCTCGAATTGGGCTGCGGAAAAGGCGAGTACACTGTGAATTTGGCAAAGCAGTACCCCAATAAAAACTTTATTGGAATCGATATAAAAGGCGCTCGCCTTTGGACTGGCGCAAAGGAAGCATTTGAGGGGAACATGAATAATGTTGCGTTTATTCGTACCCGCATCGAGCATATTTCGTCGTTTTTTGCACCGGGCGAAGTGAGCGAAATTTGGATAACGTTTCCCGATCCTCAACCCCGACCTGCAAAGGCACGTAAAAGGCTGTCGTCGAGTCGTTTTCTCACCTACTACCAAAAGTTTCTTAAGGCAAACGGTTTAGTTCACCTAAAAACCGATAGCCAAGGACTTTACGAGTACACAAGCGCACTTGTTGAGCAAAATGGCTTAAAGGTTATTATTAGTACCAACGACCTTTACAGCGGAATTGTTGACGATCCAATTCTTTCCATTAAAACATTTTACGAAAAGCAGTTCCTCGAAATGGGGAAGCCAATAACCTACCTTAACTTCGAACTTAGCAGCGCAGAACTAAAGGAGCCAGAGCTTGAGTGAAGCTAATTTCTTTCAAAAGGTTTACGATGTTACCCGTTTAGTTCCTCACGGAAGGGTGACTAGTTACGGTGCAATTGCCCGCTACTTGGGTTCTGCACAGTCGTCGCGAATGGTGGGTTGGGCGTTAAATGCATCGGGAGGAATTCCCGACTGGGTGCCTGCTCATAGAGTTGTAAACCGAAATGGATTATTAACAGGCAAGCACCATTTTCCTGGTAAGGAAACAATGCGCGAACTCCTCGAAAGCGAGGGAATAAAAGTTGAAGAAAACAAAATTGTAAACTTCGAAAGCCTCTTTTGGGATCCGCTGAAAGAGCTTTAGCCAGCATCTACTTTTCAAAAGGAAACTCCAGCTGCTTATTTGTTAACCTAAAAGTCACCCTATGATGTGGCGTTATTCCGTATTCTTCAATTGCCTTACGGTGAAAAAGGGTAGGATAACCCATGTTTTTTTCCCAGCCATACTCTGGAAAATTTTTGCTTAGCGCAAGCATATACTCGTCGCGGTATGTTTTTGCAAGCACCGATGCTGCTGCAATGGATGCGTAAATGGAGTCGCCCTTCACAATGCACTTATGCTTTACTTGCTGGTACGGTTTAAATCTATTTCCATCAATTAAAAGAAAGTTGGGAACAGTTGTTAGCCCGTCAACTGCTCTGTGCATTGCTAAAATGGAAGCATTAAGAATATTTATTTTATCTATTTCGAAATTGGTAGCAGTTTGAACCGAATATGCTAACGCTTCGCGTTCAATAACTTCGCGTAAAACATCCCTTTTTTTAACCGAAAGCTGCTTTGAGTCGTTTAGTAACGGATGAAAAAAGTTGGGCGGAAGTATAACTGCAGCAGCAAAAACAGGACCTGCAAGGCAGCCTCTACCTGCTTCGTCGCAGCCGGCTTCAATTGTATGTACGGAGAAATACGGTTTAAGCATATCAAATTGTAAAACATATTTGCTAAAGTAGCAAATTGCAGTTATTTATTCGAAATGCTTGTAAACATATTAGCAAAATTATTATTTCGAATACCACTCATTATTAGTTTACTTGGCCAGTTTTTTATATCTTGTTTTGTTTTTTAATTACAAAAAGTTAACTTTATCGCAGAGCAGTTATAGCAATTCTTGTATCTTTTTTTGTGCGTTGCCGTATATAATCGTTAGTTTTTAGTGATTTTTACGTAAGTTCGAAGGGCAGAATATAAAAAGTAACTTTTTTAAAATTTGTATTATGGGTATTTTAATTGATAAAACAGCTGATTGTCCTTACGTTAACTTTTCTGAAAATGGTCAGCTAGAAATTGAAGGGCGTTCGATTACCGAAGATGTTTTTTCGTTTTGGCAGCCGCTAATCGACTGGATTGCAGTTTACATTAAAACCCCTGCCGAAAAAACTGTTTTGAACGTTTACCTAGAATACTCGAATAGTAGCACAAACAAATACCTAAACGAAATACTAAAACACGTCGAAAGTCTTAAGAAAAAAGGGAAAGAGGTACAAATAATTTGGAGGTACGAGGAGGACGACGAATCGATACTTATGCTTGGGCAAGACTTACAGGCACTTACAACAATTTCCATGGAGTTTGTAGAAGTAGAAGTTGAAAAAAACAAAACGAGAAAAATTAAAATAAAAAGTAAAAAATCGGGCAACGAAGCAACAATTACCTATAAATACTGGGAGGCAATTGTGCGCAATGGGCATGGTGAGGAGTACGTTGTTCTTGAGGAAAATTTGGGATAAGCACGATTAGTATGAATATATTTGAACTTAAGGAATCGTCAACTACGCCATATGTATTGCTCGATGCAAGCATTGGACGAATAACTTTTGAGGGTCGTTCAATTCCCGAAAATGTGATCGACTACTACCAGCCAATTCTTAATTGGCTTGACGAGTACGCCAAGTCGCCAAGCGAGCAAACCACTGTTAACTTTAAGTTTGAGTACTTTAATACCAGTTCGTCGAAACGCATTTTCGATATAATGAAAAAGGTTGAGCAACTGGCTATAAATTCGGGCAAATCGGTAATCATTAATTGGTACTACGAGGAGGATGACGAGGATATTTTTTTCGCAGGAAACGACTATAAAGCCCTTATTTCGAAAGTTGAATTTAACCTTATTGAGATAAAGGCTTAACTCCACGCTACGTTAACGTTAAAAGGTTACATCCCCTAATTTGGCTGCCATCCATTCGTCCAATTACTTCGAAGTTGCCATTTTCATAGGTCTTCCCCAAGTCGTCGGTTTGTATAAACGCACACGAGTATAGGTTTGCCAGGTCGATAATGTTTATGGCTCCCGTTTTGCCTGCGGCAATAATTGAAAACGGGTCGTACGGATCACGAATTTTTATTCTCATCCAAGGGGGGCAGCTAAAAATACCATCTCCCTTTGAGTATGCCTGCGAGAGCAGTTCGGTCATTCCGTACTCGGAATGAATTTTTTCGACCCCAAACGATTTTCGCATTATCTCGTGCGCTTCTTCTCGAATTAGCTCTTTGCCCCGTCCCTTCATTCCTCCCGTTTCCATTACAATGGTATTTTTAAGGCTAAGGTTAACCGACTTGGCTAAGTCGAGCAAGGCAAAAGTTACTCCTAAAAGCAAACACGATTTTCCTTGCGATTCACTTTTCAAAAGAGCATCAACAAGCTCGCTTGTGTTGTTTAGGTAGAAGCCGCTGCTGGGGTTGTTCGACTTTTCGATTAAATCGGAAGCCATGTAAACTAACGACGAACCTTCCCTTTCGAGATAGGATGGCAGTAGCGCCAAAACGCAGTAATTACTTACGTTGCCATAGAAGAGATCGAATGCTTTACGAAAACTTTTTTCGTAAAGCGCAAGCGAAACAACGTAGTGCTTACTTGTTTCGGCGCCTGTGGTTCCGCTGCTGGTGAAAATTTTCTGGGGCAAAAAATCGTTTGCCAGTACTTTTTGGCTTTTAAAAAACGAAATGGGTAGAAAAGGAATACCACTTATTGAGTTAACCTTTAACGCATCAATCTTTAGTATTTCCAGGTACCTTTTATAAACTGGGTTAGCCTGCGATTGAAACCTAAATACCTCAAGCGCCAACTCCTCGAAGTTGCTGGTTGAAACGCTAAAAATTCTATTTTCGAGAAGTGAATTCATGTCAATTTAAAAAAACAGACCCAACAAGCGTTGTCGCTTATTAGGTCTGCAAAGTTATAAAATTATAGGTTATTAGCCCCTAATAGTTTTAATTCCGGGTAGTTCCTTGCCTTCCATATACTCGAGCATTGCACCACCACCAGTGGAAACGTAGCTAATTTTGTCGGCAAGTTTCATTTTGTTAACGGCTGCCACCGAGTCGCCACCACCAACTAAACTAAACGCTCCTTTTTCAGTGGCTTTTGCCACTGCTAAGGCAATTGCCGAGGTGCCTGCAGCAAACTTCTCCATTTCGAAAACGCCCATTGGGCCATTCCAAAGTATGGTTTTAGAGCCCTCAATCACTTTGCTTAAAATCTTTATCGATTCGCTTCCAATATCGAGACCCATCCATCCATCGGGAGTTTTATCGATTGCCGAAAGTTGCGTGTTTGCATTAGCATCGAAAGCGTCGGCGTTAACAGCATCGACAGGAAGGTAAACGTTTACCCCTTTTTCCTTTGCCTTTTTAAGTATTTCGAGTGCAAGTTCGAGCTTATCCTCTTCGCAAAGCGACTTTCCAATTTTGCCACCCTGAGCTTTAATAAAGGTATAGGTCATGCCGCCACCAATAATTAGGTTGTCAACGCGGTTAAGAAGGTTTTCGATAAGTAGAATTTTGTCGGATACCTTTGCTCCGCCCATAATGGCGGTAAATGGCTTGTCGGCTTGCTTAAGAACTTTGTCCATAGCTTTTAGTTCGCTTTCGATAAGGTAGCCAAACATGCTGTTGCCCGGAAATTGCTCGGCAATTAGTGCGGTTGAAGCATGCGCTCGGTGAGCGGTTCCAAAGGCATCGTTAACGTAGCAGTTGGCGTAGCTGGCAAGTTGCTTAACAAAGTTTTTTTGACTCTCCTTAACTTTAGTTTTAGCCGCCTTCTTTTGCTCGTCGGTTGCATCGTCGGCAAGGCTGTATGGTTTTCCTTCCTCTTCTTCGTAAAAACGAAGATTTTCGAGAAGAAGAACCTCACCTGCTTTTAGCTCCGAAGCTATTTTTTTAGTGTCGTCGCCCATGCAATCGGGAGCAAACTTTATTTTTAAGCCTAAATTTTTCTCAATTGACGAAACGGCGTGCTTAAGCGAGTACTTATCCTGTGGTTTTCCGTCGGGACGGCCAAGGTGCGACATAAGGATAGCCGAGCCGCCATCGGATAGCACTTTTTTAATGGTTTTTACAGCTCCGCGAATGCGGGTATCGTCGGTTACCTCGAAGGTTTGCTTATTAAGGGGAACATTAAAGTCAACCCTAATTATTGCCTTTTTTCCGGCAAAATTGTATGAATCGATCTGGATCATAACAAAATGGTTTAGTAAATATTCAACAAATATAATGAATCGAAAGGGCTCGAATAAAGTTCAATTAAATAATTGGCTTAAGATTCAATGCATACGTTTTAGCGCTTGCGTTTCTTACCTCCCTTACGGTCGGAGTGTTTATCCGATTTCCATTTAGGTTTACTATCCGACTTCCAGCTGGGCTTACTATCGGGTCGTCGAGAAGTGTTTCGGGGTGGTTGACGAAATGAGGAGCCTTCAACTACGCCATTGGTTACAATTTTAAAATCGAGCTGCTTTTTTACAAGATTTGCTCGCCAAACTTCAACTGTAATCTCATCACCAAGCTGAAAGCGTCTGTCGCTTTGTCTTCCCTTTAGGCAGTAGTTCTCCTCATCGAATTCGTAGAAATCGTCGTCGAGATCGCGAACCGACACAAGCCCTTCGCATTTCGATTCAACGAGTTCGACAAAAATTCCGAAATTGGTAACGCCCGTAATAACACCCTCGAACTGCTGGCCAATTTTATCGCTCATGTACTCAACCTGCTTGTACTTAATGCTCATACGCTCGGCATCGGTGGCTCTAATTTCCATTCCCGAAGCATGCTTACAGAGTTGCTCAAGCGAATCCTCATTTTTGCTTGTACCACCATCGAGGTAATGGGCTAAAAGGCGGTGCACCATCATGTCGGGGTAGCGACGAATGGGCGAAGTAAAGTGTGTGTAGTATGGAAAAGCCAAACCGTAGTGACCAATGTTGTTGGCCGAGTAGCGAGCCTTTGCCATTGACCGCAGGGCAAGTGTTTCGATTAAATTTTGCTCCTTCGAGCCCTTAGCTTCGGCAAGAACTTTATTTAGCGACTTGCTAATTTGCTTGTCGGTTCCGCCCTCGACAATGTAACCGAAACGGGTTACAAATGTTCTGAATGAGTCGAACTTGTCGGGGTTTGGCTTGTCGTGAATACGGTAAACAAACGATTTGGGTTTGCTTTTTTGGCCGGGACGGCCAATTAGTTCGGCCACACGCTGGTTTGCCAAAAGCATAAACTCCTCGATAAGCTGGTTCGATTCCTTTTGAACCTTAAAGAAAACTCCAAGAGGTTTCCCGTTTTCGTCGAGGTTAAACTTCACTTCTTCCCTGTCGAAGGCAATTGCTCCTGCCTTAAACCTATTTTTACGAAGTTTTTGAGCAAGGCCATGAAGGGTTAAAATTTCTTCCTTCATGTCGCCTTCGCCAGTTTCAATTACAACTTGGGCTTCTTCGTATGCAAAGCGGCGAGTTGAAAGAATTACCGTTCGGCCAAACCACTGGTTAAGAATTCCAGCGTTTTCGTCCATTTCGAAAACAGCCGAGAAGCAGAGCTTTTCTTCGTTAGGGCGAAGCGAGCAAATGAAGTTCGAGAGCCTTTCGGGTAGCATGGGTACGCAACGGTCGACTAGGTAAACCGATGTGCCTCGCTCAATGGCTTCATTGTCGATTGGGCTTCCCGTTGGAACGTAGTGTGTAACATCGGCAATGTGAACGCCAACTTCGTAGGTGTTATCGCCTGTTTTTCGGAACGAAAGCGCATCGTCGAAGTCCTTTGCGTCGGCAGGGTCGATGGTAAAAGTTGGAATATTTCGAAAGTCGCGCCTCGAGGCGTAGTCGGAAGCAGTTATTTTATCGCTTATTTTTTCGGCAAGCCTATCGAGTTCCTCGGGGAAACGGTATGGAAGTTCGAATTCGGCAAGAATTGCGTGCATTTCAACCTCGTGAACGCCAGGTTTTCCAAGAATTTCGACTATTTCGCCCAACGGGTTTTTCATATTCTTTGGCCAGTCGGCAATGCGAGCAATAACCTTTTGCCCATTCTTAAGCCCTTCCAATCCCTCTTTGGGAATAAAAATATCGTGGGGCATAAGTTTATTGTCGGGAACTACAAAAGCGTAGTTTTTTTCGAGTTGCACCGATCCCACAAACTGCCTTTTGGCTCGCTCAACAATTTCAACCACTTCGGCCTCCAGTCGTTGGCGCTTACGGTTTGGTGTAGTTGCAATACGAACCCTATCGCCATGAAGAGCATGATTAAGGTTATATTCAGCAATAAAGACCTCCTGATTGTCGTCGGTTATAACGTTGGCGCTGCCGTCGCGATCCATTTCAACTACACCCTCCTGGTTTCCAACCTTTGCATTAAGTTGGAATTTACCACGGTAAACTTCTTTTAGAACTTCCTGAGATGTTAACTCGTAGAGTATTTCGGTAATTAACCGCTTGTTGTGGTTATCCTTAATGTCGAGAATTCTCGATATTTGTTTATAGTTTAAATTCTGATTAGGATCGGCACTAAAAACACCTAAAATAGTAGTGGTGAGCGATTTTTTGTTGTAAACGGGGCTCTCCGTTTCTTCTTTTTTATTCTTTGCCATAGCGGTAAATTGTAATTGCTATAAAGGTAACAATTGTTATAGAGATTTGGTTTTTTTTATTCGAAAGAAAAAGCAACTTAACCAAAAGGTAAAACACAAAACCCCTTAAGAGTTAGTGTAACAAGAATTCTATGTTGTTTAGTTTACAGGTATTCTAAACTTCAGTTTCCCGTCTTTCAACTTCGGTCTTCGCCCCGATAACTATCCATAGCCGTCAGGTTAAACTCACTTTACCTACGATTATAGGAACTCCTGCGTTCATTTTATTCCTTTCTCCTTGATGAGAAAGGAACCAAAGAATCAAGGCAAAACGAAGCTTCTGCCCGCTCTGGCCTATTGCTTGTTTTTCAAGCAAAGTAGGCAAAGCCCCTTTGCTGAAAAACTATGCAATAGTCCATTCACCCAACTGCAGGCTCGCCGTTTTGCCGTCCCACCGCACATCGCTCATGGCAAACTTCTTGGGATTTCTAGTCCTTTTCGCTTTGATTTTTGGAGAGTCCCTGCCTTCTCTATATATTAGAAAATAGGCCTTTCAACAAGAAATCTATTTAGTATTAGATTACAGGTGTTCCAAATTCGGTCTTCTGACTTCTGACACCCGACTTCCAACTTCGGTCTTCGGTCTTCGGACTTCCGTCTTCTACTGATACAAGAATCGTTTTATGCTTCGTTTAGGCGTTTTTTCGAATTCCTGAGAATGAATTTTTATTGAGGCTATTTGGCTAAAGTTGGGTAAATGTTTATTGACTTCTATTCGGTTTGCGTTCATAATTTTTTCCACTTCTTCGGGGGTAATTTTATCTTTTTCAATGGCCTCAAGGTCGGGAAAAACAAGGGCAACGAGTTTCCCGTTCTGCTCAACTACAACAGTTTCCTGAATGTAAGGAAGATTGCTTAGGCGAGCTTCAACCTCTTCGGGGTAAATATTTTGTCCGCTTGCACCAAGAATCATGCTTTTGCTTCTTCCCCTAATAAAAATGAACCCTTTTCGGTCGATAATTCCCAGGTCGCCCGTATGTAGCCATCCATCCTTGTCGATTGACTTTTCGGTTGCTTCGGGATTTTTGTAGTAGCCGTACATTAGGTTTTCGCCACGAATAAGAATTTCGCCCACTTCGGTTTCGGGGTTAGGAGAATCGATACGCATTTCGAGAGTTGGAAGAATTTTTCCACAGGAACCCTTTCGGGTTTCTCTCCAGCCGGTGTACGAAATGAGCGGTCCGCATTCGGTCATGCCATAGCCAACGGTTACAGGGAATTTTATTTTGCGAAGCAATGTTTCAACCTCGTTATTCAGAGCTGCGCCGCCAATTACTACTTCGAGGAAATTTCCGCCAAAGGCATCGGTAAGCGATTTGTTAATCTTTTTGTGAATTATTTTGTTGAGCAGAGGAATTGCCAACATTACTTTTACGGCTGGCTTCGAAATAACGGGCAGCAGCTTCTTCTTGTAAATTTTTTCTAAAATAAGCGGAACAGCAAGCACTAGTCGCGGTTTAACCTCTTGAAATGCCTGAAGAATTATTGCAGGTGATGGGACTTTTGTTAGAAAAGTAATGTGGCACCCAACGGCAAATGGCAAAAGGAACTCGAAGGCTACGCCGTAGGCATGGGCCAAGGGAAGGAAAGAGACAATTTTATCCTTCGCCTGAATACCAATGTTTTTTCGACCAAAGTCGATGTTGGCTGCCAGGCTGTTGTGTGGAAGCATAACCCCTTTCGAAAAGCCTGTGGTTCCCGATGTGTAGCTAATTACAGCCAGTTTATCGTTCGATGTTTCGGGGTAATGAATATCGGTTGCAGTAAGGACTTTTACTTCGGCTTCAACTTTTTCGTTTTGCGAGGCAGCTCGCGCTGCAAATTCCTCGTTACGCTCAATAAGTGGCAAGTAGGTACTTAGGGAGAAGATTGCCCTAACGCCCAGAATCTCTTTCTCGTCAACATTTTCCCAAACCAGTTCGCCAGCAAAAAGCATAATGGAATCGGAATGGTTAATGATATTATGAACATCGACTTTCGAAAAGTCGGCAAGTATGGGAACTACAACAGCACCGTACGATATAATTGCTAAATAGGTAATTGCCCAGTTGGCATTATTGCGACCATAAAGGGCTATTTTATCACCAGGTTTTACATCCCAAGCATCGAAGGTTTTATGAAGCCTATAAATATGTCCAGCCACTTCGCTATAGGTATAACTAATGCCTTGGTAGTCGGAAAGCGAAGGCTCGTTCCAGTTTTCTCGAATGCTTTTTTCAATAAACTCTTTTACAAAGTTGTAGCTAATCATAATTCGTATTTTAAAAAGTTAAAATAACCGAAAAGCCTATAAAAGCCCTATTTGGAATAGGCGCCGTGAATTTGAAGTAGTTGAAATGAAAAATCCCCAAACAAAAATAGGCAAAAATTGGTTTTAAAAATCGATTTCTAGGCCTTATTACTATCTAGTACCAATTTGTTAAACGCAAAAACAACTAAAAGGCCAACCGCTAACCCAAGTATGTTGGCTAGAATGTCGTAAAAATTAAATGTACGACCAGCTGTAAAAATTTGGACAAATTCGACAAGCACCGAAAGGATAAAGGCAATGGAAATGAGTATTTTCCATTTTTTGAGTTTGAAATTATCCTGAGAAGCAAAGTATGCTAAAACGGGTAAGGGAAGAAAAGTTAGAAAATGAAAAAGGTAATCGAGGCGATTTTTACTTTCGAACAGCAGGGCTTCATTAAGGAGTGCACGAGGAATAAGCGTTAGACCAATAATTACAAGCACCAAAAGCCAAAAAAGTAAGTTCGATATTGTTTTTTTATTGCTTTGCATTTTGCAAAGGTACGGATTTAAAAATTAGTTATTCTGTTTGGCAATTAGTGTGTAAGTTGAATGTTGTGGGGCTGGTTAGGAGAACCAATAAACTATAGAGTTTATGAAACAAAAATGGGAAAGAGTATCATTTTAGGGGAATATTCGTAACGCACACATCTTGCTTGCGCTTTAGTGAAAATTTCAGAGCAATAGAGTTAAATAATTAGATAGTTTAAGGAATATATACCTAAAACATGAATGAAATAATTGAGAAAACATTAGTAATGCAAGGTTTTTCGAGTTTAAATACATTTTGTCAAATTGAAGGAAAGGTCATAGTTACAAAAATTATTGTATTTTTGAATTTTCCATGTCGATTTTTAATCGTAAAAATATAGTCTGAAAATTGTTTCGAATCACCTATTGTTCACTTAACCCCAAATTACAATGCAAATTTTAACAAAAAAAATCGTTGCTATTTTAATGCTTTTCCTTGTCATGTTTTCGGCAAGCGAATTAAAGGCAGTGCCGGCTTATCCGGGTTTAATACATTTTACCCAACCTAATGGTGAAATGTTGAGTATTTACCTTCAAGGAGATGAAGTTGTTTCGTGGGCAAAAACCCTCGATGGTTATTCTCTTATGCACAACAAAGCAGGTTATTTTGAGTATGCAACCCGAAATAACGACGGGAACATGATTCCTTCTGGAATTGTTGCCAGCGAAATTGATAAAAGAACTGCTCTTGAAACAGAATTTTTAAGTAGCGTAAACAAGGGTTTGTTTTACAGCGACGAACAAATGAACAGCTTGTCTCAAATTCGCGATATTTATCAAAAGGAATATTCAAAAGATTTTCCTACAACAGGCGCTCGTAAATTAGTTTGTATTCTTATGGGTTTTTCCGATTTGGCATTTACCCTAACACAGGAAAACTTTAACGACTTGTTCAATCAAGTTGGCTATAGTTTAGATGGAGCAACAGGAAGCGTAAACGACTACTTCAAAGAAGTGTCTTACTACTCCCCAGATCCTTTATCTGGTTTAGATTTAACCGTTACAGTTGCAGGCCCATATACTGCACCTCAGAACATGGCATACTATGGCAACAATACAAATGGTAATGCCCGTGCTCTAGTTACATCGGCGGTTAACCTTGCTAATCCTGACATTAATTATGCAGAATTTGACAACGATAATGATGGATCGGTTGATGCTGTTTACGTAATTTTTGCAGGTTATGGCGAAGAGGCTGGTGGGCCTGCAGATGCTATTTGGTCTCATGCATCGAGCATTAATACTGTAACACTTGATGGTAAAACTATAAGCAGGTACTCATGCTCTCCCGAGTTTAGAGGGAATTCGGGTACGAACATTACCCGAATAGGTGTAGTTTGCCATGAATTTGGACACGTATTAGGAGCAAGAGATTATTACGATACTAACTACGAAACCGGCGGCCAATACGATGGTACTGGAGACTGGGATTTGCAAGCAGGAGGTTCGTGGAATAATAGCGGAGCAACACCAGCTCACCCAAATGGTTACACAAAATGCTATGTTTATAACTGGGCGACCCCTATTATAATTAACACCCAACAAGCATTATCTCTTATTAATGCAGAGCAAAACAAAACAAATGTTTTTTATCGTTACAATACCCCAACTGCCAACGAATATTTTTTAATGGAAAATAGGCAGCAAATTGGTTTTGATGCCGCTATTCCAGGCCATGGTTTAATTATTTACCATGTTGATGCAACCTATATTGCGAACAATGGATACGCTATTAATGCAGGAAGTCATCAAGGCATGTACCCAATGGCGGCTAACGCTACCACTTCAAACGGTGTTATGCTTAGCGGTGCCAGCACTATTAATACGCCTGGTTGTCCATGGCCTGGCACTACAATGAAAGCTACCTTTAGCGACGCAACAATTCCCAATTCAAAATCGTGGGCGCTTGCAAATACCTCTAAACCCTTAATCAATATTTCAGAAAATGTAGGTGCAATTGACCTGTGCTTTATAGCTTGTGGAGGAGTTGGTGACCCACAAACCCTTACATCTACTACAATTGGTTCTTCTCAAATATTTTTATCGTGGGTAAAAAGTGTTTACGGCGATGATGTAATGCTTGCCTTCAACTCATCAAATACCTTCGGAACACCAAGTGGGGCATATAATGCAGGTGACCCAATAGTAGATGGAGGAACCGTTTTATATATTGGCGATTTAACGTTCTTTAAGCACGTAGGATTAGACCCAAATACCCAATATTTTTATAAGGCATGGTCCGCATTGTCGGGCGACACATATTCTGCAGGAATAACTTCGAATGCAACCACAACTACATCGGGATGTGCCGCATTAAACTATTCGGCCGCAATGGTGCAAAACGTACCAGGGGTATATACCGACTTAGGAACTAACGGCACCGAAATAGAAACAACTAACTATGACGATTGGAATTCGAATGCTATTGATATTGGATTCTCATTCAAATTTAATTGTGAAGAATTCGATCAATTTATATTGAATTCGAATGGGTTTATAAAATTAGGTTCAACTCCTCCATCTAGCGCAGCTCTATTTTTTACAACTGAGGAGCAACCCCCACAGGGTGGAATTTTTTACAGTACCGATCCTGCCGACATCAACTTTATTAGCCCATTTAACTATAACCTAATTGGAGGAGTATCGCCAGAGTACCGCGTTTATACCGAAGGAGAAGCTCCAAACCGAATCTGTACTATTCAGTACAAAAATCTATCGGACAAACCAACCGTTAGTGCTACTCAGTATCTCCTAATTAATTTTCAAATAAAATTGTACGAAACCTCTAATGTTATTGAGTTCGTATATGGTGATTGGACTCCATCGACAAGCGCTTCGTTTGCCAAGTTTTCGGGAGTTGGATTAAAAGGGTCGAGCAATTCAAACGAAGATTTATTAGTTGGGGTTAAAGGTTCAACGGGAGCTTGGTCGGTTACAACCTTCCAAAATGCAATTTACGATGGGAATGCAGTAAACTTTGGAAATCAAGTTGGAACAAACAGGCCAAAGCCCGATGTTGGGAGAACTTACCGTTTTATGCCTAAGTTCGATAACAACCTTACATTAAGGCAAGTATATGCTATGGGCGAAGCTTCAACCGACTTTGGTAACCCCCAAGCCATTTCGGCTAATATTATGAATACGGGTTATTTTACACTGAAAAACACAACCGTATCCTTAGATGTATCAGGTGCAAATTCGTTTTCGCATGTGAAAAACATTTTTAGTTTAAGTTCTGGTCAGGACACCACTGTTATTTTTGATCCGTTTACTGCAACTACCATTGGTATAACTAGCATCAATGTTTCTATTCCGTCAGACGACAATGAGAATGATAACATTGGTTTGTGGGAACAAAATACGACTTTAGGAACTTTTAACTATTGTTCGCCAACCGACCCTCAAGTTAACTCCTTTAACAATCAGGCTAACCATAAGTTTATGGCTAAATACCGAGTTAATGGTTCAGCAAAAGTACAATCGGTAAAGGCTTATATAGCACTTAATGCAGTTGTAGGTTCTGCTGTTTACGGAGTTGTTAGCACCAATATAGCCACAGGAGCTGTAGTCGCTCAGTCGCCTAGCTATACTATTCAGGCTCACGATTTGGGCACATGGCGTACCTTTATGCTAAGCACTCAGCCAGTTGTAACAAACATCGATTTTTTAGTGGGAGTAAATGTAATAACAGCCAATGCTGGAATAACGGCTTTTACAAGCGAGTATCCTGTTAGAGCCAATACCTACTATGTCCAAACAACAGCTGCTCCTGCACCAGCAAGTTCGAAAATAATGGTTGGAGCAACATTAATTCCTTTAATATCTGGGGTTGAAGATGTTTTGGAAAACAGAACTGCTATTTACCCAAACCCATCGTCAGGCGTATTTAATATTGTTGTCGAAGGTTCGTGTATGGTAAATGTTGTTGATATAACAGGAAGAACAATTTTAACAAAACAAGTTAACAGCAACAATAAAACAATTGATCTTACAAATTTCGGAAAAGGCATTTACTTGGTTAAGCTAATTTCGGGAAATGATGTAGCAGTCAAAAAAGTGATTGTTGAGTAATAATTTGAATTTTTTAAAAAGGGTGCTTATTAATTTTGGCACCCTTTTTTGTTTTTTAATTATTTACTTAGGATTGGGGTTATATAACAATTTGCTGAGAGAATCTTTCAACATTTTGCTGAGAGAAGTATGGATTACCAAAGATAAGTTAGAGGCAAAATTTAAAAGCCCCGAGCTATCGAGGCTTTTTAGTTGTGGGGACAGCTCTAATCCTCTATTTCTACTGGGGATCTGAGTTGCACCTGTGGTCTTTGGGTTATGGAAAGTTATGTATTGATAAAGTAGAAAAAGCCCCGAGCTATCGAGGCTTTCTAGTAGCGGGGACAGCTCCGATAGCAATCGGAGTCGTACCTGTGGCCTTTGGGTTATGAGCCCAAGGGAATAATGGTTTATTTCAAAATATTGTAAAAAAAAGAGCCTGTAAACTTAATGTTTACAGGCTCTTCTAGTAGCGGGGACAGGACTCGAACCTGTGGCCTTTGGGTTATGAGCCCAACGAGCTACCAACTGCTCCACCCCGCAATATATTGTAAGAACGAATCTTTCGGTTTTGAACACTTGAAACTCAACTAACAAATCTCAAATGCGGTGCAAAGATACACCTTTTTTCTTTTGTCCCAACATAATGTTACTTTTTTATTGAAAAAAGAAAGATATGCAGCCGTTGTCCTATGGAGGGGTATAGGTTAAAACTTCATATTTAAGTATATTGACCAGTTAAAGCCAAGTCCGTAGTAGTTCGAATACTCTAAGGGAGTGCCTGTTTGAAGGTAAGTTAGCACTGGAGTGTCGGACAAATTGTAGAGAATAGCCAGCAAATTTTTGTTGTTGTAAATATTTAGCAGGTTAACACCAATTTTTGTTGCCAGTTTACTGGACTTTATGGAGTAGTTAAACCCAGCATCGAGCCGATGGTAATTGGGTAACTGATTGGAGTTTTTTGAGTAATAAGGAGATAAGGCCAAGTTCTGTGTAAATAAGGGCTCGTCCCATGGTTTGCCCGAACCATATATCCACACCAGGTTATACCCCCAGCTTCGCCATTTTCCAACCGTTGCCAGTTTAACTTCGTGAAGTTGGTCGTCGTAAGCGGGATATGGTACTCCCCAGTTGAAGTAATCGGACTGGTTCGTGCTTCTACTTAGCGAGTACGAAATCCACATATGAGTTGAAGGAAACTCTTTGCGAAGCATTATGTCGAGGCCGCTGGCCTTATTGTTATACCCAATAATTGTTTGTTCCTGCCTAATTCCTTGTCCTTGCCCCCGTTTAATAACGGCTTGAATAACCGACAGCCCGTTTGTACGTTTATGGTACGCCTCGGCATCGAGAACTAAGCCCCAAAAACGAGCAGCACCTCCCGCAATAAAGTGAGTTGACGAAACCACAGGGTAACTGCTTCCGTTGGCAATGTACCACACATTTTTAAGGCTGTACTGCGAAAACTGTAAAACACGGTTTACAAACTGGTAGTACCTCCCTGCCGAACCCTTAAGCGATATGCTTGGCGAAAGTTTGTAGGCAAACTGAAACCTCGGTTCCAAGTATAGTTGTTTATTGGGAGTGTACTTGTTTGCCCTAATTCCAAATGTTAGCATTGACAGTTTGCCCGAATTAAAAATGTATTGCCCCCAAAGCGTTGAGAGAAGCATTTTTTGATTTTCGTTACGGGTTGTGTCGATAATTTCAATTCTGTTTAAGTAGTGACTGGAGTAATCGCTAAACGTAATGCCAACGCCATTTGCCTGTAGTCCAAACTGTATTTCGCTTTTGCTGTTAAGCTTAATATTGTTGCTAAAATTTAGGTTTAAATCGGTTAGGTTATTTTTAGTTACATAATTACGAAGTATGGTGTCGCGAATAACCGAGTTCTGCCGCTTTCGAAGCGTACTGTCGGAATGCTCGAAGCCTAAACGATAGCGCGAAGCTCCTAGGGTGAAGTTTTGGTTAAACGACTGCGACCATTGGCGAGCCCAGCGCAAACCAATTCCGCCATTTGTCCATATTGAACTTTCAGTTAAAGTAGAATTTGCTTCGTTTTTATCAAGACTCAAGTTGTCGTTTCCAAGGTATGCCGAAAGGGAAATAATATTCTTTGCTGTTGGTTTAAACGATAACTTTAGGCTAATATCGCTGTACTTATAAACAGGCTCATCGATATCGGTTTTAAAAAAGGAGGGTGTGGTTTTGTTTAGAACAGCAATGTCGGAGCGGGCACTTTCCATTAGGCTGTAGTAAAGGCTCGACCTAAACACATCGGTAAACGAGCGCCTTGCCGAAACAACATAGGTTAACTTTTTGCCAATTGGCCCCTCGACGGTAGCATCGAGGTTCAATAGGTCAACTCCCACATCGACAACAGTTTGGTTTGCATTTCCCGTTTTGCCAGTAATTTCAATTACCGATGCAGCACGACCTCCCCAGCGGGCATCGAAACCTCCCTTGTAAATACGAATATCCTTAATGGCCTTAGCATTTAAGCTCGAAAAAGCACCGAAAAAATGGTCGATATGGTAAATATTGAAACCGTCGTAGCTTATCAAGTTTTTATCGGCCAGCGATTTGCGCACCAGTAGTCCCGACGAATTTTCGGTTGTACCGTCGATACCGGGCAGTAACTGAAGCGGTGCCGAAATGTCGAGCCCATTTAGCGATGGAATATCGGTATTTCGGTTCGAGTTCCACGAAAGCAAGCCGGGGCTACTTTCGCTCGAAATTAGGTCGGGTTGCTTAACCCTAATGTGAACATCTTCAAGTTCAATTGCTTGACGTTCCAGTTCAATATTTAAAATTTTACTTTGAGCCGACGGTAAAAACGAAACTTCGGTTGGGTTAAACCCAATGTAGTTTATTCTAATTTGCAGCGAATCGTTTTTAATGGCTGTAAGGGCAAAAAATCCATCGCTGTTGGTTGTTGTACCCGAGTTTGTGCCAATAATTGAAATGGTTGCGTACGGAAGCTGCTCGCTACTTCCTTTGGCTTTTACAAGGCCAAGTATTTTGTACTCTTTTGGTAAAGCGGGTTCAGGTGGGGCGGGATTTTCGGTTTTAGGTCGAACAACAATTACGTCGCCCACTGCAATGGCTTCGAGGTCGGTTGTTTTTAACGCCTGCACAACTGCTTCGTAAGGACTTTTTTGAACAATGGCAACGGAAACTACAATTTTTTGAGCCAAATCGCTGTCGTACGCAATTTTAATGTTGTAGGTGGTCGAAATGTTTTGAAGAACTTCGGCAAGAGGCCGCTGCTTAACGCTAAGCGATACTTCCTGCGAAAAGGAAGTACTACAAATTGAAATGAAAAAGATGCTTAAAATGAAATTCGGTTTACGCAGCATATACAGCAATGTATGTATTTTCCCCAAAGTTGGTATATAGTAGTACATTTCTGCAGAAAATTACCCTACTAATTTTTAAGGAAAAATTTCGACTCGCGTTTCGTCATCCGAAATGGAATATTTTAATCCCATAGGAGTGCATACAAGCTGCAGGGCTTCGTCGAGGTTAATTGACGAGAAGTAGCCTGTGTAGCGGCGTTGTGCAGGGTTAAAACCTTTAGCAACTATTTTTACGCCAAACTGCCTTCCCATTTCTTCGAGAACAAGTTGAAGCGGAGTGCTATCGAAAAAGAATTCGCCTTTGGTCCACGAAGCAGTTGTGTCGTAATTTACGGCAATTGCTTCAACCTCCTTGCTTCTTGTTTCAATTCGAATACCTTGTCCCCCTTGTAGCGTTTTTGTAAAGTGGTTGTTTTTACGTTTTACAGTTACCTCGCCCGAAAGGCACTCGGTGGTAAATTCGGTTTTACGATACTTAACGTTGAAAAGTGTTCCGCTTACGGTTATTGAGTTGGGTCCAGCATCTACTATAAAAGTGCTTTCGCCTTTTTTAACGTCGAAAAGAGCCTCCCCTTCGAGGTAAATTTTACGGCGTTTTGCGAAGTTGTAACGCTTAAACTTTAAGGTTGAGCCAGCGTTAATGGTAACTTTCGACGAATCGGGAAGCGTAATTTGCGAAATTTGACCTACAGGCACATTAACTTCAACCAAAGCAAACTGCCATTGTATAAATACGGAAGTAGAAATAATTAGCGCAATAGTTGCAGCCGCTAACCACATAAACCTTCGGTTTTGAATGCGTTCGGCTTGTTTTTTCTCCTCAATGCCACGCACAATCTCGTTCCAATTTTTATCCTTTCCGTTATCCTCTTGGGGAACCTTAAAGCCATTGAAAAGAGCCAGAAGTTCCTGATCGGTACCCGAAAAACGATTTTCTCCCGTATGTTGGCTATCTTCTATCATACCTTAAAATCAATTTTAGACCGTAAAATCGAAATTGCTTCCGACATACGCTTCTCAATTGCCTTAACGCTAAGGTTAAGTCGTGCGGCTATTTCGGAGTAGGTTAATCCCTCTATTCGGTTCATAAGAAAAACGATTCGAGCGTTTTCGGGTATTTCGGCGAGCACCTTTTGAAGGCGAGCGTTAAACTCTTCTGAGAGCACTTGGTGGTCGGCACTTTCCGAAACTTCCGATGAGGCTGTATTTCGTTCGAACTTGTAAACAACTTGATTGTGCTTAAACTCGTTTTTAATAAGGTTTGTGGCAATGGTGTAAAGTAGGGGTTTTACGGTTTGGGGGCGAACCTTTTTACGGTGCTCCCAAAATTTTATAAAAGTTTCCTGAACAATATCGTCGGACAGAGCTGGGTTTGCCGTTTTAAAATATACGTAGTTCCTAATACTGGTGTAGTATAGGTCGTATATTTTTCGGAACCATTTAAGGTCCTCGGGAGTATGGTTGCCAGCAGGTAGTGTCAAACCAAATATTATTTGCAGTAAAATTAGTTAAAACTTCTTTTTAAGACTCTATTTTTCGATTCATAATTGCATATCACCGCTTTTAAGCTTGAGTCGTCCTGTTTAATTTATTGCTTTACAGGAATTTCAATAACAAACTCGGTGCCTTTCCCTACTTGGCTAATAACATCAATTTTTCCGTTATGCTCTTTAACAATTTCGTTCGATATTGCCAATCCAAGCCCCGTTCCTTGCCCAACATCTTTTGTTGTAAAAAAGGGGTCGAATATTTTGGGTAGCACATCATCGGGAATGCCCGAGCCATTGTCTTTAATCGAAATTGAAACGTTGTTACCATTAATTTGGGTTGAAATGGATATTTCGCCCTTGTCCTTTATTGAATCGATGGCATTTGAAATTATGTTCATAATAACCTGATTTATTTTTCCTGCTTTACACTCGACGTATGGTAGCGCAGGGTCGAGGTTCTTTACAATTTCAATATGGTGCTTGTACTTGTTTTTAAGTAGAACCAGCACCCCTTCAACAATACTATTAAGGTTATTGATGTCCATTTGCTCATTTTCGTGACGCGAGTAATTCCTGAGACCTTGCACAATTTCGGTTACCCTTTGAGCGCCGTAAAGAACGTCGTTAATGGTTTGTGTAATTGCGCTGTACGAATCGTCGAAGCCGTACTCTTTTTTCTTATCGGAAATTTGCTGAATTATATCGCTTTGGTTGCTATCATCTTTATCAACATTTTTAATAACCTTAAGAACCTGGTCAACATCTAAAAAATCGCGCATTATGCTGTTTACTCCAGCATAAATAAAATTTACAGGATTGTTAATTTCGTGAGCAATTCCGGCCGTTAAAACCCCAATCGATGCCATTTTTTCCGATTGAATTATTTGCTTTTGAGCCTTATCGAGTTCCTGTTGCTTGGCAAGAATATCGTGGTTTTGTTTTTTAATAAAAACCGATTGGGCTTCAATTTCGTGAAGCATTCGAGTTGTTTCAACGTGAGCTTTTTTCAGTTCAGAAATGTTCGATATAACTGCAATAACACTTTGAATCGACTCCGATTCATTTTCGATGGGGGTTAAGGTTGCCTGAATCCAAAGGTCTTCATGGTTTTTTGTTACAAAACTCGACTCGAATATTACGGATTCCTTTCGATTTAAGCATTGCTCAAATTGCTGCTTAAAATTGCTGTAAGGACTAAAGTTGAAAATCGATTCGCCTTTCTGCTCATAAAAATCGAGCTGCGTATAGCCTGTTAATGTTATAAAACCTTGATTGAACCAATCAACAATTCCATTAGGCAGTATAATTAGAATTGCATTGTCGGTTTTGCTTGCTACAACCGAAAGTTTTTCGAGGTCTTGGTTTGTTATAGCAAGAAGATCGGCTTGTGCCATTAGCTCCTCCTTTTGCTGTAAAATTTCCTTGTTTTTTTCTTCTAAAAGTTTGTTTGCTTTTTTCTTGTTTCGAAAATTTCGGTAAATAAAAAATATTAACCCAATGGACAGAATTATTGTGGTTAGCGAAATGGAGAGGAGCCCTTTTTGAGTTTGAATTAAATTCGACTGTTCTTCAAGTATTTTTTTCTGAGAATCAATCCGTTCGTTTTGGCTAAAAATTTCTTGCTTTTGCTTGCTAAGCACTTCGTTTCGCGTCTCCATTTCTTGCGCTTGAGTGGCAAGCAGGTTGCGCTGTTGCTCTGTTTCTTTAATGTTTTGCTTTAGGGTAAATGTGTTTTCAGTAAGTATTTTTTGCTGTAAAAGTGTTGCGCTTTTTAAGCTATCGAGTTCCTTTATTTGTACACTAATTTGTTTTTGTTGCATAAGCAAACTTGCACCTTGAGCCACAAGTTCCTCTTGCTGCTTAGTAATTTCAAATGCTTGGAGTTTAATAGTTTGTTCCTGTTTTGCAATGTCAGCTTTATATTTTTCGAGTTTTTCCCTTTCAGCTAAAAGTTCCTCTTCTTGCTTAATGTAAAGTTTTGTAACATCAATTTTAGTGCCCCCCAAAAGCAGCAAACGGGGCTGAATTGTAAAGTTATAATCGTCTTCAACCTTTTTGGTATTTATTTCGAAGTTAATTATGTTTTGCTTAGGGTCGGGGTAGGTTAAGTTAATCATTACTACCTCCTTCTTCTTGTAGCTGTCGGTAACTACAAGGGTAGGGCTGGTTCCTATTTTTTGAAATACTAATTCGACAATATCGCTTAAATCTTTATCGATATATAGAATACTTGGGAAAGGGGGGTTAAGGTGATAATAATCAGTATAAATACTAATTTTTACAGGCTTGTTTTTAATGTATTTAAGGCTTAGTATACTTTTAAATTCAGATAAATAAGTAGGATTATTCGATAGAATACCAATAGTAAATGTGTCGATTTCTGCCTCATTTGGCCAGGTAATATTTTGAATAAACTGAACAATAAAAGCCGACTTTGCTTTAACTTCGGAAACATGCTGTGCAAATAGGTTGTTTGAAAAGGCAATACATAAAATTACTGTAAAGGCTAACTTTAGAGGCTTTTGAATTGATTTTAAAATAAACCGAATTGCATTTTTTTTAAGCATTACTTTACAATTTAGTGCATTGAAAAATACTAATCCGATAATTGGTTCTTTATAGAAAACAGGTTAACATCAGGTCAAAAAGATAAGCATTTAATAAGCAACTGCCTTTTAGTCACTCCTTTTTTTTTGATGATTTACATTGCCTTTTTGATAAAAGAGAAACCTTAAAAGTTGCAAAAAAAATACCCGATTGCTATTATAACAATCGGGTAAAGAAAATGCTAAAAATCTGAGGTTGTTTTACATAAGCTTTTTTGCAATGTTTTTTAGTTAATTAATAATGCCATCAAAATCAATTTGATAAATTCAAAACGAAGTAGATTTACCTTAGTTTCCATAAAGTCCAATTACCATCTACCTCGCTACTAGCATTAACCTGTGGGTTTTGCTCCTTGTTGTTAACTATAATTGAACGAAGTGAAACCTCTTTGTTGACATAATCCGAAAGTTCCTTCAGAGGAATATCGCCCTTAGTTTCCTGAAGTTTTTTTAGTAAATGGTAAGTAAATATCCCGTGCTGCTTTTCCTTATATGGCAAGGAGGATTGGTCGCCGCTGCTGGCCGAAAAAACCACAATATTCCCTTTAAGGGCTTCCTCCTTTGGCCTAACCTTTACCCCACGGGCGGCAACCAGTGCATTATTTCGGGCCCCTCCACTAAAACAGGCATCGAGAAATACGGTTACTTTTTTTGTGGGATACTCCGACAGCTTGCCGTACAAATAGCTCAATTTAATGGCATACTTTAAATCGTTTCCGCTAACATCAACGGGCATTATGAAAGCATCCTTTGTTACCTCGTCGGGAAGTCCATGCCCAGCAAAGTACACAATGAGTTCGCAATCGCCCCCCGAAGTTTTTGCTATTAGGTTAAGCTTTTCGATACTTCTGTTGAACTCAATGGCCTTGGCATCGAGCAGCAGCATAATATTCTCATTGGGTACGCCCAAGGTTTTATTAACATACTCCTTAAAGATTTTTGCATCGTTGCGGGCGAACTCTACATTCACTTCGTTTCCCAGTCCCATTTGGTGGGAGCTGTAGTCTTCGTTTCCAATAATAAGTGCATAGCAGTTGGCTTTCCTCTTTGTGCTGGTGGGAATATTTACGTCTACATCGGAAACAGAGGCGAACGAAACACTGGCCGCAGGTGCTGCTTTTGGGTTAAAGGTTAGTAGGGGAGAAGAGGTGTTTCCCTGTGCCCCCTCATCGAAGCGTGCGCTGGCAATTTTACGATCGCCATACTTTCCGGTCGATTCGGTGACAAAAATTTCAATGGGCACGTCGGGACGAATGTACCGATTATTGGTCATTACCTCTATTTCAATCAATTTGTACTCCTGCGGAGTAAGCTCCGAAATGGTGAATTCGGTGTCGCTCACAATAAATGCATTCTCGGGAATGCCAAACTTAACCTTAACAATTCGGGCTGTTGCTTCTCCCTTGTTCTGCACAATGAGGCTCAACTTAAACTTACTGCCTTTTGAAATTAAACTTGTGCTAACCGGTGTAAAAGCATATTCGTGGAGTACAACCAGCGGCACTAGTTTCTTTTGGGTTTGGAGGGCAAAATCAACGGGACTGATATTATTGCCCCTGCTCTCGGTTATCGAAATCCTAAAGTTGGCCTTTCCCGATTGCAGGTGGTCAGCGGCAATGATAGGAATTCTGAGTTTTTTTTCTGTCCCAAAGGCAATTTCTCCTATATCATGCACTTGTGAAAATTCAATCCCCTTCAAATCGTTTTGCTCTGTAATATATAGTTTTACTCCCTGAGCAATACCCTTTCCAAGGTTGACAATTATAAGTTCAACAGCCGACTGCTCGCCTGCATCCAGTATGTTATTCTTGTTGGCATCGGTAAAGGAAACCGACTTAATATCGATTTCTGAAGGTTCAAGAGATACCTGGGGCTGTTGCTTTTCAGGTTGAATAGCGGCAGAAATGCTATTCGAAGCCAGCTGCGGTTGGGTAATAGTGCTTTTTATGTTAAGGGCCGAAACATCCCAAATATTAATTTCATTTTTATACAGCTTGCTAACAATAACCGATTGCCCATTTGGATTGAAGTTAACGGAGTATAAAATTTCGCCTTGCGATGGAGATTGAAAAACCTGACTCCCTGTTTGCGTATCCCAAATAATGAACCGTTGGTCGAACGAGCCACTAATAATATAACGACTATCGGGGCTAAACGACAGCTGTATAACCCTATCCTTATGCCCGTCTAGAGACCATTTACTGTTTCCATCAGAATCGAACACTCGAACCCGCTTGTCGTCGCCGCACGAAGCTAGCCATTTACCATCGGGGCTGTATGCAATACATCTAGCCCAGTCTTTATGAGCATCAATAGTTTTTTCGGGCATCCAGCTGGAAGTATTCCATATTTTAATGGTTCCATCGGCCGATGTTGAAGCCAACTTAGTCCCCCTTGGGTTAAAGCTGAGCGAAGTAATATCCTTGGAATGAGCGTTCAACGATGTTATTAAAACACCCCTCGAAGTATCCCACACTTTAATAGTTTTATCGCTTCCTCCTGAAACAGCTAAGCTGTTATCGAAATTAAAGCAAACAGCATTAACATCTTCGATATGACCCGCAAGGGATAAAATTTGGGTCCCTTTATCAACATCCCATATATACACTTTGCTATCCTTGCCTCCTGTAATGAGAAGCCTGCCATCGGTACTAAACGACATGGCTTTTGTAACCTTATCAATGCCCGCCAGCTTTCTAAAAATTGCAGCAGACTGAATGTTCCAAATCAGAATGTTATTATCGTTGCCACTAGTTGCTATCAATGTTCCATCGGGATTAATAGCATTGATAATAATTCCATGCTTTTTATCGCCAAACGTGTTTGCAAGGCGAGCCTGAGAAAAAAGGCTCAGCGACGACAATGTGACACTTAGAGCAATTAAAAACTTTTTATACATGGCTTTCATATTAAAAATTCTTCTCCGTCCTTTTCGTTGTATCGAAAGGTTGAGTTGCCCGTTAAATGTCCTTCGAACGAAGGAAACTTAGCTTAATGCCAACTTCAGCCTTAATGCTATGAAAATTTTCGGGTTCAAGATTTGCCTCCTCTAGGTCGGATTTATTAATACCAATGAAAGAGTACCCCCCTTGAACGAACAGTCCCAAATTTTGGGTTAAATTTAAATCGAATCCGAATCCTGGGTACAAACCAATACCAAAACTACTTTGTGGGGTATTCCTAAAAGCGGCTGGGCTCGTTAGGCTATTGTACCAATCGTCGTAGGCTTGCTCTGTATATCCAAGATCTAACCATGCCTCTCGTCGCTTGTCAACGTAGTTTATATCGGTGTAGTTAAAGGTAATTTCGACAAAAACGTAAGGGTTTATTTTTTTGCCATAGGCAATGTTTACGCGAGGAAAGACACCAATGCTAAAATTGTAGAGATTCAGCTCATTAACGCCTTCTTTCAAGGTGGTTCCTTCATCGGTAATTTTCCACGAGAGAAAATCTTTTTCTAATCTCTCCCCGTTCATGTTGTACGAATCCAGGTAGTACCAACTTCCAATTCGCTCGGCACCAACACCCGTTCCAACGGCAAAGTATCGGTTAATGTTAAACTGAGCCCCGCCAGTAAATGAAAATCCGCGCTTAAAATTCGAGAAAAGGTATGGCATCAACCACGTATTAACATACTGCTGATTGGTTGATTTGTAAATATACTCCTTAACGCCAAATGGCTGTATACTTCCCAGTGAAAAATTAAATGTAACCTTATTCTCGAACTGTGCTATTACATTTGTGTGCCCAACTACCATAAGTAAAATGGTTATGTAGGCTATATGTTTTAATTTTCGCATGGCTTATCTATTTTAAAGTTTAGTTAACACTTTTTGGAAAAAGGTCAATACTCCCTTTAACTTCTTTAAACATTCTTTTTGACTCAAAGTAAGGGTTTAACTTTTGGTTTTGGTTTAGCAATACACCGTTAAACTTCTCGGCTTTAAAGTTTTCAACCGATTTAGAGGCACCCAACCAAATGCTTTGATTAATTGTACCTGAAAAGTTAAACTGAGCCCCATTTGTCCAGTAGTAATAGCCTCCCGATGGGACATATGCCCTAAACTGCGTACTACTAAGCGCATTGTGATAGCCTAGGCTATATTTAATATTATCAGATGGTATTGATGCGTTAACAGTTACCTGGGAACTTAAACCATAGTTTGAGTATATAGGCCCAAGAACATACCCTGAGTTATTTGATAAGTATAAGAAAACGTATTGATTTCCAATATTTAAATTAACTGTAGTTGTTGAGGTTGACAAGGTAATGGTGCTATTCCAATATATTGTAAGAGCCATAGGGCTACCATTGGAAAAAATCCCCGATGTACTAGCCGATAAAACAATTGTGTTTGTTGTAACATTAAAAGTTTTGCTGCCTCCCACTGGAATGGTTTGCGATGCAAAGCCAGCAACATTAATTGTTATTGGCGTAAATGTTGGGTTTGTAAAAGTAATTTGCTTGTTTGTAAAGTGAACATTGTAGGTGTTATCGGTGAATAGTGTTAAGGCTTCGGTTACTATACTACCATATCTAGAGCCATTATGGTAAAAGTCGGCATAGTAAATAGAATTTGTGCAACCGGTAAATACAACACTCCCCAACGATCCTGTTGTTGCTGTAGCAACACTGTTCACATTGTTATACCAGTTTGTATAGCTGTTGAATAGTACAACTTCGCAGCCATTAAGGGGAGTGCCATCCATGTCGACGTTTAGTATTAGCCTTGTAGGATTTACTACCGTAATAAACGCTTGGTAGGCATCGTCCATCTTACGCCCCGACTTAGTGTAAGCAACAAGGGTTACAATGTAAAAACCTGGCTCGCTGTAGCTGTGAGTGGGGTTTTTATCGGTAGATGAAGTGTTGTCCCCAAAGAACCATTCGAAATGGTCGGCATCTTCAGATGTATTGGTAAAGGTAACATCGTGTTCGACTTCTAATAGGGTTGGTGAAACAGTAAACGATGCAATTGGCTCCTTTTCGCAGCCGAAAAGGAGTAAGCAAGCTGCCAAGAACAGCAACGCTAAATATTTGTGCTTTTTCATTTTTTTGGGTTTTTTAAGGCTTAATTTTAATAAAGTTATCGAAACTTTTTAATTAAATGCAAATTTACGGTTGGTTTTTTGACGAATAAAACGCTGTATATCCGCAATTTCTGGCATCCAAGATTCGTTAAAGGGGTGTCTAAAAGTTCATTTTTTTGTTTTTCAAACACAAACTAACTAGTTAAATTATAGCACTGAAAATGAATCGGTATTAAAATGCTTTGTCAAAAATAGTATAGTTACCCATAACGTTTTTAGCGTTTTAATATCCGATTGATTTGAATTTAAATTCGCACTAAATAAGGTTAAATTCGAAAAGGGAAAAATATTTAATACTCCTATTAGGTTGTTTATGCAACGTTAAAATGCCCGAATAGCACGGACAAAATAATCATTTGTTTTATTTGTGTTGTACGCGGTACCGCCGGAAAAGAAGTAGAAGCTGAATGCAATTGTTGCATCGTACTCCGTACTACTCCAATAGTATGCAGTAGTTGAGAGCAGCGTAGAGCTAATAGCCCTGGCAGTTTTGTTTACGTGAAAACGGTTGTGCCAGAGCAAGCTTAGCTCGTCAATGGACGGGATGTACCAGCCTGCACCAAGGCCAGTAACCCAAGTTTTTGCGGTACTACCTGCAGGCATAAGATTTGTATTATAAGCACCGTCTTCTGTTCTATTAGCATTTACTATTGTAGAACCACTCCAAGTACCTGTACTTTGGGTTTTAGAAACGATTAAACCCTTTTGTACACCTGTATCGTCGGTATATAAATAAAAAATAATACCGCCAAGGTATTCTTCGCCAAGGTAATGGGGCCCAACTTTTGAGTCCACATACGCCTTATTCACTGCATCGTTAGCATTTACTGGTGTTTTTACATTAATTACTGGGTTGTTTTGCATATTAATGTTTTTGAGGGTGTCGATAGATATTACAGTAGTACCTGCTACACCTTCAGATCCAACTCTTAAAACAATTCCGCCTTCGCCATTAATATGTAGCCATCCGTTTTTTGGAGTTCCCGATGCTAAAAAATCCTGTTTGTTACTAATATAGGAATTAGTGCCGTCTTGTCTAAAAAATAGTGTTTTGTTTGATGGATCGTACACTCTAAGTGTTTTGTAGTTACGCATTTGCTCATTTACCAAAATATTTCCGTTGGCATCTATACTCATACGATTTATTCCTTTGGTTGCTAATCGAATACTTCCGGAGTCTGATGCCTGTATACTCATAACACCGGTGCCCCTGTGTTCAAGCAACGAATTAGCATTAGCACCTGTATTATATCGTATTAAACGTAACGAATAATCGGTATAGGTATCGTCGCCATGGAAATCGATAAATGCATAGCGGTTACCACTACCAAATGAGTTTACCTCGATGTAGTTAGTATGAACAGAACCTGTAAAGGTTTTATTACCGGCTATGATTTGGTCTCCGGTTAACAAAACGGCTTTATTTGCAAGAGTATCATTCAGCCCCAATACAGCATCCGCAGTTTTTGAATGCAAAGCATACGGAACGCTCAGCAACTGGCTTGTTCCGCTAATGGTGTAGTTTGTGCCTCCCGTAGGGTCGGTTTCTGTTTTTATGAAATAGGGCCCGTCTGCCCAGTTTATATCAGAAAAATTATCGCTTGTGATACCTGTTCCAATTTTTATTGTTACCAAGCCATTGGCATTGGTTATTGGTGTCTGTGTTTCGGTGTAAACTGATGCACCTATTGATGTTCCATGTAAAATATTTATGCGCATGCTAATAGTTGTATTGGCTACCAACTGGTTGCTGCTGTTGCGAATGACTGCCTGATAGCTTATCATTTCGGGACTTTGTGCCCATAAATTTGTTATTAGAAATAACACGGTGAATAGTGTAATTATGCGTTTCATATTGGTTAGGTTTTAATGATTTTAAAAGTTTTTAATTCTTTGTTAGCTTGCGTTATTTTTAAAAAATAAGTTGATGGCAAGAGATTCCCCATTACAATGCGTGTTGGGTTACCTGTAATCTTTTCGTTTTGCAACAATCTTCCCTGCACATCAAAAAGTTGAAAGGTTAACGTTGATAGTTCAAAGTCTTTTACTTCCAAAGTTAAATAGTCGGTAGTAGGGTTTGGATAAGCTTTAACCGAAAGGTTGATGCCTTTGGCTTCTTCTAATCCTGTTACTACCGAAATTTCTAAGGGTTGCTGCACACCTTGTGCTACTGTACCAGTTGTTCCTGTATTGGTGGAGTAAACTACTTGTCCAACGGAGTAACTCGTCGCGCCTCCGCTACCTGAAGCATTTCCACCTGAGGCGTTAACGCTCTCTTGTGCTTGCAGTCCTGTAAGTCCAAGTCCTAACAAGAGAATAGTAATTAATCTTAATCGTCTGTATTTCATTGTGTTTTTTTATTGGTTAATATCTTGTATATCTATTTTTTCCAATGAACGCTAACTGAGGAGTTAACTCAATTGCTGTTGCTGGTATGCTAAAAAATACCAATGCAAAAAGAAAAAACTGATAATTTAAGCGAACAAAATAATTTCTCAAAGTAGTTAGGGTTAGTTGTTATTTAATTTATTTAGTTGAATTTAATATGCGAATTCCCTCGCAATTAGCCTTAAATACACTGTTGCTCTTTGTTAATGAGTACTGAACATTAAGCTTGTTATTACTTATCGAACCAATTCCCTTTACATATATTTTTTCATCCTTTATGCTTAACTCTTGGGAGTCGATTTTAAGCACATTATTTATTAGCGATGCATTTACCGAAATTCCTAGGTTCGAAAAGTTTGTAATTACTACGTTAGGCTCATTGGTAGTGCCAACAAAAAGGGTAATAGCGTAGTTGTCCGTTCCTCTGGTGCTATCAATGCTCCAATTTTCAATTAATGAGAATTGGTATTCTGTTCCCTTTTGCTCTTTTTCTTCAAATTTAAAATAGAAATGAAGAGCAAGTAGAATTGCTACTACAAGTGCAGCGCTGCTAAAAAGTTTGATTTTGTTATTCAATTTCATTTTCAAAATCCAATCTAAATCACTTATTCAAAAGTAATTTTAGCAGAGGATTCATCGTAACTTAATTAAAGTACGGCTTAATGAAATTGAAATTCGTACGGATTTGCTTGAAATCCGTATAAAGAGTTTAATGAAATGGGTTAGGCTTGTTATGCCATTTTTTCGAAAAGTTGAAAAAGGGCATCGCGCTTTCGATGCGACACAGGAACCGATGTGCCATTGGTTAAAATTAGGTAACCCCCATCGGCTTTTTTAAAGCTGTCGATACGTTTTACGTTTACCAAATGGCTTTGGTGAGAGCGAAAAAACCCATAATCGAGTAGCATTTCTTCGTAGTGCTTCAAGTTTTGTGAAACGGTTATTCGCTTTCGGTTTAAGCTAAAAATATGGGTGTATGCGCCGTCGCACTCAAGGTGAAAAATTTCAGAAATGGGAATAAGGAATACATCATCGCAGGTGCGTATAACTAACCGTCGCTCTTCGTTCGTTTTTATGTTCGAAATAAGGGCTTCAATTGCCTCGTGCGAATCGTTGCTTTTTAGGTTTGACACCTTATTTATTGCATCGCTAAGCTCGCTTGGGTTTAAGGGTTTTAGTAGGTAGTCGACTGCGCTAAAGCGAAATGCCGAAATGGCAAATTTGTCGTAGGCTGTAATAAAAATTACCTTGAACTGTGCATCGGGGAAAGCTTTGAGAACATCGAATCCAGTTCCGTCGGGAAGTTCAACATCTAAAAACACTAATTCTGGGTTACTTTGAGCAATGCCTTTTGTTGCGTCGGTTACCGAATTTGCAATTCCAGTAATTTCGATATTGGTATGGCTTTTTAAGTGGTAGCTTAGCGTGTCAATGCACGACTGCTCATCGTCGACTATAAATGCTTTCATATTTACTAACGTCAATTTGGTATAAGGAATAACATTGAAGATAGAGAATAAAATTCATTTCATTTTTGATGAGACTGTCTAAAAGAAAGATTAACCACAAACCTGCCCGACTGCGTCATTCAGGCGGGGACAACGGAGAAAAACAAAGATTCACAAAGTTAATTCTGTAATATACAGCGCTTTGTGATCTTTGAGAAAAACTTTGTGCCCTTTGTGGTTTGACTTTTTTTATTTTTTTTGACGATGACTCCCGATAGTTATCGGGACGGAACTCAATAACAATCAACGTCATTATTGTAAATTCGAATCGAATTAAAACAATCATTCTGTAAAATGCAAAACATAAAACCTCTGTGTTAAACTCACGTTGCTACTTAAAATGCAAAAAACTCTGGAATTTTTATGGTAACCCTCGTTCCGCGCTCCCCATCAATAGGACTTTCAATGGTTAGTGCTGTATCCTTTTTATACTTGCTTTTTATTATTTCGAGCCTTTCGCGGGTTATTTGGGTGGCAAGCGATTTGTGCTGACCACCTGTTGATTTTTCCAGTGTATTAAAACCTATGCCATTGTCCTCAATTGTAAAAATAAGGCTTCCGTTAATTTGCGAAATGGTAAGTTGTATTGTTCCGTTTACATCGCTTGGAAATGCGTGCTCAATGCAGTTTTCGATAAAAGGTTGAAGCAAAAGGGGAGGAATTAGTAGATCTTCTCGTATCGCAATGGGCTCAATGCTTACGCTAAGGTTAAACCTGTTTGGGTGCCGAAGAGATTGAAGCAGGGAGTACCTTTCAACAATTTCAATTTCCTGCGAAATTGGGATTAATTCCTCGCGCGACGACTCGAGAATAAGTCGCATTAGTCGTGCAAAGCTTAGCACAACATCGGAGGCCTTATCTTTTTCATCTCTAAGTACCATACTCTGAATTGTGGTAAGCGAATTGAAAAAGAAGTGCGGATTCATTTGCAAGCGCAAAAGTCGTTGCTCAAGGTCGAGCGCTTTGCGCTTGGAGTTTAACTGTATGGTCCTTAGCCAAAACCCTCCAGCTGCCATTACCGAAAACGCTAAAGCACCAAGAACAAAAATTAATGTTGATTTTTGTCTATTCTTTTCTTGTAACACCTCCGAAAGCGCTTCGAGATGCTTAATTTCTTCCTTCTTTTTTACATCCTGGTACTTTGCTTCGAGTCGAGCAACTTCGTTTTGCTTTTCGGTTGAGGCAACGCTATCCTTTATGGTAACAAAAAGCTCATAATTCGATAGCGCTTCTTTTTGATTGTTTAGTCCTTTATTAGCTTTATAAAGATGCTTATAGGCGTACCTTTGGTTAATAAGGTTCGATGCTCTTTTAGCTTCATCGAGTTGAAGCGATGCATAGGTTATTGCTTCGGAGTAGTTCTTCGTGTCGTTTGCCAAATCGGCAATATTGCCCCATACCATGGCTACCCCGCTTTTGTTGCCGGTCAAGGTCAAATTTTTAAGCGCCTTATCGAAGCAATCTCTTGCCAGTTTGCTGTTGCCCTGTCGCTTTTCGAGCACTCCCAAATTCGACTGCACTAGGCCCACGTGGCCTGTGTAGCCAAGAGTTGTAAGTTCGGTTAAAGTTTCAATGTAGTTTGAGCGGGCTTCATCGAATTTTCCCGCCGAATTGTAAATATTTGCCAATGTTAACTTGCAAACGGCAACTCCTTTTCTGTTTCCAGTTAATTCGTGCAGCTTAATGGCCTTTCCAATGTACTCAATGGCTAAATTTTGTTCGCCCAATTCCTGATAGGCATTACCAATGTTGGTTAAGTATATAGCACGCCCCGAAATGTCCTTTCGTTCCTCGGCTAATGTGAGCAGCTCTCTTAAAGTTTCAATGGCATCTAGGTAATTACCCTGTTTTTTTTGAACTACACTTCGGGAACCCAATAGCCTTTCCTTTACTTTTTGCAATTTTAAGCATGTATCAACGCTGCTTTTTTCTACCACATCGAGCCCTATACTAATTTGTTTATGAGCCAAGTCGAAGTCGCCTAAATTTGTGTACGAAACTGCAATGCCCTGTATTGCCATTATTCTTTTCTCTTCAACCCACATTCGTAATTGGCACGAATTTGAAAAGGATGGACGCAGTGCTTCAATTTCGTTAATTAGTCCTTCGTAAAGGGCAATAGCCGAATCGGGTTTTGATAGCGAAACTTTTTCGGCTGCTGCCATTCTGCTAACCAGTTCGGCTGTGTCGGTTAACGTTACATGTGAAGAATCAACCTTATTTGATGAAGGGGAACAGCGATAAGCTGAGAAAGCAATAGCAAGTACAAAGGTTACTGTAAAAGAAAAATTAATTACTCCTTTTGCAAAGCGTTTCATAAATGGGTGGCATTAATATGTAATAAAGGTAAAGATAATAAATAAAAAACCCGACTTTTATTTCTAAAAGTCGGGTTCGATTTGTATTAATAGTATGCTAAATAAGTCCTTTCTTATGTTTTTCGCTTATAACTTTAAGCATATCGTCGGTCATGGTTTCGAGGTTCCACTTTGGGTTCCATCCCCATTCTGCGCGTGCGCAGCTGTCGTCCATTGAGTTTGGCCACGATGCAGCAATAGCCTTCTTTATGGGGTCAACGTTGTAATCCATTTTAAATTCGGGAATTCGCTTTTGAATAGCCTTCATAATAATCGAAGGGTCGAAACTCATGGCGGTAACGTTAAAACTATTTCTGTGGATTAGCTTCGAAGGATCGGCCTCCATAAGGTCAACGCATGCGTTAAGCGCATCGGGCATGTACATCATGTCCAAAAAAGCACCTTCGGGTAACGGACAGGTAAATTTTTTCTCCTTAATAGCTGCGTAGTAAATTTCAACAGCGTAGTCGGTTGTTCCGCCACCTGGTAGAGTTAAGTTCGATATTATGCCTGGGAAACGTACGCTGCGCGTATCAACACCGAACTTAAGCGTATAGTAATCGCTAAGCATCTCGCCAGTAACCTTGCAAACTCCGTAAATGGTGGTTGGGCGCATTATAGTATCCTGTGGGGTATTGTCGGGAGGAGTTGTTGGACCAAACGCACCAATGGAACTTGGAGTAAACACTGCGCAGCCATTTTCGCGGGCAATTTCGAGCGAATTCAAAAGAGCGCCCATATTAATTTTCCAAGCCAGCTGTGGATTTTTTTCGCCAGTAGCCGAAAGCAAGGCAACCATATTATATATGGTGTCGACCTTATACTTTTTAACAACTTCGGCAAAACGGTTGGTGTCGAGGGCATCGAACTCTTCCATTGGGCCATCTTCGCCAAGCTGTTTGCAAACGCAGCAGTTTATGTCCGAAGCAATTACATTCGAGTTTCCGTAAATGCCTCTAAGGTGTGGAATTAGCTCCGATCCAATTTGTCCACCGGCACCAACAACGAGTATTTTCTTCATATATAAAATGTTATTTTTTATTTAGAATTTTTTCCGTTTACTGTCAATTATAAAACGATTGCAGCTAATTGTCGACAAAAGTAATCCTTTTCCGAACACCTGAAATATGTTATTAGTCATATTCATAATAAAATTTCGAAAGGAAAATGAACCCTCCAAAGACTTATACCTTAGCGATATATAGCTTACCAACAATTAGCGTTTCAAAAAAATATATTTTCTTAAAATAAAAGGTTAAAAATTTTGTGTTCGTTAAAAAAACATGTATTTTTGTACCGAAAAACAATATTAGTACAATAAGGCTATAAATATGAGTATTGATTCAACCACAACCAAGGATTCAATTTTAAGTGTTGCAACAAAGCTGTTTAGTCGCTTTGGTTTTCATAAAACCTCGATGGACGAAATAGCAAAAATTGCACGAAAAGCGAAAGGCTCGTTATACTACCATTTTGCAAGCAAAGAGGAGCTATTTAAAGAGGTAGTTTCAATTGAAATGACAGATCTTAAAAATCGGTTAAATATTATTGTTTCTAATCCTGACTTAAGTGCCACCGAAAAAATAAAAAAATATCTCGTTGTCAGAATGGAGGTTTTAAATGGCGCAGCTAACTATCACGAAACGCTAAAAGCCGATTTTTTTGAACATTTCGATTTTATTGATGATTTACGAACTGAATTAGATGCATGGGAGAAAGAAAGATTAAAGGAAATTTTTTCTCAAGGCGTTAGCAGTGGCGAGTTTGCACAAATTGGTGATATGGACGTTTTACTTGATGTGTTTATTATGGTGTTAAAAGGACTCGAGATTCCCTTTTTCCTACAAAATAAGTATGAAAGGTATGCCCCATATTCCGAAAGTTTAATGGGTATTTTAACCAAGGGGTTAGCCCCATAATTTTTTTCAGTAAAACTGACTATAAAACATAATTAGTACATATTGCCGAGTAGGTAAAAATAAAAAAAATTGACGATGAACAGATTTGCAGAAGGAATTGTAAAATTAAAATGGCTAATAATTATAGCTGTTTTAGGCTTAACGGTATTTTTTGGTTATCAAATAAAATTCATAACCATAAACTCCGACATTATAAGTTCGCTACCCGACGACGATCCAGCGGCAAAACTTTATAAGAGTATTGGTAACCAATTTGGGGGAAATGATATAGGAATGATTGTGTTGGAAACCGATAATGTGTTTAAGGTTGAAGTACTAAAGCACGTTAAGCAGGTTACCGATAGTTTGATGGTAACAAAGGGTGTTTCGACTGTAACAAGCCTTACCAATGTGCTCGACATTAAAAATGCTGAATTTGGCATTGAAATAGGCAAACTGGTTGATGAATACGACCTACCTAATACTCAAGAGCAACTCGATAGCCTAAAAAAGTATGTATTCTCGAAGGACTCATACAAAGGGTCGATTGTTTCGAAAGATGCTACTGCCACTCTTGTACTGTTCACCATGGAGGACAACGCCGATAAGCAGCTTATAGCAAAAGGAATAAGACACAAAATTGAAGGGCTCAACTTGCCCGAAACGCTTTACTTTGGCGGTTTACCCATGATGATGAACGATGTTTCAGATTTAATTCTGGATGACATTATTTGGCTAGTACCTATTGTTTTTGTAATTATTGCTTTCATTCTCCTAATTAGCTTCCGATCGTTGCATGGTGTCGTATTACCTTTGCTTATAGCTGGGCTCTCTGTTATTTGGACACTCGGTATAATGGTTGTTACAGGGTACGAATTGACAATAATTTCAAATGTAATTCCTGTTGTATTGCTTGCCGTTGGGAGTGCCTATGCAATACATGTAATAAATAGCATTAATGAAAACAAACTGGAAAACAGGAAGCATGCTTTAATCAAGGCGCTTTCCTTTATTATTGTTCCTGTAATTTTAGCAGCAGCTACAACAGCAATTGGATTCATCTCCTTTGTATTTGGTGCTTACCTTACAATGATTAAAGACTTTGGTATTTTTACTGCTATAGGAACCTTAATAGCGGTGGTTTTATCAATATTTCTTGTCCCTTCGCTTATTTCTGCATTCTCGTTAAATAGTAAGCGAATTGATAAAGAAAAACCCGCTCGGAAAACCATTCTTTCCAATGTAATTCTTCATCCTCTTGTAACTCTTTTATTCAAACATCCAAAGTATTCGCTTGTAGCTTGGGCTATATTTCTTTTAGTAAGCTCAGTGGGCATATTTCAAATTAAAACAAGCGTAAATATGTCCGAGTATTTTAAAAAGGATAACCCTACTCGTGTTTCAGAAGATATAATGCAACAAAAATTCGGTGGCTCGCAGCCTGTATTTATTGTATTTGAGGGCGACATGCAAAGCCCAGAGGTTTTAAAGTTGATGATTTCAACGGAGAAATTTATGAAAACCGACCCGAATATTACCGTAACACAATCGGTAGCTGGGCTAATTGAACAAATGAATGATGCCATGGGCGAAGGTAAACGCATTCCCAACGAAAAGGCGAAGGTTGAGCAACTGTGGTTCCTTCTCGATGGGCAAGATATTATGCCACAACTTGTAAGCGATGAGTTGGATAAAGGAATTATTCAGTCGAAATTTGCTTCGGTCGAAAGTCGTGAAATGGAAGTATTTACCGTAAAAATGAATCAGTTTATTACCGAAAACTCAACCGAAAACTGTAAAATATCGCTAACCGGAATGCCTTCGGTTTACGTGAAACTAAATCAAAGCCTCATAAAAAGCCAATATAACAGCTTAATAATCGCTGTGCTTATGGTACTTCTTATTATTGGGTTAATCCTACGGTCGGGGTCAAAGGGAGTTTTTGCAACCATTCCCATAATATCAACCATTATTATCCTATTCGGATTTATGGGTTTTGCAGGCATCTCGCTCGACATTGCAACTGTTCTTGTGGCAAGTATTGCCCTGGGAATAGGTATCGACTATTCAATACATGTTATAACGAGTTTTAACAACTATTTACAAGAAAGCGGAGACGCTGAACAATCAATTGAGAAAACAATTATGACTAGTGGAAAGGCAATTATTATTAACGTAACCGCTGTTGCCGCTGGGTTTTTAGTTCTGCTGTTTTCTCAAATGGTTCCGTTGCAAAATTTTGGGCTTCTGGTTGCCATTAGCATGTTCGGGTCGGGCTTTGGTGCGCTAACGCTACTCCCAGTTATATTGATATTGGCAAACAGAAAACGAAAGCTAAAAGCAAACTAATTAATAACAACTTAAAATTAATCGATATGAAACAGAAAATTCAAACAGCCATTTTTACCATGCTAATTGTAGCTGGCAGCCTATTTTCGGTAACTGCTCAGGATGCAAGCACCATTTTGAAAAACATGGACGATGTAATGTATTCTCCCAAGGATTTAACAGGGGTGAATAAGATTATACTAATTGACAAAAACGGGAAGCAGGAATCGCGCGAGGCAACTGTTCAGCAAAAAGGAAACGATATGCGTATGCTTAGGTTTACAGCACCTGCTTCGCAAGCAGGAATAGCTGTTTTATCGCTACCTAACGATGTTATGTATTTGTATTTACCTGCATTTGGTAAGGAACGACGAATTTCGACAAGCGTTAAAAGTCAGAATTTTGCAGGCACCGATTTTTCGTACGACGACATGGAAGCTAAACCGTATACAAACAAATACACCCCTAAATTGCTGAAAACCGATGCGACCGGTTTCGTGCTTGAGTTAACACCCAAAGGGCAATCGGACTATTCCAAATTAGTTGTAACTATTAATAAGGCGAACTTTTATCCCGAAGCCATGGATTATTACGACAAGGGTAATAACAAAGTAAAGGAAGCAAAGTACATTTTCAAAAAAGTTGGCAATTACTGGAATGCAGAGGAAATTGAAATGACCGACTTGAAGAAAAACCATAAAACCAAAATGCAAATGTCGGATGTAAAATACGACACAGGATTATCAAACGATGAGTTTACTGTTAGAAAGTTAAAACAATAGTTATGAAAAGATTACGTATTTTACCATTACTGCTTTTGTTAGTAGCTGTAACATACAATGTTAACGCTCAAGATGAACCCAGTTTAAAAATTTCGGGCGAATTTTTATCCGATGAACGCTTTTTGCTAAAAGATAAAAACGACTGGGCTTGGAACGAGAACCGCCTTTCGCTGAAACTTGAAAAAAAAATAACCGACAACTCGAAATTCTATAGCGATGTATGGCTTCGGAATATAGGTTTGCCCAAGTTAAGCGCATCGAGCGATTTGTATAACAAGAACATTGTTAATCCCTATAATTTGGAAATTAGGGAAATGTATGTTGAACTATACGGGTTTCTTTTTAAGAATTTAGATTTAAAAATTGGTCGCCAACGCATTGTTTGGGGTACTGCCGATAGGCTAAACCCTACCGACAACCTCAATCCATTGGACATGGAAGACATTTTAGATTTTGGTCGTCGCCGTGGTTCCGATGCCTTCAATTTTAACTATTACCTAAACAACGATTTCTCGGTACAAGGCGTTTTTGTCCCATTTTTTCAGCCAGCTAATTTGCCTGTAGGAATTTTTGCCAATGCGTTAAACCCTAGCATGGACTTGCCACAAGGGCTGGTTCTCAAAGGATTCTCCGACACGTTGCTTACGCCAAAATACAACTTAGGCGAAAGTGCAACCGCTGGCTTTAAATTCAAAGGAATGGTAAAAAGTGTCGATTTTTCATTGAGCTACCTATGGGGTTACGACGGTTTACCATTTGTAACAAGAAACACAATTACTCCGGTCGATTTTTTTGGGGGAGTTAATATCAAATCGCAACTTTCGTTTGCTCGAACCCATATTATTGGTGCCGATATGGCAACAAGTATTGCTGGTATTGGGTTTTGGGCCGAAGCAGCAGCTTATATTCCCGAAAATGATATGGTAATGACTACCGACCTATCGGCTCTTTATCCTCTATCGCCAGTTCCTGTTACTCACGATTCGGTGCTTTTACAAAAAGCAAAGCCTTACACAAAGTTTATTGTTGGCGGCGATTATAATTTTAAGGATGGCTCATACCTTAATTTTCAGTACATGCACGGGTTTGTTCACGAAAGAGGGAATGAAAACCTAAACGACTATTTCTTTTTGCGTTACGAAAAAAAGTTTTTCGACGAAAAATTGAAAATCGCTCCCATTGGAGGCGCATTTATTGTTACCAATTGGGGAAAAATAGACAGCAACTATGCGCTTGTTTATATGCCCGAGATTGCATACAAAGCTACAGATAATGCTGAAATAACCATATCAACAGTAATTTTTGCTGGCAAAGGCGACAACTTGTTTGCAAGCATGAACGACTACAATATGTTTATGTTTAAACTTAAATATAATTTTTAAAACCCTGATTACATTTCGTAATTGGGATGTGGATGAAATAGTTTAAAGACTCTTTTCACGCTAAGACGCCAAGACGCAATGTTGAGTAGTATTCAATTGCGTCTTGGCGATTAAAGTATAATGTTGTGTTTAAATTAATTGCGTCTTTGCGCCTTTGCGAGCAATGTGCAATAATGTGTATAATTCAATTGCGTCTTAGCTCCCGATAGTTATCGGGATTTGCGAGCAACTGTTTAATTGCGTCTTTGCGTCTTTGCGTCTTTGCGAGAAACTACTTAATGCGTCCTTGCGAGCAATTATCTAATTTTTTCAGCAGCCAGTTTCAGTCGCTGTATAGTTTCGTCTTTACCAATAACCTCGCATATTTCCGAAACTCCTGGCCCTTTCGATTCGCCAACCAACGCTAAGCGAATGGTATTCATTACTCGCCCCATACCGTAGCCTTTTTCGTTTATAAAGGGTTTTAATGTTTCGTCGATTGAGAGCGCTGTAAACGGCTCAATTGCTTTAAGTAAATTTACAACTTCACCAATAATTGCAGGCGTATCCTCTTTCCAAAACTTTTTAATGGTTGCCTCATCGTACGAATCGGGGGCTAAAAAGAAAAACGAAGCCTGGTCCCATATTTCGTGTACAAAATTTACGCGTTCCTTAACAAGACCAACAATATGCTCTGTATTAGTTTGATTGGTTGAAATACCCTTTTGTGCTAACGTTTTTTCGAATATTTCGGCAATTTCGGCATTACCTTTTTTAACTAAATACTGGTGGTTGAACCACTTTGCCTTTTCGGGGTCGAAACGAGCTCCGCTTTTGTTAACTCGTTCCAGCGAGAATAAGTTAATTAGCTCTTCCATGCTAAAAATTTCCTGTTCGGTTCCCGAGTTCCAGCCCAAAAGCGCAAGGAGGTTTACAAACGACTCAGGGAAATATCCATCTTCACGATAGCCTCTCGATGTTTCTCCCTCGGCAGTTTTCCATTCGAGAGGAAATACGGGAAACCCCATTTTGTCGCCATCTCGCTTGCTTAGTTTGCCATTTCCAGTAGGTTTTAAAAGAAGGGGAAGGTGAGCAAACTTGGGCATACTTTCGGTCCAACCCAATGCACGGTAAAGCAATACGTGTAGCGGCAACGATGGCAGCCACTCCTCCCCACGAATAACGTGCGAAATTTCCATCAAAAAGTCGTCGGTAACATTGGCCATATGGTACGTGGGAAGCATGTCGGAACTTTTAAAAAGCACCTTATCGTCTAGTGTCGATGTGTTTACAACCACTTCGCCACGAATAAGGTCGTGCATAACAACCTCTTCGTTTTCGGGCATTTTAAAGCGAATAACCCACTGTTCGCCGCTTTCCATTCTGCGTTTTACCTCATCGGCTTGCAAAACCAGCGAAGTTTTCATGCTATTTCGAATTTTGAAGCCATATATAAAGGTTTCGCCTTTTACTTCGGCATCCTTGCGTAACGCATCAAGTTCTTCGGCTGTATCGAAAGCGTAGTAAGCATTGCCCGAGGCAATAAGTTGATCGGCGTACTGCTTGTAAATTGCTTTACGCTCACTTTGGCGGTAGGGTGCATGTGGCCCACCTTCGCTTACCCCCTCGTCAATTTTAATTCCGCACCAGGTAAGCGATTCGTTAATGTACTCCTCGGCACCGGGCACAAATCGCTGCGAGTCGGTGTCCTCAATTCGAAGAATAAAATCGCCACCATGCTGACGGGCAAAAAAGTAGTTAAACAGGGCGGTGCGCACACCACCTATATGCAATGGTCCTGTGGGACTTGGAGCAAAACGAACGCGAACTCTTTTCGACATATTTTCAAATTTTAAAGTGCAAAGATAGCATTCAGCGCGATGCTTTAAAATGAATCGATAAAAATGGTTGATTTAAACATTGTTCGGGTTAAATTGTCTTACATTTTTAAACATTAAACCTATGGGTAGAATTGTAATTGCAGTAGTGCTAGTTTCCTTATGTTTTTCAGCAAATTCGCAGGACAGGGTAACGGGTCGAAGTTTTGCTTCTCGCTCCGAAGTAATTGCTAAAAACGGAATGGCAGCAACAAGTCAGCCTTTGGCTACTCAGGTAGCCATCGACATTCTGAAAAAGGGAGGTAACGCCATCGATGCAGCCATAGCTGCAAATGCAATGCTTGGCCTTGTTGAACCCACAGGGTGCGGGGTTGGAGGCGATTTGTTTGCCCTTATTTGGGATGCCAAAACGCAAAAACTTTACGGACTTAATGCCAGCGGACGTTCGCCAAAAACGCTTACCATCGAATACTTTAAGGAGAAAGGGTTAACCCAAATTCCTTCTTACGGGCCACTGCCAGTTACCGTTCCTGGTACAGTCGATGGCTGGTTCGAAATGCATAAAAAGTTTGGCAAACTGCCAATTAACCAAATTCTTGCCCCTGCCATTGGCTATGCCCGCGAAGGATTTCCTGTTACCGAACTAATTGCGTACTACATGGAGCGGTCGACCCGGGTGCTTGGTCAATACCCAAACTTTAAGGAAACTTTTATGCCAAATGGCAAAATGCCCGCTAAAGGCGAAATATTCAGAAATCTCGATTTGGCCAATACTTACGAAAAAATTGCCAAAGGTGGTCGCGATGCATTTTACAAGGGCGACATTGCTCGAACCATTGAAAAGTATATTAAGGAGCAAGGAGGATTTCTTTCGTACTCCGATTTTGAAACGCACAAATCCGAATGGGTCGAGCCCATCTCGACCAATTACAGAGGTTACGACATTTGGGAACTACCTCCCAACGGACAGGGCGCTGCTGCGTTACAAATACTCAACATTCTCGAGGGTTACGACATAAAATCGATGGGCTTTGGTAGTGCCGATTACCTTCATCTTTTAGTTGAAGCGAAAAAGTTAGCCTTTGAGGATAGGGCACATTTTTATGCCGACCCTGCATTTTCCGAAATACCTACTAAATGGCTTATTTCGAAGGAGTACGCTGCCGAGCGACGAAAATTAGTAAACCCCGAAAGGGCTGCGCGGCGATACGACCACGGAGTGCCCAATCAACCCAATACCATTTACCTTACCGTTGCCGACAGCCAGGGGAATATGGTTTCGCTAATTCAAAGTAACTATCGTGGAATGGGATCGGGAATGACCCCAACGGGATTGGGTTTTGTGCTGCAGGATAGAGGCGAAAGTTTCAATCTCGAGAAGGGCTTCTTTAATACCTACGAACCTGAGAAGCGACCTTTCCATACAATAATTCCCAGCTTTATTACAAAAAACGGAACACTATACATTAGTTTTGGCGTTATGGGAGGCGATATGCAGCCCCAGGGTCACGTACAGATAGCCATTAATATTATCGATTTTGGGATGAATCTACAAGAAGCTGGCGATGCTCCACGAATTCAGCATATTGGCTCCTCGGAGCCAACTGGCAGCAAAATGACAGATGGTGGAATTCTACTAATGGAAACAGGTTTCGATTGGGAGGTTATCCGTAACCTTATGCAGCGTGGGCATAAAATTCAGTGGGATTTAGGCGGATATGGCGGATATCAGGCCATAATGTACGACAGTAAAAACAAAGTTTACTTTGGAGCCTCAGAGTCGCGAAAAGATGGGCAAGCCGCTGGTTTTTAGGTTGTATAATATTATTTAGTGCAAATTATAACAATTCTTTTTGATTATTTAACGGCTTATATTTTAAAAAAACTTATTTTTATGATTTAATAGGAGTGTATCCCTTAAAATTAAACTCCAAATGAAACTGTTTAAAATTCTATTTATTCTTCTTTTAATTGTTTTCCCCTCAGTATTGTTGGGTCAAATAAACGAATTTGGTATTCCATTAATTCGAAATTTCAAACCATCGGAATTAAAGTTCGGCGAACAAAACTGGGCTGCAGTACAAGATTCACGTGGGGTAATGTATTTTGGCAACCATGAGGGTTATGTGCTAGAGTACGATAGTAAAACTTGGCGTAAAATATCGGTTAAAGACTCAAAACCAGTTCGTTCACTAACAATTGACACTACAGGTACAGTTTACGTTGGAACCATTGGCGATTTCGGCCGGTTAGTGCCAAATTTCGAAGGAAATTTGGTTTATGAATCACTACGGCATCTTATTATCGATTCTACAATAGTATTCAACGATATATACAAGTCAACATATTTAAATGGCAAGGTAATTTTTCAGTCGCTATACTATATATTTATATACAATGGTAGCACTATAAATACTATAGATATTAATAAAACCTTAAAACCATTCCTACTCTTTCAAGTTAATAATAAAATTTACATGGGTACACGAGCAACAGGAATATCGGAGGTTACCGATACTTCTCTTGTGCATGTTAATGGGTCCGATTTTCTAACTTCAACTAATATTCAAGAAACGAAAAGTATTTATAGTATTTTGCCCCTTAATGAAAGCGATGATTTGTTAATTATTACCGATAAAGGCTTCTTTACATTCAACCCCGAAACTGGCAAATCTGCTCCTATTAAGCCAAAAACCAATTTTATTGATAAACTAATTAGCGATGGGCTTCCTTATCATTCCGTTGTCCTAAACGATAGTACAGTAGGTCTTGGATTAATTTACAGCGATAACTATTCGTTTACACGAACTAATCAGAAATGGGAGCCCATTGAGGTTATAAATAAAAAAGGGGGATTACAGGATAATTTAGTAACCTACCTATACCAAAAGCAAACAGTGGGGGGGGCATCTCCACTGTGGTTGTGCCTAAACAGTGGCATAACAAAAGCTGATATACAAAGCCCAATACGTAAATTTAGCGAGGAATCGGGCATTAACAATCAAATACAGGCTATTACTCGTTTTAATGGCAGGCTTTATGTAGCAACGGTTGAAGGGTTGTACTATCAGACTTTCGACAAAAAGGGGTTTGCCTATTTTGAACCCGTGCCCGAAATAACCAAAACGGTTTGGTCGCTGTCAATTTTTAAAGACCCTACAACTGGTCAAGAAAGGCTATTGGTTGGCGGATACCCAAAAATATTCGAAATAACACCCGACTTTAAAGTTAAAGTTGTTGATAATTACTTTTTTACAGTCTCCCTCTCAATATCGCATAAAAACCCTGAAACCATTTTTGCTGGTTCAGTTGGAGGGCTATTTAAATTCAAATGGAACGGAAAAGGGTGGAGTAATATAGAAAGAATAAAATACAACGAAATTCGATCCGAAATTCGCCATATTTCCGAAGATCAACAAGGTAATCTTTGGATTACAAGCGGATTTAATGGAGTTCAGAGACTTGTGTTCACTAATAGCGACACCCTGATTTATCGTTACGATACAACTCATGGCTTACCATCTATTCAAAATATATTAATCTTTAATATTGCCAACGACACATACTTTGGCACCGACAAGGGTCTTTACAAATTTAACTACGAAAAAGAATTTTTCGAACCCTATACCTTTGAGGGATTTCCCGACAAACTAAAAAACAAACCTATTTCAAAATACTTTCAAACTATCGATGGGTTCATTTTGGTTATTAAGCATGATAATAAATTGACTGCTGAGCGTTTTGTTCGAAAATCCGATGGTGCATACGAATACATTAACATTCCTTATAAAGCTCTTCCCAACAATACTTTCGACGCCATTTACTCCGAGGCTAATGGAGTTATTTGGTTTGGGTTGGCTAAAGATCTTTATAGTTTCAATCCGTTAGTAAAACGTAATTATGCCGAGTCTTTTAATGCACTTATTCGTAAGGTTTCAATCAAAGGTGGCGATTCAGTTGTATTTAATGGCGCATACTTTAAAGAAATACCCGATGGGCGAAAGATTTTATCAGGTACTCAATTGCCAACGCAGATACTCGAATTCCCATTCAAATATAACAACTTCACCTTCGATGTAGCAGCTACATTTTTTGAGAACGAGCAGGCTACTGAGTATAGTTTTATACTTGATGGTTTGGACAACACTTGGTCAACATGGTCAATTGACCCAAGGCCTATTTATACAAATCTTTCCGAAGGAAAGTATGTGTTTAAAGTGAAAGCGCGTAACATTTTTGGAACAGAAAGTAATATAGCAGAATATCGTTTTTCCATTACTCCTCCTTGGTTCCGTAGTGTTTTAGCATATATTTCTTATATTCTATTGCTTATTGGGTTTATTTGGTTTGTAGTTAAATGGAATACCCGCAGACTTATTGCCGAAAAGGTTCGATTGGAAGAAATAGTCCGTCAGCGAACAGCCGAAGTTGTTGCCCAAAAGGAAGAAATTGAACTGCAAAACGAGGAACTCGAAAGTCAAAGGGACAAAATTTTCGAGCAAAACGAGGAAATAAAAAGTAGCATTACTTATGCTAGTCGAATTCAAAATGCATTAATGCCTCCAATGGAGACTATTCATTCTATTTTCGATGATATTTTTATTCTTTTCCTTCCAAGGGATATTGTTAGTGGAGACTTTTACTGGATAACACAGTTTGGGAATCGTAAAATTTGTGCTGCAGCCGACTGTACAGGTCACGGAGTTCCCGGGGGTTTTATGAGCATGCTTGGCATGGGATTGTTAAACCAAATAATATCGCGTAACGAAAAAATCACTGCCTCAGAGCTACTCGATCAGCTACGAACATTAATCATTACATCGTTACACCAAACTGGCAAGTCGGGCGAAAGCAAGGATGGAATGGACATTTCCCTTTTTATTGTCGACACCGACAAGCAGCAAATTGAATTTGCTGGAGCCAACAACCCGTTTATTCTTATTCGAAACGACGAATTAATTCAGTACAAAGGCGATAAAATGCCTATTGGTATTCACCTTAGGTGCGACATTCCATTTACTAATGTTGTTATGGAGTATTTACCCGGAGATATAATTTACACATTCTCCGATGGGTACCAAGATCAGTTTGGTGGCCCCGATCAGCGTAAGTTTATGATTAAGAATCTTAAGGAACTACTGTTCGATATTCATAAAAAACCAATGGACGAGCAGCACGACATTCTTCATAAAACGCTGCACGACTGGCACGGTGAGTCGCCTCGAATTGACGACGTAGTGCTTATTGGCGTACGACTTTAATTCACATACTTTTTATGGGAAATAGTTCAGCGCAGCTAAGGGGCGATGCAAAAGTTTATGAAACCTTAGGTGAGCTAAATATTCCTTTCGATTACTACGAACATCCTCCAGTGCCAACCGTTGAGGAGGCCTCGAAGTACTGGACCGACATTGATGCAGCACACTGCAAAAACCTTTTCTTCCGCAATCACAAAGGCAACAAACATTACCTCGTAGTTTTGCATTACCAAAAAGCTTTAAATATTCGCGACCTAGAGCAAAGGCTAAAGCAAGGTAAAATATCGTTTGCTTCGCCCGAACGAATGATGCGTTACTTAGGCCTTACGCCAGGATCCGTTTCTCCATTAGGATTAATTCACGATTCGGAAAAGCATGTTCACGTTTTTCTCGATTCGAAACTTAAGGATTTTGACCTAATAAGCTTTCATCCTAACTTAAATACAGCTTCGCTGGTAATTCAATTTTCTGATTTTGTTCGATACCTTCGTTTCACCGGAAATACATACGAGTTTATTAGCCTTTACGATTGACTCCTCGTTTCAACACCTTAAATCAACAAGGAAGCTAATGCGATTTTTTAATTTCTTGCTGATTCCGCTCCTGCCAGCCGCAGACAGGGATTTACAAAGAAAATGATTTTAATTATTAATCCTAACTCGTTATAAGGGTAAACATAAAATTGCAGTTTAATAAGGTAATAAGTTTTTAAGCGACATAAAACCTCTTATTGTTCTTTTTAAAAAAACTTAGTAAAAAACGATTCCCGAATGGTCTTGCCTTATTCGCTTATTTATGAGTTAAATACGGTAATAAAATTTACATCGAACTTAGCCTCACAGTGTAATTAGTTATTTTCCCTTTTAATTTTAAGCTTTAATCTTACTTTTGAATCGAACACTTAAATTATTACTATTGTTTTATAAAACCATTAAACTACAATAAATGAAACTACTAAAACTTTTCGTTGTTGGTTTGCTTTTAACCTCCTCGCTATCGTCGATGGCCGACGAAGGAATGTGGCTACTGCCATACCTAAAGCAAGTAAACTACAAGGATATGAAGGCAAAGGGATTAAAACTTTCTGCCGACGATATTTACAGCATTAACTTGAGTAGTATAAAAGATGCAATTGTTCGCTTTGGGGGAGGATGTACTGGTGAAATAATTTCGAACCAAGGGCTCTTGTTAACCAATCACCATTGCGGTTATGGTTCAATTCAGCAGCACAGTACAACCGAGCACGACTACCTGAAGGATGGTTTTTGGGCCATGACCAAGGAAGAGGAAATTCCTACTCCAGGCCTAAGTGTTACTTTTTTAGTGCGAATTGAGGATGTAACCGTTAAGGTTAACAAAATGCTAAGCGATTCTATGGACGAGGAAACTCGTAATAAAACCATTCGGCAGGTTGGCGATTCGATTGCAAGTGAAGCTAAAAAGGGAACCCACTTCGATGCTATTGTTCGTTCCTTTTATGGTGGAAACCAGTTTTACCTTTTTGTAAACGAAATTTTTACCGACGTGCGTTTGGTTGGTGCACCTCCCTCCTCAATTGGCAAGTTTGGTGCCGATACCGACAACTGGATGTGGCCTCGCCAAACTGGCGATTTTTCGATTTTTAGGGTTTACGCAAATGCCCAAAACAAACCAGCCAACTACTCACCTAGCAATGTACCCTACAAGCCAAAACACCATTTACCAGTTTCCCTCAGGGGAATTGAAAAAGGCGACTATACTATGATTATGGGTTACCCAGGCACCACCCAGCGGTATATGACCTCGTGGGAAGTTAACGAAACCGAAAACATTACCAATGCCAGTCGAGCCTACATAAGGGGCATTCGCCAAGAGGCACTGCTCGAAGATATGCTTGCCGACGACGCTGTTCGTATTAAGTATGCTTCAAAATATGCTAGAAGTTCTAACTACTGGAAGTACTCTATTGGTCAGAACCAAGCACTTAAACAACTAAAGGTACAAGATGGCAAAAGAACACTCGAGCGCAACTTTACAAACTGGGTTAATACCGACCCTGCTCGTAAAGCAAAATATGGCAGCGCTTTAGATTATATTCAAACATCGGTTGAGGGGAGAAAGGATGCTAATTTCGCATTGAACTATTTAAACGAAACAATTTTTAGGGGAGCCGAAATAGTGTCGTTTGCTGCAAGACTCGAGTCAATTCAGACTGCACTTACCGAAGGGAACGAAACCCAAACAGCCCGAAGGGTTGAGCAACTTAAAAATGCAGCACGCGCATATTACAAAGACTATAATGCCCCAACCGACAAAAAGGCAACCGCTGCAATGTTTCGTGTTTTTGCTCAAAAGGTAAATACAAAATACCATCCCGAAATATTTAGCGTAATTAACAGCCAGTATGGTAGTACCGAAAAGTTTGTAGAGGAAATGTTCAACCAATCCATTCTTACTGACTCAACAAAACTATGGGCATTTCTTGAAAACCCTGATACAACAACAATTTCGAACGATTTAGCTTTTCGTACCTACAAATCAGTTAGCACTGTGACCAACACGCTTTTCGAAGAAATTAAACCGCTAAATCAAAAATTCCAAAAAGGGCATCGACAATTTGTTGCAGGACTAATAGAAATGAACCAAGGGAAAGCTATGTACCCCGATGCTAATGGAACAATTAGGCTAACATACGGTCAGGTGCTCGACTATTTTCCAAAGGATGCAGTTCACTACCGCTACTACACAACCCTAAAGGGTGTAATGGAAAAAGAAGACCCAAACAACTGGGAGTTTGTAGTTCCCGAAAAACTTAAGGAACTATACAAAACTAAAAACTATGGCCCTTACGCTCTTAAAAATGGCGAAATGCCCGTAGCATTCCTTTCGAACAACGATATAACCGGTGGCAACTCTGGCAGTCCTGTTATTAATGCCAAAGGGCATTTAATAGGGTGTGCTTTCGATGGAAACTGGGAGGCGATGAGTGGCGACATTGTATTTGAACCCGAGTTTCAGCGTACAATTAGCGTCGATATTCGCTACGTTTTATTTATTATCGACAAATTTGCTGGAGCAGGGCATCTTGTTCAGGAAATGACAATTATCAAATAGACCCCCGATGAAGCAACCAAAAACTGGGGAAATCTTGTAGATTTTCCCAGTTTTTTTAATGCATTAATCCATTCGTATAAACCTTTATTAACATTGATATTGCATTTTTTCATCATTTATAGTTGCTTTTTAAAAAAATCCAATATTTTTGTAAAGTATTTCTACGAAAATGAAACAATTTATAATACCAAAGACCTTATTTTTGGTTTAACTTTAAAAACCAAATAGATTGCTAAAAGTGTCGGAACGAAATAACATTTTAACCCATATTGGGCAACTGAGTTACGAGGAAATTGGTTTTCTGCTTAACCGTATGTCGGCTTATATAGATAAGCAAGGCTTTAACATTACAGTTAAAAAGAAAATATACGCCGCTATGGTTGAAAGCTTGGAGAATATTTACAAGCATCAGGATATTATTCAAACAGATCCCGAGCACCTACCCCGCTTTTCCCTTTTCATCGAAGACCAAATAATTAGTCTTTTTGCTTCGAATTCCCTTCGAGTTGAAAAAATTTCGCCATTAATGCAAAAACTCGATAAGGTTAACGCCCTCGATAGGCACGGTCTTAAAGACTTGTACAAATTCACCATTTTAAGCGGTAATGTTTCGCCAAAAGGGGGAGCAGGTTTAGGCATTATAAACATTGCAAAGGTCTCGGAAAATAAAATTAACTATACCTTCGAGAAAATAAACGATAAATTTTCGTACTTTACTATAAACGTACTAATATCGCTAAACGTAAAATAATCAAGTGCCTGTTATGGAAACACTATATATCGAGCCTACCGAGTTTACGCCAAAGGTGATATTCGACCCCGAGAACAGCACTTTCGATATTTCAGGGTTCTCGCGCCCCGAAAACGTTATTGGCTTTTACAAGCCAATTCTTAAATGGATGGAAGACTATAACGACATTGTTTTAAGTAACAATACTCAGTTCGAAAAAAGCATTCTCACAGTAAATATAAAAATGACATATTTCAATTCGGCTTCCTCAAAATTTCTTCTCGATATTCTTCTCGAGTTCATGAAATTTTTGTCGAAAGGAAACAAGGTTGAAATAAATTGGTACTACGAAGAGGGTGACGATGAAATACTTGAGTCGGGCGAAGAAATTTCCGACATGCTAGGCTACCAGTTTAACTTTATTCCGTTTTAAAAGACCCTTAAACAAACCTCTATACCAACACCAAGAGCCTCAGAAATGGGGCTCTTTTTATTTGCCCTTTGCATTTAAATGTTTTTTTATAGTTAAACCCTATAAGCTATTTTTGCGGAATTCTATGATAGGTAATTTCCTATATTGTGTTGCCTAAACACTACTTACTCAATTTTAATTGTCAATGAAACGAATTTTATTTGTAGTTACTTTTTTTGCTTGCGTATGCCCTTCGTGGGGACAAAAGGATGGCATAAACCTATTTGAACTTTCGCTCGAAGACCTTTTAAGCATCGAGGTTTCGGTAACAACAAAGAAGGCTACTGGAATTAGGGAAACCCCTGGCATTGTATCGTTAATTACCGAAGAGGATATACGAAACAGCGGGTCTCGCGACCTCACCGAAATGCTACAACTTTTAGTTCCAGGCTTTGCTTTTGGGGTTGATGTTGAAGGAGTTGTTGGAATTGGAGTTAGAGGACTTTGGGCACATGAAGGCAAAGTGCTGGTTATGCTCGATGGTCAAGAAATGAACGATGGAATGTTTGCCACAGTTCCCTTTGGAAACCATTTTCCGCTCGATAATATTGAGCGTGTTGAAATTGTGAGAGGTCCTGGCTCGGCAATTTATGGCGGCTATGCCGGAGTTGCTGTTATTAATATAATAACAAAGACGCCTAACAAAACCGGCGGATCTGCTTCGTACATGGCCTCACACACTGGCAAATCGTTTTCGCATAGCAACCTAAGCTATGGAGCAAATTACGTTAAGGACGACCTTAAAATTCGCCTAGCGGGAACTTACGGAAAAGGCTCGCGCAGCGACAGGGATTTTACCGATTACTACGGCGATAGCCGCTCAATGAGCGGTGCAAGTGAACTTAATGTAACAAATGCAAACCTGCTGCTTAACTACAAAAAATTTAACTTCTTAACCATTCTCGATAATTACCACTTAACACAAATTGACCTTTGGGATGCCTTGTACCCAAATAAACCACTCGATCAGCGTTTTAACAGCTACTTTGCTCAGGCAAAATACGATTTCGACCTTGGCACCAAAATTACTCTTGCTCCTAAATTAAACTATAAGTGGCAAAAACCTTGGAACCTTAATGTTTACGACGAAAACATTGGTGAGTATACAAACAATAAGGAGTTTAACAGGGTTACAGCAGGTTTAACGGGAACTTTTACCGAAGGAAATTTCAACCTTATTTCGGGAGTTGAATATACTTACGATGCCTTAGTTATGCCAAGTGTTGTTCATGAATATGAAGAAACGTTTAATAATGGCAAAAACGAACTCACATACAGTAATTTAGCATTATATGGACAAGGAGTACTCGAAACATTTTTTGCTAACATAACCCTTGGTGCTAGGTACGACAAAACCAGCGAGTACGGAGGAGCTTTTGTTCCTCGAATTGGACTAACAAAGGCCTTCAATAAATTTCACGTAAAAGCAATGGCTAGCCAATCGTTTAGGGTTCCAGGAGGTATTTTACCAAATCGAATCCCAGTTGGAAACCCAGCAATTACACCAGAAAAGGGAACAAACTTCGAATTTGAACTCGGCTACCGATTGCCATTTAATACTTGGATTGTGGTAAATGGTTTCGATGTGTCGTTCGATAAGGTTATAATTTATAACGCCGAGGGTTCATTGGGTTACTACACCAACTCGGGGAAAATTGGAACTCGTGGCGTTGAGGCCGAGGTAAAGCATGTTTCGGAAAAATGGTTGGCAAATTTCAATATTGCATACTACCAACGTAAAAAATCGGATACCGATAATTCTTTTTCAGTACCGGTCAACGAAAACCTCTTTTTAGGATTTTCGCCCATACGGGTAAACGGACTAATTACCTATAAACTAACCCGAAACATATCCATTTCGCCTTCAGTATCGTTTTTTGGCGAAAAGTATGCATACACCAGCTTCGACGAAGTTAACGATGTTGATGTTTTAACCAAACTCGACCCGATAACACTTGTAAACCTTAATGTAAGATTTAAGGATTTGTTTACAAAAGGCTTAAGCGTTGAGGTTGGAGGTCACAACTTACTAAACAAACCATTTATATATGCACAGCCCTATGCAGGTAGCCACGCGTCACTACCCGCAATGGATAGGAGTATTAAGGTTCGAGTGGCGTATTCGTTTTAGAGTAAAAAAAAAGAGCAGCGATGGAATAGCTCTATCGCTGCTTTTTTTTTATACAACAAATTAATTAGCCGGTAAACTATTTTTAAACTCCTGATAACGCTCCACGAAAAGTTTTCCTTGTTTTCCGCCCAAGTTAGTCCAAGTTTCTAATATCTTTTCAATTCTGTTCTCGGGCGAAGGGTGAGTGCTTAGGAATTCGGGGGGACGGGGACTATTTGCCAGTTCATTCATTTTCTCGAAAAATCCTGCTAGCTCTCGGGCATGGTATTCGGTACCGTAAAGGTACTTTACGCCATACTCGTCGGCTTCGTACTCGTTATCGCGGCTATACTGTAAATTACCTAAACCCATTGCCAACTCGGCAATAATTTGAGTGAGCATATTAGGGTTATCTCCCAGAATGAGGCCTGCCAGCACGCCAAAGCCATACTGCTTTGTTAGCATTTCGGTAGAGTGACGACGATCGGCATGGGCCATTTCGTGAGCCATAACGCCTGCAAACTGAGCCTCGTTGTCGAGAAATTTTATTAGCCCAGTGTAAAAATACATGTAGCCACCTGGCGCAGCAAAGGCGTTTAGCACTTCGTCGTTCTTAATAATTGTCACCTTCCAAGGGAATTTTTGGGGATAGCGTAAATCCGTGGCAGTAAGCAGGATACTCAAAATTCTGTCTAAATGTTCATATGCAACTACATTCCCCGTTCTGCTTAAAACTGGGTACTCAGTGGGATTAGCCAAAACTGTCGAGTCGAGTTGCATGCCAAACTCAATGTCCTGTTCAACGGTAAAGAAGTTTAATTTCCCATCGTCGCAGCTCGAAGCTAAAACGGCTAACGAAAGGAATGCTATTACTGCTAACTTTTTCATGTTTCTGTTTTTTTTAAAATTACACTTTAAAGCGCATAAATTAAGATGAAAATACAAAGTATACCGTTTTAGAACGAATTTTAAGCTGCAAATGTTCAATTAAATTGAAATTTCGTGTAGGTTTGTATTATAAAAAAGTTTAGAAAATTAAAATGCATAAGTTTCTTTTAATAGTAGTTTTTAGCATTGCTACCTTGTCGAGTGGTGCTCAGCCTTTTATAGGTTACTATTTGGGTTACACATACGAGTCGAGCAAAGGGGGCACTTTTTTGCACATTGAAGAAACCTACGAATTAACACTTAAAGACATTACAACCCTTCCTTACCGAACCGAGAAGCGCTTTAACTCGCAAGGCAACATAATTTCGGAAGTTGTATACGGTAAAACAGGAGGCAAAAACAGCGAAACGCGCTGGGAATATCTCAATGGCACAAAGCTAACCCTAAAGCATCACAAGTACTTTGTTAATATGATTGGCTGGCAAGAAGAGGGCTTAAAAATTGAATATGACCCCATTACCGATTTGCCAAAATCTATTGTGTTAGATAAGAACGGAAAACCATTTCAATGGGCAATTGTAGTTCCCGACACACTTAACCGCATTGAGTCGGTTAAGGTTTTCGATGCTCGAAAGGCGCATATTTTTACCGAAAATTTAATGTACCTCGACGCCTCGAATATGATTAAGGTAATGGTGTACCGAGCCAACGGGCAGTTTTTTGGAACATGGAGCTACCGCCTAAACGAGCGTAAACAGTTCAACTTTTCAACTTTAAAAATAAAGTACAACGACAACGGCGATATAATGCTCGAAACCCTTAGCAACGCAGTTAAAGGCGACCAAGCATACTACTACGAATACCAGTACGACTCCCATCGAAATTGGATTGTTAAAGAAACCTATCAAGTTTCATTGGGTAGCGGCGATAAGATTAGAAAAAAGAAACTTGAGCATAAAGTAACCCGAAAAATTACTTACCAGTAGTTTAGGTAATGACTGAACTGTTCCGCCTACGAAATTTTGCTGCAACCGACGCTCAATCGATAGCCCAAAATGCAAATCATTTCGAAATTTGGAAGGGGGTTCGGGATATTTTTCCTTTTCCTTACACACTCTCCGATGCCGAAAGTTTTATAGCATACGCTAATTCAACCTTAACCGAAAGAATATTTGCCATTGAGGTAGATGGCAGTGCTGTTGGAGCAATTGGCCTTCACTTTAAGAACGACATTTATCGCTACTGCGGGGAAGTTGGCTACTGGATTGGCCCTAATTTTAAAGGGAGAGGAATTACAACTGGTGCTGTTGGCCAAATAGTAAGTATGGCTTTTAAAGACTACAATTTGCTACGCCTTTACGCCGAAGTTTTTGAGAATAATATTGCGTCGGCAAGGGTGCTCGAAAAGAATGGGTTTAGCCTTGAGGCCAAGTTTAATTCGGCAATATATAAGGATAACTGCGTTCAAAACCTTTTGGTTTTTTCGAAAACAAACCCAACATGGGAGCCCAAAAACCTCTAACGTATTAGTTTAACTTTAAATTTTTTGCAGTTCGCTTGTTTTCCTTTCGAACAAAAAGGAGGTTATCAACGTAGTTCAATATTTTTCCAATAAAGTTTACCTGAAGCGAAATAAAAAACGCAATAATTCCCATCCAAATAACCGTAAGGTTAAACCATAGCGTGTCGACATACTGATTGTTAAACATTTTATAAGGGGCGTAAAAATGTGCTCTTCCCCACCTATGGGTTGGTAGCATAAAAATTGGCTCGAACTTTTGTATTACCTCGTTTGGAGTTTCGAGGTACTTATTCACCTCATTTGTATTTAAAACCCAGTCGGCAAGCGCTTTATTATGGTTGTTTTTTCTTAAGGTATACATTTCGTCGAGCCCACTGTTTCGAACCATTCGGGTGTAAGTGCTGTCCTTTACTTCGCGAGCAGTATTTAGTTTACTGGTAAATTGCAAACGAACAAATATTAAGTAAGCCTTAACCTCATCGGCCATACCCTCATCGAAGGAATTCACTTGTAATTTCGAAAGGTACTCGAACGGAGGCAAACTGTCGTACTTGTTAATTTTGGTAAGTTCCTTTTGAAGTAACGCTAAATTTTTGGTAAGGCGAGCAATATCAACCTCGTCGCTATGAATTAGCCTTACGCTTTCGTCGAGAGCATTTTGAAGCCTTGGAATTAGGAAGGATGTTCGAAAATGTGCTTGGCTGGCAACCTGTTCGTAATAAAAAAAGTTGCGCTGAAAGGTATTGTTCTTAAATTGCTCAACGGCAAGTGCTTCGTAGGCCCATCGCGAAACCATTAAGTCGCCAACCACCGGAACATAAATCTTTTTGGTTAACGATGGGTGTAAATTATCGAACTGTACAATTGTTCCGCTCAAAAGAATTTGGGGAACAAGCACAAAAGGTATTGAAATGTAAATAGCTACTACAGAACTTAGGCCGGCGCTAAGGTTTAGCCCAATTATGTTTGCAAAACATGCCGTTGAAAAAAGAATTAGCCAATGGCTAAACATCATTCCTTTAATTTCGAGAATTGAATTGCCGACTAAAACAAAAAGAAGCATTTGAATTGCCGACAAGGCAAATAGGTAGAGTACTTTAGCGTTTAAGTAGCTAAATCGACTTAAATTAAGAAACGTTTCCCTTTCCAGAATTTTTCGGTCGCTAATTATTTCTTCGGCACTAACCGTTAGCCCAATAAAAAGGGCAACAATTATGCTCATCAAAAGAAATGAAGGAAAATTCTTATTATCGGCAAAAACATAGGCGCTCCCGGGTACATGTTTCGAAAAAAATGCAAGAATAAAAGCTAAAAGGGGAGCTTCGAGAAGGCTAATAATTATGTACTGCTTGTTTGCTAACTTCGATAAAAGATTGCGGACAGAAAAAACCTGAAACTGAACTTGAACGTTGGGAATGTTAAAGTAGCTTTTGGGCAAAGGTTCTCGAATTTTCTCGTTTACAATATTGCTTTGAATTTTCGACCTATAGTGCTCGTACCACTCGTGAGGGTATTTTTTCCGTTGAGCAGTTTGCCGCCCAGCCTCGTCGATACACTTAGCTTCAATAAGCTCAAGAATTTGATCGGGGTTAACGGTTCCGCACTGTGGGCAACCGCTCTCGGTTGAGTTAACCTGAGTGCTTAGGGTTTTAAAGTAAACAATTGCATCGGTTGGGTTTCCGGCGTAAATTGGGTAACCACCCTTGTCGAGAACCCAAAGTTTATCGATAAGCTTAAATACTTTCGACGAAGGCTGATGAATGTTAACAATTATAAGCCTACCATTGCTTGCCTGCTGCTTAAGCAGTTTCATTATATTTAGCGAGTCGCTCGACGACAGGCCACTTGTGGGCTCGTCGACAAACAGAATGCTTGGTTCGCGCATAAACTCGAGCCCAAAGTTTAGCCTTTTTCGCTGTCCCCCCGAAATGGTTTTATTAAGCGGCGAGCCAACTTTTAGGTCCTTAATGTCCCAAAGGTCGAGGTCGTAAAGAACACGTTTTACTGTTTGCTGAATTTGATCCTCGGAAAAATGGCTAAAGCACAACTTGGCGTTGTAGTATAAATTTTGAAAAACGGTAAGGTTCTCGAAAAGCAAGTCATCCTGTGGCACATAGCCAATAAGTCCTTGAATTGAGTGCCGGTCGGTATAAATGCTGTGCCCATTAATTAGCACGTCGCCATCGAGTGGTTTTAGCTTGCCGGTAAGGAGGTTAAGCAGGGTCGATTTTCCCACGCCACTTCCTCCCATAATTCCTATAAGCTGACCCTTGGTTTCGGAAAACGAAAAAGTTTGTATTCCATTGCTACTGTTGCGAAAACGAAAGGTTAAGTTTTCGGCTTCGAAGGTTATTTTATGGGTTTGGTTTTGGCCATGAATAATTGTGAAGAGATTACTAAAGTAAATTGGCTTTGCATCCTTGCTTCGAATTATTCCCCCCATTTCGAAAATAACGGGTTTGTTAACGGGCATTGGGCTGCCGTCGAGGTATAAATCTTCGCCACCCGAATAAATAGCAACAAAAAAGTCGACCGAATCGAGATACAAAAAATCGATATGTCCTTCAATTTCAGAACTTAAGGTAATAAGTTCTTCGTCGTTACTATTGTTGTTTTTCGAAATTGAAATTCGCTTTCGAGGGTCGATATTGTTTAAATTATGCTTTATTACAAAGTTCTTTAAATGCGTTGCATCCCTGTCGTGAATTGAAAATCCACGAAATATTGTGTCGATAATTGCCTCCTCGGTTGGGGTAATAACGTTATCCTCATTAACAAGTTCGAGAAACTTAATAACCACAACAATACGGTCGATGGCATGCAGCTCCTTACGAATTTGGAAACACACCTTTTCGGCTTGCGAAGTTAACAGTTCGATGTTCTGTGGTGAGTTATCGGTTGATGCAGGTATGTTGTAGCTAAAGTAGTTAAGGTAATTTACGTATAACTCTTGATAGCTCTCGATAAGACGAGGGCTAAGGTGTTGCCTTAAAAGAGAGTCGAGAAAAGCATTGCTCTTTTCGTAATTTGAAGCCGCCCTTGCAATAAGGGCAAAAAGTTGAACCAATGCATTTAAAATCGATTCGCTCATGTTTTAAAAATAGTAATTTAGGTAAATATATGAAGTTAATACGACGTGAAAGTTTAAAAAGAGTTACAAAATGGAAATTAAAAACGTAAGCGATGCTGGGCTTATTAGGATGAGTATTTGTAAAAATTCCATTTTATTCAACTATAACAGTTGTTAGTTTGTGGAAAAATAAAGTTCAATCATTTCTGTACCCTAAAAAAATATTACTTTTTGTATATGAAGATATGTTATACGAGAACAAAAAATAATACGTGCAATAAAATAATTTAAAATTTATACCAAAGTCACAAAACACATAACGCACAGACAAAGTGCCAACTAAATGAATTTGTAGATTAGAATGAATACAAACTGGCCGGTTCCCTGAAAATTGTTTTAAAAAGCTTGTCACGAAATGCCGAAACCGACCATATAGGTATAGAGGGGTATTGTTCCTCGTTATAAACCTAAAACCAGAAATATGCATTTGCTAAAGTTACAACGGCAGCTAAAGCAGCTAAACAATTTAATTGAAAACGAAAAAACGGGAACTCCAACCGAACTGGCAAAACAGTTTGGCATTAGCGAACGAACCATGCGAAGCTGTATAACTCAACTAAGGTTAATGGGCGCAAGCATTGACTATTGCCGCATTAGGCAAACTTACTACTACGCTGCACCAACTATTTTTAAGTTTGGGTTCGAACCCATTGATGTAAAAAATGCCGAAATTGTAGAGAGAGAGAGTTTTAGTGTAACATATGAACAAATACGAAGCAATACATTTACTAACAGTAATTTGCTTTTAGTAAATTAATTTTGTGGGCAACAAATTCGTAGGGCTTGGTTGATTTTATTGCGGTTTCTCTATTCTTTACCCAATTACATGCTGTATAACATACAACTAAACGCTTCACGGCAATGTCGTTTCCGCGAGCGAATATACTTTTCCTGTTTTCAGCGTTGAGGCA
>DDWL01000070.1:4565-25447 GCA_002345675.1 Bacteroidales bacterium UBA2287 | reverse complement strand
AGTTGGCCACTTTGGTATCTCCCCTAAAAAACAAAAAAAAGAACTGAGCCGGTGGAGGGATTCGAACCCCCGACCAGCTGATTACAAATCAGCTGCTCTGGCCAACTGAGCTACACCGGCAAATGCTTAGAACGTCGATTTTGTAGAGTGAATTACCTTTCGAAATCGGATGGCAAATGTATAAATATTTTTATTCCACACCAAAAAAAAATGACATTTTTACAAAAAAAAACCCTCCTTACCTCAATGTTAACTACTTACAATTTAAAAAAGATGAGGTAAGGAGGGTTGATTTATACTATTAGTGGAGCTTAGATGCCTCTCATTTTCTCTTTTTGCCTATTAACTTGTCGTTTTAGTACCTCTACGCATTCGTCGAGAGCCTCTTCAAACTTCTTACCAGCACGCTCTACAAATAGGTCGTTTCCTGGAATTAGGAGTTTTACTTCAACAACTTTGTTGGCAGGATCGGTTGAGTTGCCTAATTTAAGGAATACTTCGGCGCCAATAATACCTTCGAAGAACTTATCAACCTTTGCCAACTTAGCGTTTACATAATCGATAAGCTTTTGATCGGCATCGAACTTAATCGATTGAATTTTAATGTTCATAATTTATCCTCCTTTTATTTGTTGGATTAGTAATACTACGCTCGGGGATGCGCCTGAGCGTAAGTTTTTTTTAGTTTTTCGAAACTTGTATGGGTATATATTTGTGTTGCCGACAAATTTGCATGGCCAAGCAACTCTTTAATAGCATTTATGTCGGCCCCTTTGTTCAATAAATGTGTAGCAAAAGTATGCCTTAGTACGTGAGGGCTGCGCTTATCGATTGTGCTAACTAACGAAATGTACTGTTTAACAATACGGTATAGCATTTTCGAGTAGGGCTTTCCTCCATTATTACTGAGGATTATGCATGGCTGCAAATTGTTTGGGAAAAAATTCTCTCTTTCGGAAAGATAGTGTGTTAGTGATAACTTTAACTCGGGGTGAATTGGGACTATTCGTTCCTTTGAACCTTTTCCCAATACTTTAAGGGTTGAGTTACCCAAATCGATATTCGTTATGGTTAGCGTTGCCAGTTCTGAAACACGGAGCCCTGTAAAATAGAACAGCGATATTACAATGTAATCGCGCATCCCAATAAAACCTTCTGGAAAAAGGTTGCCATCGAGCAAAGCATCGGTTTCGGAGGGTTTTAGAAAATCGGGCAGGCGTTTACCTGCCTTTGGTGCTACTACCTTTTTTAAAGGGTTATTTTTAATTGTTCCTTGAGCAACAAGGTAACGGTAAAACGAACGTAGTGACGAAAGTTTACGATTAACAGTACGAGCCGAAGATCCCGACTCGATTAAATGAGCAAGCCACGCCCTTACGGTACGCGGCTGAACGTTAATACACTCGTTACCATTGGTTGGTAAGTTACAAAAAGAAAAGAACTGCAGCAAATCGTCGCCATACGAGCGAACGGTTCGTGCAGAGTAATTTCTTTCTATTTCGAGATATTTTAGGAAGATGTTTAGCATATTCTTGTGGATGCAAAATACAATTTTTTTGAGAACTTCCCAAAAAAAATCAGGCATTTTTGCCTGATGCATCCAGAAGAATTACTCTTCCTTTTGCTGAAGTTTTTGAATATAGATGGCTTTTTTAACCTCTTCGCGACGCTCAATCGAAGGTTTAACAAATGCCTGACGAGAACGAAGTTCTCTCATTGAGCCAGTTTTCTCGAATTTACGCTTAAATTTTTTAAGCGCCCTTTCAATGTTTTCGCCTTCTTTTATTGGTACAATAATCATGTCGGTTTGCTTTTAAATGAGCCGCAAAATTATACTTAAACATTTCTTTTTCCAAATATGATTCCACTTTTTTTACAATGAATATTTAAAATTGTGCTTATATTGCTGTTTTACAGTACACTAAAGTTTAAAACCTAAACCATTATTGTTTTCTTGGCAACTTAAAACCAAGCAGTAAAACTTTTGAAAAAGTTAAAAACCAGCAACATACCCAATATGCACCTTTGAATCGCGAAATGAGATTACTTGGCCGAACCCATTACCCATTGCAAAACTAAAATTCAGAATTCCGTTCCCTGTATTTAAAAGGGTGCCTACTCCTACTCCGTTAGCCCATGTGCTTCGATTTATTAAATTGGAAATTTGGGAAACATTTGCCAAATCGGTAAAAATATAAATCGATGCTGCTTGCTTTGCAATAAGGTGTAATTCGGCAGTAGCAACTGCATACCTATCGGTTAAAATCGATTCCTGATTAAACCCCCTCAGGTTTTCGGCACCGCCTATGCGGTAAAGTTCGTTTTCGGTAAACTTCTCGAGTTCTGAACTTCCCGACAATTCGAACATTGCCTGCCCCACGGTTGCAATTCGGGCTAATAGAAACTGGGCAGCAACAGGGAATGTTACAGAAAATTTGCCTTGTACATTTGAAATGCTTCGCCTTTTAGAAACTCCTGTTTGAGAATAATTCTGCCTTCCAGCAGCAAATGAGCTACCAAAAAACATGCCTGAACGAGGAAACTCGCTAGCGGAATAAATTCCCTTTTGAAACTTTAGCTGATAAAGTAGTGTTGTAAAATTTCGGTTACTCGATACTACTTGAGAAGTTAAAACATTCGATTTTTTTAGTTCAACCCCAAGCGATGTAACAAAACCCCCATTGGATTGAAACGTTAATGCCCCACGAGGGTTAACATTAAGAAATGAGCTGTCTTGTTTTTGCATTTTAAAGCAGAATTCGGCACCAATGCTGCTTGCAGCAATAAATGGAATGCTATAAGCTGTATTGAGATGCTGTGTCCCCTCGCCAAGCCCAGCCCATTTAATAAAAATATACTCACCATTTCGAAATGAATTCCACAGCATAAGGTTCAAATCGCCTGTAAGTTGAATGCCTGAATTTGAGGCCTTGTCGGAGCTAACGCCAATAATTCCAGAGAATCGGTTTGCTTTTCGATTATTTATATAAAGGTATAGGTGTGCTGTTTTCGAAAGAAATTCGACTTCGGCTTTTCGAATTGACGAGAGGTAGGGTAATTCGTCAATTTTGGAGTTGATTCGATTCAAAAAAGACTCGGAATACGCCTTAGATTTTGAAAAACCAATGTACCTGGCAATAAAGCGCTGCGAAACCCTTGCGTCTCCTTTAACAACAAGAGTATCCCATGCTATAAATGGGCCCTGTTGCAAAGCGTAGTTTATGGCGAGTAAATTAGAGTCGACTTGCTGTACTTTTGTTGCCACGTTGGCAAATGGGTATCCATTATTTTCGAGTGATAATATCAATTTATCGGAAACTCCAGCAATTTCGAAGGAGTTCACTGGTCTACTTTTAAAACTACTGTAAGGCTGTCCAGAAACATTTAGCCAATAGGCTAACGTGCTATCGGGAGGAGTTATATTCCACCTAAAGCGAGCGCCAAGGAAACCCCATGCTTTTGTGTTAGTTGAATTGAAACTAACCGAATCGAGACGAGCAGCTATGTATCCGCGACTACGATACTTTAACAAGCAATTTTCTAAAGAATTGTTTATGCTTAGAGAATCAACCTTAAGAATTCTACATTTATGGGCTTTTGATTGATCGGAAAAAGTAATATTAGCTGAGCGTTGCTGAGAAAAACTGAAAAAAGGGGAAATTTGAAGTGCAAAAAGAAGTAAGGTGGCTACATTTACGAAGCCACCCCTTGCATTTAATTTATAAATAGCCTTTGTGGCTATAATTTTCATTTTATTACCTAAAGGAGTTAATCGTTATTCATAAACCCTTGGCTGGCAAGCACCTTGAGTAATACTTTAGAAAACGCAACATTATCCTTTTTAGTGTACCTATTGTCGGTAAAAATTTGGGCTAGAGTTTCCTTTTTATTTTCGACAAGAAGTTTTTGTGTAAGTGGGCTAGCCTCCTTTGCTGCGTAGGTTTGCTCAATATCGCCATCGGAGTAATCCTGATAAACCTCGCGGTGAATAACTGCAGCAGTAGGTATGCGATCGGTGAGCCCTGGGTTTTCGTCGGGATAGCCTAACACAACTGTAGTAACAGGCACAACACCTTTAGGTAGCTTAAGAACATCGATAATTTTATCGGCCGTGTAAGTAGTTGTACCAAGGTAGCAAATCCCAAGGCCCTTATCTTCGGCAGCAATACAAACATTTTGGGCAACCAAAAGCGCATCGATTGCTGCAGTAAAAAACGATAAAAAATTGTCGTAACCAGGTACTGCATTTCGGAGTTGGCACCACTTGTTAAATCGGTTAAAATCGGCACAGAATGTCAAAACTACTGGTGCTTGCTTTACCATAGGCTGATTGAAGTGGCAAGGGGCAAGTTGATCCTTAATTTCCTGATTGGTTGTAACAATTATGCTATAAACTTGCATATTGCCAGTAGTAGACGCTCTTGTTCCTGCCACAAGTATTTCGTTTAGAACCGTTTCGTGAATGGGTGTAGTTTTGTATTTTCGAATTGATCGATGGCTCGTTATTGTAGCGTTCATGCTTTACGTTTTAAAGAATAAATAAAGCGCAAAAGAAACTTTTTTAAACTACATAAGGGTTATGATTTGTAGTGTTATAAAGCATGGTTACTGTCAATCGACTAAAGGTCAGCCAATAGAAAGCAATTAAACTTTAAAGCCAATAATAAGCATGTCATCGGTTAAATCGACGCTTCCTCTCGATTGAGTTATGGTGTTGCCTAGTATGCTTCGTTGCTGAGAACAATACCATTTTAGTTGTTCCAATAACATCAATTTAAAATTACACCGCAGTATCTTTATCTATTAAATAGTTGTTTCTATCGGCTGAGCTACGGGCAACAAGTTCGCCAATAAAACCAGCCATAAAAAGTTGTACTCCAATTATTGCCATAACCAGAGCAATATAGAACAAAGGCTGGTCGGTTACCGCACGATATTTTAGGTGATGAGTTTGCGCCCAAATTTTGTTGGCTATAAGCCAAAGAGATATACCACCACCAGCAAGAAACATAAGTGTGCCAAATACTCCAAAAAAGTGCATTGGCTTTTTGCCAAACTTAGAAACGAAAATAACCGAGAACAAATCGAGAAAACCATTAATAAAGCGTTCCCAGCCAAACTTTGTAACCCCGTACTTGCGTTCTTGGTGGTGAACAACCTTCTCTCCTATTTTACGAAAGCCAGCCTGTTTTGCCAAAACAGGAATGTAGCGATGCATTTCGCCGTAGACTTCGACACTTTTAACAACACGATTTTTGTAGGCTTTAAGCCCACAGTTCATGTCGTTTAGCTTAATTCCTGTAAACCTTCTAACTGTCCAGTTGTATAGTTTACTTGGAATTCGTTTTGAGAATATAGGGTCGTGCCTTTTCTTTTTCCATCCCGAAACCAAGTCGAACTTATCTTCAATTATCATTCGGTATAATTCGGGAATTTCGTCGGGGCTATCCTGTAAGTCGGCATCCATAGTAATTACCACGTTGCCTTTGGCTGCCTGAAATCCAACCTGAAGAGCAGCCGATTTACCATAGTTACGGCGAAACTTAATGCCCCGTAAAGAGGCATTAAGTTTGGTTAGCGATTCAATAACCTCCCAACTATTGTCGGTACTGCCGTCGTCGACCAATAATACCTCGTAGGTAAAGGCATTGGCTTGCATTACTTTGTTTATCCACGCTACGAGTTCGGGCAACGACTCCTCCTCGTTGAAAAGGGGCACTACTATAGAAATATCCATTACGGATTTATAGATTTAAAATTTATACTATTCAAATAATGGTTTTTCCTTCTTAATAAAAATTGAAGTAATTAGGGAGAAAATAGTTCCCATAAATACAAAACTGAAAACCGAAGAAACAACTGTAATTATTGGGTTTTGAAACTTTTTAACCATATCCATTGCAGCATCAATTTGGTCGTCGGTTAAACCAGCTTCCTGATACTTTTCAATAATAACTTCCATCAATTTATCCATGTAAGTAGGATCGATAACGCCAATTAGTATTGCAAAGTAGAACCCGAAAATTACTGAAGCAAAAAGGCTTATAAGAACTCCAAATCCCAGGGATTGACCATAGTTAATATAACCTCCTAATTCTTTGTTTCTATAGTTATACTGCCCAAAAACAATGCCTGCAATTACAACTGCGTATGTAATAAGTCCTACCCAAAAAGGTGGATTATATACATCGAGAATATACTGAATAATGTTCATAAAAACAAGTGCAAGACCTAGGTAAAGTCCATATACCATAGCGCTTTTAAACTTATTGTTACCTTCCATAATAATAATTTTTTAGTGGTTTAAGATTAGCAAATATACCAAGAAAAGAAAAAAGAGGCTATAAGTTTGGCTACTTTTGTTTTTGTTACTACCTTTGCAGTGGGTAAGTCTTATACGACCAGCTCCTGCTGAATCCCCCCAGGACCGGAAGGTAGCAAGGGTAAGTAGTTGTAGCGGTGCGATATAAGTAGCTTACCCACTTTTTTTTCTATACAACCCAACTTTTGCCTACAATCGACTTTCATTTAATTATCCGTTCTGCATTTACATTCAACACGTAAACCAAAAGATTTTCTCGATATTTTCACCCTACTAAAGCCCTCCTCATAGCACTTTATTCAATTCAATATAAATGCAAACTGGTATTATCAACCACTTTTTTTACTACTTTTGTGCCTTTCGTTTCGAAACATTAATTTTCAATACATATTATATATAAGTAATGGATAAAAATACATTTATTGGATTAGGTCTGATTTTCGCGATTCTTATTGGGTTTAGCTACTTTAATCGACCATCGCAGGAAGAAATTGAACTCGCAAAGCGCCGTAGCGACTCCCTCGCTATTGTTCGTGCCGAAAATGAAAAAGATTTCAAAGCGGCAGAATTTAAGGCTCAACAGCAAACAACGGCCGTCGATTCGGCTAAACTAACCGAACAAATGGGTTCGTTTGCTAAGTTGTCGACAGGGACAACAAAATACATTACCCTTGAAAACGAGCTCATCCGCCTTAAAATATCGACACGTGGAGGCAGAATTTATACGGCCGAAATAAAAGGCTACAAAACCTATAGTGGCGATTCGCTTGCGCTTTTTACTGGAAACAACAACGTTTTTGGACTTCAGTTTTGGGGCGATAAGAACGACATTAAAACGCAAGATCTTTTCTTTAGCCCATCGACCTCCGACACGACAATTGTTGTTAAGGAAGGCGACAACCCCTACTCGCTAACAATGCGCTTGGCAATTGCCGAAAATTCGTTTATCGATTTTGTTTACACCATTCCTCCCAAGTCGCACTTAATCGACTTTAATATCCATTTCACCGGAATGGATAATATAATAACGGCAAGGGTTGGATCGATTGATTTGCTTTGGGAAAATGACATGCCCCGACTTGAAAAGGGCAAGGACAACGAGAGCAACTATACCACTGTAGCCTACCGCTATCCAAATGGGGAAGTGGAAACCATGAGCGCTACAAGCGATAAAGAAGAGGAGAAGTTAACAACAAAAGTGCAATGGGTAGGCTTTAAGCACCAGTTTTTCAGCACCTTTATGGTTGCCGATCAAAGTTTTTCGAATGCCGACCTAATGGTTACAAAACTTGGCGACGATGGTTTTACTAAGCGATTTGTATCGCGCTTAGCGCTGCCATTCGAAAAGGGTGCCGACGAAACCATTAAATTCAAAATGTATTTTGGTCCAAACCATTTCAATACACTTAAAGGTTACGAGTATGGTTTCGAAGAAGTAGTTCCTCTAGGATCCTGGATTATTAAGTGGATTAACCGTTATGTTGTAATTTTCGTTTTCGACCTACTCAGCAATTCAATTGCTAGTTATGGTTTAATTATCCTACTACTTACTATAATTATTAAACTGTTTTTATTCCCCTTAACCTACAAGTCGTTTTTAAGCCAGGCCAAAATGAGGGTTCTTAAACCTCAAATTGACGAGATAAACGGTAAATTCCCTAAAAAAGAGGATGCCCTTAAAAAACAGCAAGCTGTAATGGGATTGTATAAAAAGGTTGGCGTTAGTCCCTTGGGCGGCTGTATTCCAATGCTTATACAGTTCCCAATTCTATTTGCCATGTTTCGCTTTTTCCCAGCATCGTTTGAACTAAGGCAGGAGAGTTTCCTTTGGGCCGACGACCTTTCGTCGTACGATTCGATACTAAACTTGCCATTCGAAATACCTTTTTATGGCGACCATGTGAGTCTTTTCACCATTTTAATGGCAGTTGCGCTGTTCTTCACCACTCGAATTAGCGCCGAGCAAATGTCCGACTCAAATGCTCAACTCCCAGGAATGAAGTTTATGATGCTTTACATGATGCCGGTAATGCTACTGTTTTTCTTCAACAAGTACTCGTCGGGGCTTAGTTACTACTACTTCCTATCGAACTTATTTACTTTAGGGCAAACCTACTTAATTCGCCAGTTTGTTGACGACGCTAAAATACTAGCGAAGCTGCATGAGAATGCAAAGAAGCCTGTTAAAAAATCGAAGTTTCAGGAGAAGATAGAAGCCCTTTCGAAACAAAAGGAGCAGCAGCAAAAATTGAGAAAGAGATAATAAGCAAAGATTATTGGCACAAAAAAGGCCTTAGCAAAACATAAAGATTTGCTAAGGCCTTTTTACTTTGGGAAAGTATATTACTTATCCTCTAACTCCTCCATTTCGCGTTGCAATTCGGCCATTTTAATAACAGTTATTGCCGCTTCGATGCCTTTATTTCCATGTTTTCCGCCAGCCCTATCCTTTGCCTGATCGAGGGTATTGGTTGTAAGCAAGCCAAATACAAAGGGAATGTTGTAGCTTAGGTTAAGCTCGGTAATGCCATGTGTTACACTTTGGCATACGTAGTTAAAGTGAGGTGTTTCGCCCTGAATAACGCATCCAAGACATATAACCCCGTCGAGGTCGGCGTATTCGGCCATAAACTGAGCTCCAAGGGTTAACTCGAAGCTTCCGGGAACATGCTTAACAATAATATTCTCTTCTTTTGCCCCGTGGGCAATTAGGGTTTCGAGCGCACCCTTAAGTAGAGCGTGGGTAATTTCCGAGTTCCAGTCGGAAACAACAATTCCAAAAATCATTTTTTTGGCCGAGGGAACAGTTTTCGAATCGTAACTCGAAAGGTTTTTTAGTTTGGTTGCCATTATAGTAAATGTTTTTTGTAAAAATAAAAAAACCAACCCGATTGGAGGTTGGTTTTTTAAAAAGAATTTATTTTTTACCTATTTCTTTAGTTCAACGCGAGTAATAAACTTTTCAATATCTCGTGCTTCGGTCGATTTAGGATAATTATCTTTAATTTGCTTGTAGGCATTTAGGGCATCGTTAAGTTTTCCCAACTCTTCGTAAACCATAGCAGCTTTCATTAAGTAAATTGGAGTTGCAAAATCGTTTTTGGCTAAGTCGGCAGCTTTAGCATAGTATTTAACGGCGTCGGAAAGTTTGTCGAGCTGAACGTAGCAGTCGCCAATGGAACCAAGAGCAATTGCACCAACCATTTTTTCGCTTGAGCTAAACTTTTTCAAATGAGTAATAGCAAGTTCGTACTGTCCAATTTGCCTATAGGAAATGCCAGCATAGTAATGTGCAAGGTTAGCAGTTTTTGTTGGGCCGTAGCTGTCAATTATATCGAGTGCTCCTAAATAGTTGCCATCGCCATTAAGAACAAGGTTAAACGAGTCCTTTTCGAAGTACTGTTCGGCCATAAAAATTTGCGACTGAGCCTCTTTCTCCATAGGAGCAATGTAAAGTCGTTTGTAACCAATGAACGAGCCAACGATAACAATAATTGCAAGTACAATAATTGTTAAACTTTTTTGGTTATTCTCGATATACTGCTCGGTTCTGGTAAGGGCATTCTCAATTGCCTCAACGTTTGTGTCTGTGGTCTCTGGTTTATTCTTTGCCATAGTATTATTAGGTATTTTTTAAAAGCAAGCGCAAATGTAATGGTTTTTCGCTTATGAGGAAATATAAATTGTATATTTTTGCAATGTTTCGAGTTGATTTTTGAGTTGGCGGCAACATTAGCCTATTTAGCATTAATAACAAACTGAAATATTTATCGTTATTTCTAAAATTTGAATTAATGAAAAAAACAATTCTCCCATTTTTAGTTCTGTTTGCTTTATCGGCAAGTTGTGTTTTTTCACAGTCAATTGAAGAGCGCAAGCTTAATCATTTCGACAAGCTGAGAGTAACGCAACAAATTAAGGTATACCTTACGCAAGGCGAAAGTGAGAAGGCAAAAATTGTTTCAATAGGTATTGAGCCTTCGGAAGTAATTACCGAAGTTACAGGAAAAACGCTCGAAATATCGTTAAAAAGAGGCGTTTATAAGGATATTAAAGTTGAAGTTTGGCTTAGTTACCGTGAACTTCGCGACATTTACGCCACGGCATCGTCGACAATAGTTGCTGAAAGCACGCTAACGGGCGACAAAATGGTGCTTAACGCCTTTACTGGCAGCCAAATTGATGCAACACTGCAACTACGAACGGCAGATTTTGCTATTGATAAAGGTGGAAATATTAACCTAAAAGGAACCATAGGCTCATACGAGGCAAAGGTGTCGTCGGGAGGAATACTCTCGGCCTTAGACCTTACAGCCGATAGCGTTTACGTTAATGTTAGTACACGAGCCATAGCAAAGGTTCACTCGAAAAAGCTGCTCGATGCCAAAGTTCTATCGGGCTCAACGCTTACAATTACTGGCGACCCCATTTCGAAGAAAATTAAATCGGGAATTGCTACAACAGTACTTGAGCAGTAATTTACACTAATAATAATAGTAAAACAGCCCTTTCGTAATTTCTGCGAAGGGGTTTTTTATTCGAACTGAACGAGTACATCTCAAAAATTGCTTGCATGTATTAAGTTTCTAAAAGTTTCTATTTCACATTATATGGCTATATTTGCAGCCATAATCAATTAAAACAATACGTTATGAAATTTTTTATCGATACAGCAAACCTTAGCCAAATAAAAGAGGCAAACAGCCTTGGCGTGCTCGATGGCGTTACTACCAATCCTTCGCTTATGGCGAAAGAGGGCATTAAGGGTGAAGCCAATATTAAGCAGCATTACGTTGATATTTGTAATATAGTAAAGGGTGGCGATGTTTCGGCCGAGGTTATTGCAACCGACTACGAGGGTATGATTCGCGAAGGCTTAGAACTTGCTGCTTTACACACACAAATTGTTGTTAAAGTACCCTGCACTATCGATGGTATTAAAGCCATTAAGTACTTTTCGGATAAAGGAATTCGTACAAATTGCACGTTGGTTTTCTCGGTTGGACAGGCATTGCTTGCAGCAAAAGCCGGCGCAACCTATGTTTCGCCATTTATTGGAAGGCTCGACGATGTATCGACCGATGGCGTTGCCCTAATTCGTCAAATTGTTGATGTTTACAACTACTACGAGTATGGAACACAAGTGCTTGCCGCATCGATACGCCATACCATGCATATTATTCAGTGTCTCGAGGCTGGTGCCGACGTTTCGACTTGCCCATTAAACGCAATTCTTGGTTTAGTTAACCATCCATTAACCGACATTGGATTGGCAAAATTTCTTGAAGATTACAAAAAGGTAAACGGATAAGCACCCTTTTAATGCTAATTAAAATATACCCCGACAACCCTAACCCGAAGGACATAACCCGTGTGGTTGATGTGCTTCGGGCGGGCGGGATTATTATTTATCCAACCGATACGGTTTACGGAATGGGCTGCGATATTACAAAAACCAAAGCAGTAGAGCGTATTATTAAAATTAAAGGATTAAAGGCTAAGGATGCGCAGTTCTCGTTTATTTGTAGCGACTTAAGCCACATTTCCGACTTTGCAAAAGTTGACAATTCAGTATTTCGACTTCTAAAACGTAACTTACCTGGCCCTTTCACCTTTATTTTACCAGGGCTTCACAAAGTACCCGATTACTTTTTGAGCAAGCGAAAAACTGTAGGTATTCGAATTCCCGAAAGTACCATTCCCCTTGCAATTGTTAAAGAGTTAGGGAACCCAATTATGACCACTTCGATTAAAGACGACGACGAACTTGTTGAGTACACTACCGACCCAGAACTTATTTACGAGAAATATGCAGAACTGGTTGATTTAGTAATTGATGGTGGTTACGGCGATAATATAGCATCAACAGTTGTTGATTGCTCGGGCGATGAACTAGAAATTATTCGCGAAGGAAAAGGTGAACTTATTCAGTAACCAGCTTAAAGCGCCAACTTATATCGGTAGTTTGCGCTAAATCGACCTTTCGAAATTCCCTGTAATTTTCCTTTAATAATTTGCTTTTTAATATTTGATAGCCGATCGGGGAAAAGTATACCATCGAGGTGGTCGTACTCGTGCTGAATAACTCTGGCCACTACCCCATCGAACTGCTCCTCGTAAGAAACAAAATTCTCATCGACATACTTCATAAGTATTGTCGATTCGCGATTTACATCCTCGCGTAGCCCAGGAATGCTTAGGCAGCCCTCGTTATAAAGTTTAACTTCGCCCGAACGCTCGATAATATGAGCATTTAAAAATACCTTTTTAAAATCCTTAAGTTCTGGGTGATCCTCTTCAAGTGGGCTGCAATCGACAACAAACAGCCGAATTGACAGTCCAACTTGTGGTGCGGCAAGTCCTATACCATCGGAGTGCGCCATGGTTTCGAACATGTCGGCAATTAACTGCTCAAGATTTGGGTAATCGGGGGTAATATCTTCTGCAACTTTTCGAAGTACAGGTGCGCCAAAAATGTAAATAGGTTTTATCATAACCGTCTAAATTTCTTTCGTTTGTAAATACGATTGTAGTATAATAGTAGCGCTAATTGTATCGACTAGCGCTTTATTTTGCCTATCCTTTTTTCCTAATCCTGCATCAATCATGGTTTGATGAGCCATTTTTGAAGTGAACCTTTCGTCGTGAAGCACAACAGGAATAGCAGGATAAACCTTTTTAAGCCTGTTTAAAACCGGTTCGACATACTTAACAGCTTCCGAGGGCTGGTTGTTCATTTGCTTAGGGTATCCAACCACAAAAATTTCAACCTGCTCCTTTTGCATGTAGCTTTTTAAAAAATCGAATAGCAAGCCCGTTGAAACAGTTTCGATACCGTTAGCAATAATTTTCAAGGGATCGGAAACAGCTATTCCTGTTCTTTTACGTCCCACATCGAGTGCAATTATCCGTCCCAAACTCAGCCTATTTTTTAGTAAAACTGACATTATTAAACTCTTCGAGTTTTTGAATAAAAACATCGCGAGGAAAACCATTCAAGTGAATTACCGATTCGTTGGACATCACGGCTCTTCCGCCTTCGGCTTTATCGATTCGTGAAACCTTTGCCAGGTTAACAAGAGTTGAACCTAAGTTCAAAAATCCTTTTTCATCGAGGCTCGACAACACAGCCTTATCCTTAACAATAATGGTTTCGGTTGTTTTTATAACCGACAGTATGCTGAGCACATTTCCATCAATATGAATTGAAATTATGTCGTTTACATCAAAGTATCTATACCCTTCGGAAGTTCGAAAAACTAATTTACGTGGAATTACTTCACGAAGATTATCGAACAGAATGCTATAGCGCATTTTCGACGATTGTGCTATTTTAATCGATTCCGAAGCCTTTTTCACAGCTGCCTTTAGGTCATCTAAATCAACAGGCTTCATTATATAGTCAATTGCGCTGTGTTTAAATGCCTTAACTGCGTAGTGGTTGTATGCAGTAACAAAAATAACTTCGAATTCAACCTCTTTACACTGTGCCAAAAAGTCGAAACCCGTTTCGGGGGGCATTTCAATGTCGAGAAAAACTAAGTTGGGGTTAAGTGTTGAAGCCATTGCAAGCGCTTCGCTGGCGGAACGGGCAATTCCAACCACTTCGACTTGTGGAGTACACTCTTTAAGTAAAATTTCGAGCGACTTTACAGCGTGAAGTTCATCGTCGACAAGTAAGGCTCTGAGCATTGGCATAATTTAAACAGCTGCAAAAATAGCAAAAACCTCAGTTTAAATGCCTTGTTTCGAAAAAAAACGACGATAACTACTGATCTACAGGTATTTTAATAATTACAAGTGTTCCCGAAGGTTGATTATGTTCATCAAGTAGGTCGATATAGTCGATCGAAAACTTATCGCGGTATATTAAGTTCAGTATTTCAACCCTTTGGCTTGTAATTTTAAATCCAAGCGACTTATGATCCTTTGCATACTTATCCTTTATTTCAAGAGCCTTTTTCCTACCAATACCGTTATCTTCAACTTTACATAAAATTAACCCATTACTTTTAGCAACTGTAACTTTAATCTTTCCTCGCTTGTCGTCTTTAAGCATTATTCCATGCCAAATAGAATTTTCGACAAAGGGCTGAATAAGCAGCGTTGGGATTTTAAGATTGTTAATTTCAGGCGACTCAACTTCAACTTCGAACTCGAGTTTATCCTCAAGTCGAAGCGATTCCAGTTCGAGGTAAAGGCGTAAAGCTTCGAGTTCATCTTTTACTGTTATGTATTGTTCTTGAGAGTTATCGAGGGTCATTCGGATTAGGCGAGCAAACTTTGTTAAGTACTTTTGCGAGTTTAACGGGTCGTTTTGTAGTATATAAAGTTGAATTGAGTTAAGCGTATTGAATATAAAGTGAGGATTCATTTGCTGCCTAAGCGATTGCTGTTTATATAAATTTGTGAGATTTATAAGTTCGTTGCGCCGTTTAATGGCAGTTATTCGAATGCGGTAAATAATAAAAATTAGCAACGAGAAGAAAAATGCTGAAATTGCAATAAAGAAATTGGTTTGCCAATATGCTTTTTTAATGTATATATTTAGTTTAGCCGTTTCGCTCCAGAGGCCGTCGTTATTTTGGCATTGTACTTCGAAAGTATACTTGAGACTTGGTAAATTTGAGTAAATGGCATTTGTATTGTTTGTGTATACCCATGTTGTGTCGAGCCCAAACATACGATACCTATACTGTTTTTCTGCTCCGTTTAAAAAGGTCAACCCTTTATAGCTTATATCAATTAATTTCTGGCTGTAATTCAATTGCAGCAAAGTGTCGTTAAAGGTTTGATCGGAATTATTAACACGAATTTTTGTTATATGACAAAGTGGAACTACTATGTTTCGATTTAAATTATCAGCACTAAGCAATGTAAGTCCCTTGCGTGTTCCAATTAGTATATCGTTTTTATACCTAAATATTTTTTGAACGTCGTTAGTAGGTAACCCCTTCGACTTATTAATTTGCAGCACTTTAAATGTACCATTTGGGTTTACCGAGAGGCGAGTTGCACCTTCGCTAGTTGCCAGCCAAATATGCTCACCATCGAAGTAAACCTGGTTAACTGTTTGACTCGCAATACCATCCTCTTCCCTTAGTTGGGTAAGTGTTCCATTAGCATTTATCACAACCAGCCCCAGCCCCTTTGTTCCAAGGTAAATTCGTCCATCGTTGCTTCCCGAAATTGACAAAATTTGTTTGCTTAGGAGAGGTTCATTTTCACCGAGATACGAATACGATTTCCCATCGTAGCTCCATAAACCATTTGCACAACCTAACAGAATATGGCCATTGGGTTTTTCGAAAACGCTATAAACAACAGCCGAAAATTCCTTTAAAATGAATGAATCATATGTAATTCTACCGCCATCGAAACGCTTAATTCCTTGAGCTGAAGCAATAATAAAGTCGCCCTTTAAGGAAGAAATAATTTGGCGAGGGTGAATACCTAGATAGTTATTTAGCGAGCGATTATAGTGAGTAAACTTATTATTCGAAAGGCTATGAATTGCAGTACTCGAAAGCACCCATATTTCATCATTGTTCTTATTTATTATATCGCGAATAGTAGAGGCAAAAAAGATGTTTTTAGCAGGCTCAAGAAAATTTAGTATATTTTTTTCAATTACTCCAAGTTTACCATTATCAAAACCAATGTAAAGAATATTGTTTTTAGCATAAATTGAACTTAGTCCAAAATTCGTAAAATCGTTTTCCTTTGAGTATGTTCTAGCGTTTATGTTGCGAGTGTAGTATACACCATTGTTTAGTGTAGTGAACCAAACACCATTTTCCTTGTCGGTTAAAATCGATGTTATTTGCATACCGCTAAGTATTCGCAAACTAGGTTCTTGATCGATACGAAAATTAGGGAAACAAATTACACCGCCTTTTGACGGAGCGACCCAAAGATTGTTGCTTTTGTCAATGCTAAGCCAAATAATTTCGGAACCGAAATTAATTTTTGTTTTTACTTCCCCTTTATTCAGTTTAAAAAGAAAATTCCAACTAGATACGATTAACGAATTATCGGGCAGAAAACTAGCAAATGTATGAAAGTTGTAAACCAAGGTTTGTCCAATTTCTTTTTGGTAATTCCATGTATACTTATTTTCTCCGTCGGAGTATCGAAGAATATTCTCTTTAGGTTTTTGAGGACAAACAACAAGTGCATTTCCAGTAATAAACCTATCAATAACAACAACTCCTTCGTCGTAAAAATCCGAAAGTTTCTGAAACATTCCATCCTTAGATATTTTAAGGCATCCAAATTTTTTAAAGGATATGTAAATATTTTCGGATCTGTCGATGTAAAAACTGTTTTTCACTGGCCCCCTTGTGGCAGGAAGCATCTTTTGAATTTTATCGTTATAGAGGTAAGGAAAAATAGTTCCCTTTTGGTAGTAAGCAAGTTTCCCAGAACTCGATATAAACCAAAGTCGACCTTTATAATCGGGGTATATTTCCTCAATTGTGTTATCCACAAGTCCATTGTCGAGGTCGAAATTCTCGAATTTATTACCATCGAAACGGCTTACACCATTAGCCGTTGCAAACCAAATATACCCAAGCGAATCTTGATAGGCGTGGTATATTTCGCTCGATGGCAAGCCGCTATCGGAAGTGTAGTTTTCGAAAACAGGCTGGGGAACAACTAACGACTGTGCTATACCATTAATATAGTTTAGCATTAAAAGTACAACGCAAAGTGCGTGGCGAATTTTCTTAAACCTAATAACTAATTGAATTTCTTTTATCACTTTTCAGTTGCTCTGGTAATGCTAATTTATGCATAAAAATTCTATTAACAAAAAAAGGGATGCCGTAGCACCCCTTTTTTTTAGAAATATAGTAAGCAATTTACTTAGTAAAGTCCATTGCTGCCAAACGCTGATAAGACTTATACCTCCAGCGAGCATTTTCCTCCGAAGCTTCGAATAAGCCTGCAGCTTGCTCGGGGAACGAAAGTTGTAACGAGGTGTAGCGAACTTCGCTCTTAAGGAAATCCTGAAATTTATCCCAATTAGGCTCTTTTGAGTCGAGTGTGAATGGATTCTTTCCTTCGGCCTCGAGTAATGGGTTAAAGCGGTAATTATGCCAGTAGCCTGCTTCAACAGCTAATTTACCTTCGTGCTGTGTTTTGCCCATTCCATTTCGCAAACCATGAGCTATACATGGCGAATATGCAATAATCAAACTTGGCCCTGGATATGCTTCAGCCTCCTTAATCGCTTTAAAGTACTGATTCTGATCGGCACCTATGGCAACCTGAGCAACGTAAACGTAACCATAGCTCATGGCCATCATGCCAAGGTCTTTTTTGCGAATACGCTTACCCGAAGCAGCAAACTTAGCAACTGCAGCAATTGGTGTCGATTTCGAAGCCTGACCTCCGGTGTTCGAGTAAACTTCGGTGTCCATTACTAACACGTTAACGTTTTCGCCCGAAGCAAGGACGTGGTCGAGGCCACCATAACCAATATCGTAAGCCCACCCGTCACCACCAAATATCCAAATCGATTTTTTAACGAAGTACTGCTTAATGGCAAGAAGTTCCTTAGCCATATTATCGTTAATTTTTTCGAGAACAGTAATAAGGTTTTCCGAAGCAACTTTCGATGCTTCAGCATTGTCCTTGCTGCTAATCCAAGCCTTCATGGCATCTTTTGCTTCGCTACTGTAGTTGCCTTCAATGGCTTTTTCAAGCCTGTCAACAACCCTGTCGCGTAACTTGTCAACACCAGTTGCAATTCCTAAACCAAACTCGGCATTGTCTTCGAAAAGTGAGTTTGCCCAAGCTGGACCAAAACCATCTTTATTAGTTGTGTATGGGGTCGATGGAGCCGAACCACCATAAATCGACGAGCAACCTGTTGCGTTAGCAACAATCATACGCTCGCCATAAAGCTGGGTAATAGCTTTAATGTAAGGAGTTTCGCCGCAACCTGCGCAGGCACCGCTAAACTCGAATAGTGGCTGTGCAAACTGACTATTCTTAACACTTTTATCCTTACCTAAAATGGTATCCTTGTAGCCAACTTTGTGGTGCATGTGTAAGTACCTTTCGGCCTCTGCCATTTGCGATTCGAGCGGCTTTAAATCAAGTGCTTTTTTTGGAGCTGGGCAAACATCGATACAGTTGCCGCAACCAGTACAATCGAGAGGACTAACCTGAATACGGAAATTGTACTCCTTAATACCACCACGACCCCTTTGAATTGTAGTTCCTGCTGGTGCTTTGGCTAGTTCCTCATCAGTTAGTAAATATGGCCTAATAGCAGCATGAGGACAAACATATGCACACTGGTTACACTGAATACAGTTGTCGGCTATCCACTCGGGAACGTTAACAGCAATTCCTCGCTTTTCGTACTCAGTTGTACCTGCAGGAAATGTTCCGTCTTCACGATTAGTAAAGGTGCTAACAGGCAAATTGTCGCCCATTTGCAAATTTATTGGAAGAACCGCTTTGTTAATAAATTCAGGAGCACCCTTTATGTGCATAGGAGCTTCGGGTGTAAGATTAGCCCATTCGGCAGGTACGTCAATTTTAATAGCCTCGCCACCCCTGTCAATTGCAGCATTATTCATATCTACAATATCTTGTCCCTTACGACCGTAGCTATGTTCAACTGCTTCTTTCATATCCTTTACTGCTAATTCGTAAGGAATTACATTGGATATTTTAAAGAAAGTGCTCTGCATTATAGTGTTAGTACGCTCACCAAGGCCAATTTCGTCGGCAATTTTGGTTGCGTTAATAATGTAGAAATTAATTTTATTGTCGGCCAAATACTTTTTAACCGAGTTTGGTAAATTATGCTTTGTTTCCTCTACGTCCCAAATAGTATTCAGAAGAAAGGTTCCTTCTTTTCTCAAACCTTTAAGCATATCGTACTTACCTAAATACGATTGAACGTGGCAAGCCACAAAGTCGGGAGTGGTTACTAGGTAAGGCGAACGAATGGGTTGGTCGCCAAAACGAAGGTGAGAAGATGTTACACCACCCGATTTTTTCGAGTCGTATGCAAAGTAAGCTTGGCAATACTTGTCTGTATTTTCGCCAATAATTTTAATGGAGTTTTTGTTTGCACCTACTGTTCCGTCGGCGCCAATTCCGTAAAATTTACCTTGGAAAGTACCTTTAGGTGCAAGGTTAATTTCGGGAAGAAGAGGAAGTGACCTAAAGGTAACATCGTCAATAATACCAACTGTAAACTGATTTTTGGGCTCCTTTGCTTTAAGGTTGTCGAAAACCGAAATAATTTGAGCAGGTGTTGTGTCCTTCGAACTTAAACCGTAGCGGCCACCTACTATTAAAGGTGCTTTGTCTTTTCCGTAGAAAAGGTCTTTTACATCAAGATATAATGGATCGCCATTAGCGCCGGGTTCCTTTGTACGGTCGAGAACGCAAATACGTTTTACGCCTGCAGGAATTGCTTTAAAGAAGTGCTTAGCCGAGAATGGGCGGTAAAGGTGAACAGCCAAAAGACCAACCTTTTCCCCTTTTTCCATTAGGTAATCAACTACCTCGCGGGTTGTTTCGGTAATTGATCCCATGGCAATAATTACGTTCTCAGCCTCTTTGTGTCCGTAGTACACAAATGGTTGGTACTGGCGACCAGTTAACTTCGAAATTTCGTCCATGTACGAGGCAACCACATCGGGAACTGCATCGTAGAATTTGTTTGCAGCTTCGCGCGACTGGAAGTAAATGTCGGGATTTTGAGCAGTACCGCGTGTTACAGGGTGCTCGGGGTTAAGAGCGCGGTCGCGGAAAGCCTGAAGCGCTTTTTGGTCGACTAAACCAGCAAGCTGCTCGGTTTCGAGAACCTCAATTTTTTGAATTTCGTGCGATGTACGAAAACCGTCGAAGAAGTGTAGGAATGGAACCCTAGTTTTAATAGATGCAAGGTGAGCAACACCTGCTAGGTCCATAACTTCCTGTACGCTACCAGTTGCCAGCATGGCAAAACCAGTTTGACGAGTACTCATAACGTCGCTGTGGTCGCCAAAAATTGAAAGAGCCTGAGCAGCTAAGCTACGTGCCGAAACGTGGAAAACACCAGGTAGAAGCTCGCCAGCAATTTTGTACATGTTAGGAATCATTAGAAGCAATCCCTGCGATGCAGTGTATGTAGTAGTTAATGCGCCAGCCTGTAACGAACCGTGAACAGCGCCAGCAGCACCAGCTTCCGACTGCATTTCGGTTACCTTTACCGTTTCGCCAAAAATATTTTTACGGCCAAAGGCTGCCCATTCGTCAATGTACTCGGCCATTGTCGACGATGGAGTAATTGGGTAAATTGCGGCAACCTCGCTGAACATATAGGCGATGTGCGCTGCGGCGTAGTTTCCGTCGCAGGTAATAAACTTTTTATTCTTTGCCATTTGAATATTGATTTTGTTGATATTGAGTGAATTACGATTTCAGCATAACTTAGCAAAGGTAAATAAAAAAGGCGAATCCGAAAATGTTGTTGAGCAGTTTATGGCCATTGAATTGCAGATTTTTGATGGAAACGATTGCACAACAATAGAACACAGATGACGCT
>DDWL01000070.1:0-4408 GCA_002345675.1 Bacteroidales bacterium UBA2287 | reverse complement strand
AACCAATCACCGATTACCGATTACCGATCACTGCCGACTGTGGACTGAGGACTGACCCTTCGACCCTTCGATAAACTCAGGGCATCGCAGCTCAGGGCTCAAAACTGAGATTAACGAACAGATAATTTTAAAAATATTTTCAGCGAACTTTTTAAAGCGAAATTTGCATGACACAATGAGTTACACTTTAGCTGCAACTTCTGGGCTAATTAATAATTTGCATTTACAACTAAAAAAATAGTACATTTACCTTTTTGCACCTTATTGAAACTATGTTTTACTAAATACTTAACGCTTATGAAAATTAGAAATTTACTACGAACAGCAGCGCTAACCGCTGCAACCCTAATGCTCTGGACTGGAGTGAGTTGGGGGCAAGCACACACCTTTACTTCTGGTAACTTAACCTACTCTAATAACTTCGACGCTATTGGATCTGCTGGAACTACTTATCCAGCAGGATGGAATTCAATTAGAATTGCAGGTACAGGAACTTTAAATGCAGATTTACCATTAACTGTTACTGATGGTAACACAACTACTGGGGCAATGTATAATGTCGGAACTACAGGAAATGAAGATAGATGCCTTGGCGCACTTGCTTCAAACTCAACGATTCCAGCCTTTGGAGCAAGTTTACTAAACAATACAGGAGGGGTTATTTCAACTCTTAACTTCTCATTTATTGTTGAACAATGGAGAAGTGGCTCTTCAAATACTGTAAACGAAGTAAACATATTTGAATATAGTACTAATGCAACATCCCTTTCAACTGGAACATGGACTGCTGTTTCCAGCCTCAACCTTAACGAGATTTTAACTACTACAACCACAGCTGCTGCTGTTGATGGGAACAATCCTGCAAATCAAGCAAGCATAAGCGGTTCTATAACTGGATTAACTTTAGCTAATGGTTCTACTATATGGTTTAGGTGGATTGATGACAATGCAGCTGGATCTGATGGAATATTAGCAGTTGACAACTTGTCAATTACTGCTACTGTTGCTGTTGACGCCCAAGCCCCAGTTCCCACATTTGCGCCACTAAACGGAACAACCAATGTGGCCATTGATGTTGTTCCTACAATTACATTCGACGAGGCAATTCGCAATCTCGATGGAAGCGAAATAACCAATGCTAACGTTGCTTCGTTAATAACTTTTACCGACTATCAGAAGGGTATAATTCCTTCAACTATAACAATTGATGGTGACAAAAAGGTTATAACCATTACTCCTACAGCTGCTTTGGCAAACGAAATTGAATATACACTTATTGTTAGCCCAGTTGAGGACGCACTAGGAAACGAAATGACTTCCACTTCGGGTGCTAGTTTCACAACAATTGCAGCAACCACTCCATTACTTACCCTAACCAGCACGCATACCGGCCCATACTACGCTGGCGATGATATTACGGTAACTTGGGATGCTGAAAACATCGATTTTGTTAACGTTGATTTCTATCAGGCTCAATTATCTATTTGGATAAATATGGTCTTAGAAGTTCCTGCGGGCAATGGCACTGCAACTTTCAACGTTTTTGAAGGAGAACAGTATAGCGCTAATTATAAGGTTAGAGTAAGAAATGCTGCCGATAATATGCAAGTTTCCGAAAGCCCAGCATTTAAAATTCGTGCAGTTGCTCAGAATTTACTTACCATTCGCGGTTATGCAGAAAACGACGAGTTCCGTTACAATGGTGAGGCCGTTGTTACTTTCTCACGCCCTGCTGGATCTCCAGGTTGGAACCAAAAATTTATACAGGACGAAACTGCTGCTATTTTAATTCACGACGCATCAACTGTTATTACTACTCCTTATGTAGTGGGCGACGGAATGAGCGGGTTAGTAGGTAAATTAGCCATTTATAACCAATTGCTCGAGATTATACCTTTAGCCAACCCAGGCGCACCTGTTAGCACAGGAAACGAAATTATACCCGAAGTTAAAACTCTTGCCGAAATTACCTCGGCCGATCAGAGTAAGCTAATTAAGGTTAACGGAGTTACCTTTAGTGAACAAGGCAACTTTGTAGTTAATACAAACTACACGCTTACCGACGCATCGAAAGGGACAAAACCTTTCAGAACTTCATTTCCAGCAACAGAAGCCGATTATATTGGACAGCCCATTCCAACCAATCCAATGGATTTGGTAATGCTTGTTGGCCAGTACAATGCTACTATTCAGCTAACCTCGCGTAGCCTTGAGGATTTTGCAGTTTACCATCAACTGACTGTCTCTGCTTGGAACGGCAATGTATCGTCGACAGGGGGCTTTTACCCTGAAGGTGAAGAAATTACGCTAACAGCAACTCCTCATATTGGATACGTATTTAATAATTGGACCGATGGCAATATGAATATTGTTAGTACCGATAGCGAGTACACTTTCAATATGCCTGGAGCCGATTTATTTTTAAGTGCAAATTTTGTTGGAATAACTCCAGCGACTATTAGCCCCGAATCCTTGATTTTCAGCATTAGCCAACCTGCCGATGTTGAATTCGATATTAACTGGGGCAGCGAAACTGAAATTACAACACTAAATTATGTTACTTGGAACCAAGAAACCCAAGAGCCAGTTTTTACTCCAATGATATTGGGCACTGACTATTCGGTTGTTGATAATACGCTCACTATTTTTACCACCTTTATTGAGCAAGACAATTATCACATGAATAATGGCTTAAACTTTAATGCCGAGTTTGGATTGGGTTCTGAAAGTTGGTTTAGCATTGACGTGGTTTTCTCCACAGTTCCAACAATTACGCCTACTTCTGTAGACTACGACCTTACCAACCCTGGCGATGTATTTACAAATATTGTTTGGGTAGATGCCGAAGAAATTACCTCAGTTTCAGTTGGTGGTACTCCTTTAGTTCTTGATACCGACTACCGTATTCAAATGGGTAAACTTTTCATTCACAACAGCTACCTAATTACAGAACTACTTGCTACTGACGATACCTTTGATGCCCTAATTACTTTCGATACCGACGATGACGTAACGCTTACCGTTACTGCTATTACAAGTGGTACTATAAATGCAACCATCGATCCTCAGTTTGTCACTTACACTGTAATGCCTGATTACGATGACTTTACCATTACTTGGAACGCTGCAACTTCTTTAACTAATTTGAATGTTTCCGTTTTCTTTGAAGATGGCTTTATGGAATTCGACATGGTAGAAGGTGAAGATTATACCATAACCGACATTAACGGGACAACTGCAAATCTTCGCATTAATTATGGAAGCAAATCGATGAAGTCGTACCAAGAAATAATGGAAGTAACTGTTGAGGCTAGTTTTGATGTGGGCGGACCAGCATTCATTTACATGACCGTTATTGAAACCTACTACGAAATTACTGTTAACGTTAACCCAATGGAAGCTGGTAATGTAAATGGCGTTTGGGATGGTTACCGTGAAGGTGATGAGGTAGATCTTTGGGCAAATAATAATTTTGGTTACGTATTTATTAACTGGACCGATGCAGATGGTGTTGAGCTAAGTACTAATCAGAACTATACCTTTACTATGCCAGCCAGCGACCTTACCATTAACGCTAACTTTGCTCCTATTTTCAATGTAACTTTCAACGTAGTTAACGCAGCTAGCGAACCTATTAACGATGCAGTAGTTACTCTCGATGGTGTTACTAACATCCCTGGTAATTACATGTTCTCCGAGATTATTCCTGGTGCTTACGATTATACTGTTGCTAAAGCAGGTTTTGTTGATGTTACTGGTATTGCTACTGTTAATAATGTGGATTTAACTATCCCTATTACTATGATTCCTGTAGGTGTTAACACTAATGCTCTTAATAACCTTAGCGTTTATCCTAATCCATTTGGCAACCAAATTACCATTAGCAATCCATCGGTTGTTAGCCGTGTTGTTGTTGCCAATTTGTTAGGTCAAGTTGTTATGGATGTTCGCACTAACGGAGTTGCTACAGTTGAAACTGCAAAACTTTCGGCTGGCATTTACCTCGTTACCTTCGAGGCAGCAAACGGCGAAAGTGTTGTTCGTAAAATGGTTAAGAAGTAATTTTCCTTTCAATCCGTATTGGTAAACATAAAAGCCTCGGTTTTCCGAGGCTTTTTTTTGTGCCATATTTCTCGTCCGACCGCTTGGAGCGGTCGGACGGGTTACAGATGAAGACCGTGTTGTTTCATCCGTCAGACCGCTTGGAGCGGTCAGACGGAGTTTGAGCGGTCGGAAGGAAGTTCGGGAAGGATGCCAGAGGCATCGAATGTTTATAGAAACATTAACCGATAATACATTCGACCCCAACTGGGGGTCGTACAAAATAATCCGAAATAATTTCCTATAAACATTTAAACCTTTAGGTTTATTCGCTCACGGGGAGACTTTGCTTCGACTTGCTCAGCAA
>DDWL01000003.1 GCA_002345675.1 Bacteroidales bacterium UBA2287 | reverse complement strand
CATTATATTATTCTAATTACTTAAATGCCGAAATTTACAAACAGGACATAAAAAATTAGTTGTTGCCAGACTAGGGAAAATTGACAGCACTAAGTTCTATTTCTATCCGGTTAACAAAAACTACAGAGAAAGCATTTATACTTTATCAACCCTTGGAGAGGTTGGTATAAAAACTACATTTTATAAAGTTGTTTCAATTGTTCGTTACGCATTAATAATAAAGTCCTTTCTTAATGGTGAGCATCCCTATATATGTTGTGAAGAAACTAGAGACTACAAAATGGTTAATGTTAAGTCGCGAAAATGGGATGTTAGGCTAATAAATTATTAGCGATTTAACACCGCAAAAGCGCTATCAACAGAGTAAAAACTCTTGTTCTTTGGGCTCTTTGTATCTTCTCGGTGAAACTATGTCGTGTTTAGTTACACAGAGAGTTCCTAGACAACTCCTTTGCTGTTTAGTTAAATTTGGATTAGTGCAACCTAACACCTATAAGATGCATAAACTCTTCGCGAGTTTTTATGTCGGAGAGAAAAATACCTGTAAATGCAGATGTTGTTGTTACCGAATTTTGCTTTTGAACTCCACGCATTTGCATGCACATATGGCCAGCTTCAATTACTACGGCAACGCCCATGGGCAAAAGATTGTCCTGAATGCAGTCGCGAATTTGAACGGTTAGTCGTTCTTGAACCTGAAGTCGACGAGCATAGGCCTCAACAACACGAGCAATTTTACTCAGGCCAGTTATGTGACCGTCGGGAATGTAGCCCACGTGCGCTTTTCCGTAAAACGGAATCATATGGTGTTCGCACATCGAGTAGAGCTCAATGTCCTTAACAATTACCATTTGGCGATAGTTCTCTTTAAACTTAGCCGATTGAATAATTTTTCCTGGGTCGACGTGATAACCATGAGTTAAAAACTGCATTGCCTTGGCAACTCGAAATGGCGTATTTAGTAACCCTTCGCGCATGGTATCTTCGCCCAAAAGTTCGAGTATAGCCTTGTAGTGCTCAGCAAGTTTTTGGGTTTTTTCGGGATTCCAACTTTCTACTCTTGAGTACCCTTCGCTATTGTAATGTTCGTTATTGTCGAATTCGTTTTCCATTAAAAAAGTAAATTAATTGAGTGCAAAAGTACCAATTATTCGCCGTAGTAATCCACAAAATTGTTTTCGGTTTCCTGAATTCTAATTCGATGTAACCTTGCCCCTAAATTCCTTATGGGCTTATCGAGCACATTCCAAATGGCAATTGAAAGGTTTTCGGTTGACGTAACTATACCGTGCATAAAGTCTACATCGAGGTTTAGGTTTCGATGGTCAATCTTCGATATTACGGTTTCCTTAATTAGATTACCCAACCCTTTAAGGTTTAAAACGTAACCCGTTTCGGGGTTAACCTCTCCTTTTATAGTTACAAAAAGTTCGTAATTATGGCCATGCCAGTTGGGGTGCGAACACTGACCGTAAATCTCTTTATTTTCGTCGTCGTTCAAATCGGGTTTAAAAAGCCGATGAGCGGCCGAAAATCGTTCTCTGCGGGTTAAATAGGCAATTGGCATAAGGTTAATAAGTTTGTCGAACTATCAAAGGTAACCATTTTTTAAAACGACATGTTGTAGGTTCGAAAAATTTGGAGTTATTAAACTTACCATAACTATTCAGCAGTTTAAAAATCTCACGCAAATCCCGCAGGGCTCAACGAAGTTAAAAAATCGAGCAACGGTCTTTTATTCCTAGAGTTTATATTTACCTTTTTAAGAAAACACCTACAAAAAAAGACACCTTGAGTAGTTACAACTTTCCTAATTCCATAAAGACACTATATTTGCTTAAATTCTTAACGTTAAAAAATGGTTGCAATACTAAAGTTTTGTTGTTTAACTTTTCTTTTCTCCTGTTTCTTTCCCTCCGACTCTTCGGTTAGGTTTGATCCCGAAAGTGGTAAAACAGATCTTCAGGCTATTTCACCTTTAACTCAACTTATTGATACCAGCGGAAAAACTTTAGCAACACGACTCAATCCTCCTGCAGGTTTTAGTAGAATTAATTTCCCCAATAACGCATTTGCAAACTATTTACAAAACTTGCCCCTTAAGCCCCACGGTGCTAAAGTGAAATACTTTAACGGGCAAACCAAGGAAGATAATCGGGTTTACGACGCCGTTGTTAGCTTGCCCATTGGCAAAAGAGACCTTCACCAGTGCGCCGATGCTGTAATTAGGTTACGAGCCGAGTGGCTTTTCAGTAACAATCAGTTCGAAAAAATTTGCTTCAACTTTACCAACGGCTTCAAGGCCTGCTACTCCGAATGGATGAAAGGACGAAGAATTGCCGTTTCGGGCAATAGGGTTTGGTGGACCGATGGCGGATTGCCAGTAAACACTCACGAATCGTTTTGGAAGTACCTCGAAACCGTTTTCGCCTATGCCGGAACCCTTTCGCTTTCGAAGGAAATGGTGGCAATTCCCTTAAGCGAACTGTCGGTGGGCGATGTGTTTATTCAGGGTGGATTGCCCGGTCATGCTGTTATCATTGTCGATATGGCTGTTAACAAAAATACAGGTGAGAAACTATTTCTACTTGCACAAAGCTACATGCCCGCCCAGGAAATACAGATCCTAAAAAATCCTAATAATTCTTCTATTTCGCCTTGGTATACTGCTTCTTTTACAACTGAAATATTTACTCCCGAATGGACTTTTAGGGAAACCGATCTTAAAAGATTTAGGTAAAGCTTCAACCAAAACGATTAAAACGTAACTTTGCACTTAAACGAACCGCAAATGAAAACATCAATTACAATTATTATTCTTGTTGCTGCAACGCTAAAAGCTGGATCACAAGAGGTTAATAAAATAATTTTCGACGAGAAAGCTGAACAGGATATACTTTACGGTCGTTGTACTCAAGCAGCATTTACCGATCCCATGTTCGACTCGTGGTACTCTTTTGAGTACAACGGCTACGCACCTAAAAGTGCAGTTATATCGCAATTGAATACTTTAATAAATGGCGTAGCCATAAAAGTAATTCTTGGCACTTGGTGTGGCGACAGCCATAGGGAAGTTCCTCGTTTTTTAAAAATTATATCGCTACTCGAAACAAATGAGCGAATGATTATTGAACTTATTTGCGTAAACCGCTCAAAAACAGCTGTTGAAGCGGGTGTTCCCGAGGGTTACGTTGAATTTGTTCCAACATTTATTGTTAGCCGAAACAATGTTGAACTAGGCAGAATTGTCGAAACTCCAATCGCAACCCTTGAAGAGGATTTACTAAACCTGTTAAAATAAAATTGCTTGTAACGCAGCATTTAAAAAAATATATTCGTCTTTAAATAAATTAAATGTAAAGTCATGGACTATCCAAGAACATCAACCGAAGGCCAAGTAATGGGAATAATTGGCATTGTACTAGGCATACTTTCGCTAATTGTGGCGTTTATTCCATGTGTTGGCATTGTTGCCTTTTTCCCTGGTGTACTCGCTATAGTATTTAGTATCATTTCAATTGTTCAGGCATCGAATGGCAATGGTAAAAAGGGTTTAGGAATTGCTGCGTTGGTAATTTCGATTGTTTCGGTTGTTATTGCTGTTGTTTGGATTGTTGTAATTAGCGGAACAGCAATTTTTGCCGACGAGGTCTTTAACAAATCGGGTAAATACGAACTGTTTGGGAAAGAATTTAAGGACGCATTCGACAAGGAAATTGGCGACGAAATTGACCGTAAATCGATTACCGATAGCCTCGAAAAGGCTTTAAGGGAACTTGAAGAAGACCTTGACAACTTAGACAGTACAACAATAGAAATGTCGGACAAAGAAACAGCACGTAAAGTTGGTACTGCCGCTGCTAAAGCCCTTAAAAAAGCAGCTGAAGGACTACGAGAAAGTAACGCAAAATCCGACTCGTTAAAAATTAAGAACTAGAACCAACAATGGACATAACCATTAAAGCCAAGCCAATTAAAACAATTATTGGACCTTGGCTTTTTTCTTTTATTCTTTAATTTTTTACGGAAAAAGGAGTAAAACCTATTATTTACAAGAAGTAAGGGTGAAAAACAACCAATTTTCTCGAGCGCTATTAAACCCACATATAGCTATTAGCTTTGCCCTTGGGTTTGTTGTTCTGTTTGTTTTTGCTTACTCGCTGCTTTTTAGCGGAAGCTCTCACCCTATTCCTGCCCTTTTAACAGAACAAACAGGAATTATTCCTCCCAGCAAAGGACTTTCGAGTGCTTTTTCGGAAATTGTTCGAGGAAACTTTTCACAAGCTATTGTGCTAAATCCTCATTCCATCCGAATTTTTGCTTTTTTTGCCTTGCAGCTATTGGTACGTTTTTTTATTGTTCTTATACTATTCACCTTCCCTAATCTCTGGAAAAAACTGGCGATTGCCGATGGGCTTTTTTCGTTATTGCTATTTATCTATTGCTTTTACCCCTTAATTGAGTATACTTTTCGAATGTTTGCTGCATTGGTTTAAAGACAACACGGAGACACAGAGGAACAGAGGAACACAGAGAATATTTTTAAACGCTACGACGCTAAGGCGCTAAGAGACAACACGGAGACACGAAGATACGGAGTTACACAGAGAAGAAATATTTAAAAATTCGTAAAAATCTGTTCAATTTGTGTCATCTGTGTTCAAATAAACGCTACGACGCAATTTCTTATAAATATCTACTGAGCCCTATGTGCCTATTGGGGTGAAAGATTTAAACGCTACGAAATTGCCTCGTTAAACATCAGCTTATCCTTTGCCCTTATGCCCTTTGGGGTTTGGTGTAGGGTGCTACACTCGGTAATGTGGTCGTGCTGGTAGAAAAAAATGTAGCTGTTTTCTAATGCTTCGTTTAAAAAAACCTCCTTTTCCTTCATCGTAATCAGTGGCTCCACATCGTAGCTCATGTTCCACGCTAAGTGTATATGGGCACTTGTAGGAAACAAGTCGGCAGCAAAAACCACCGTTTTGCCATTTGGCAAATGCACTATTGGTACAAGTTGCCCTTTGGTGTGCCCGTTAAATATGCGAACCTCGATTCCTGGTGCTATTTCGCCTTCTTTTTCAATAAGATTTAGCGCACCTAATTCGCGCATGGGTAAAATATTTTCGGGAAGAAACGAATCGGCTTCGCGAACATTTGGGTTTATTGCCGATTCCCACTGCGCTTTACCTACATGGTACTTTGCTTTTGGAAAAACCAATCGAAACCCACTGGGATTAGCATTTGCTATTCCGCCTCCGCAATGGTCGTAGTGAAGGTGCGTGTGAATAACGTCGGTTATGTCTTCGGGTTTATAACCAAGGTTTTTTAGTCCGCTCATTAGTCCTTCTCCGCCAAACATTCCGGTGTGACTAAAAAACTTTTCGTCCTGCTTGTCGCCAATGCCTGTATCGATAAGTACAATGCGATTCCCCGTTTCAATAACCAACGACCGTAGGGCAAGAGGTATCATATTATTTTCGTCGGCTGGGTAAACCCTGTTCCACAAAATTTTTGGTACCACGCCAAACATGGCACCGCCATCGACCAAAAAGTTGCAAATGTTAAACGATTGAATTTTCATTTTCCCTATGTTTGTTACAAAGTTAGTAACAAATATTATTTGTAAGGGTTCTCTTTTTGTGTGGTAATTTTTAATTCTGCTGAAAAGCAGCACGAATATATTGAACCGAATGCCAAATAGCCTTAACTTGTGATTCGAAAAGAAATTGAAATGACAATAAAAATTTTCCATAACCCTAAGTGTAAACATAGCCGAATGGGGCTCGAAAAGTTAAAATCCATTACCACCGAATTCGAAATTAGGGAGTACCTTAAAAAAAGCATTACCCCTTTGGAAATTAATGAAATTGTTATGAAACTTAATCTTCCAATTACAGAAATAGTTCGTGATAAGGAGGATTACTTTCGCAAAAACCTTAAGGGAAAACAGTTCCTCCACGACGAGTGGGTTAAAATTATTTGTGAAAATCCTTGTCTGCTTAAACGTCCCATTATTGTTGGCCATTACAAGGCAATAATTGGTATTCCTCCCGAACAAATTGAAAACATAAAATAACCCTAAACAAAACCACCATGGCAACTCCTCCTTTTAAGTACTATGAACAATTTCCCGTTGGGAAAGAAGAAACCGAATACTACCTGCTAACCAATAAGTATGTGTCCTTGAGTAGCTTCGAGGGAAAAGAAATGCTAAAAGTACAACCCGAAGCTATTACCGAGATAACCCGTGCTGCGTTGCGCGATTGCTCCTTTATGCTTCGCACCAATCACCTTAAGCAGCTTGGCGACATTTTAAACGACCCTGAGGCCAGCGACAACGACAAGTTTGTAGCCCTTACGCTTCTTCACAACGCCGAGGTTTCGGTTAAGGGACTTCTCCCCTACTGTCAGGATACAGGAACTGCAACCGTTATGGCCAAAAAGGGCCAACAGGTTTGGACTGGCGCTAACGACGAAGAGGCCATTTCGCTTGGAGTGTATAAGGTTTACACTGAGGATTATCTTCGATATTCGCAAACCATACCTTTCGACATGTATACCGAGAAGAACTCGGGTACCAATCTCCCTGCGCAAATCGATATACACGCTACCAACGGAATGGAGTATAAATTTTTATTTGTTGCAAAAGGCGGAGGCTCGGCAAATAAAACCATGCTTTTTCAGGAGACAAAAGCACTGCTTAACCCGCTAAGCTTGGAACGCTATTTAGTTGAAAAAATGCGCTCGCTGGGAACTGCTGCGTGCCCTCCCTACCATATTGTATTTGTAATTGGTGGCTCATCGGCCGAAGCTTGCTTAAAAACTGTAAAGCTAGCATCGACAAAGTACCTCGACAACCTGCCAACCGAAGGAAACGAAGGGGGACAAGCGTTCCGCGATGTTGCCCTTGAGCAGCGTATTCTCGAAGCTTCGTACAAACTTGGCATTGGTGCTCAGTTTGGCGGTAAGCATTTTGCCCTCGATGTGCGAATAATTCGCCTTCCACGACATGGCGCTTCGTGCCCTGTAGGAATGGGTGTTTCGTGTGCGGCCGACAGGAATATTTTGGCTAAAATAAACAAGGATGGCGTTTGGGTTGAAAAACTGGAGGATAACCCAGGCCAATTTATTCCCGAAAAGTATCGAAAGGTTGACGAAAAGGGTGCAGTAAATATCGACCTTAACCTTCCTATGAAGGAAATACTTGCGCAACTCTCGAAACACTCAGTTGGAACCCGGCTTTCGCTTACAGGAACAATAGTTGTGGGCCGCGATATTGCCCACGCCAAGCTAAAAGAACGCCTCGACAAAGGCGAAGGGCTTCCCGAGTACGCAAAAAACCATCCCGTTTACTATGCGGGGCCGGCAAAAACCCCAGCAGGGTTACCATCGGGTTCGTTTGGCCCAACTACTGCAGGACGAATGGACTCGTATGTCGATTTGTTCCAGTCGCAAGGTGGTAGCTTAATAATGATTGCCAAAGGCAATAGAAGTCAGGCCGTTACCGATGCCTGCAAAAAGTACGGTGGCTTTTACCTTGGAAGCATTGGTGGCCCGGCGGCCATTCTCGCTCAGGAAAACATTAAAAAAGTTGAACTTATTGAGTACCCCGAACTGGGCATGGAAGCCATTTACAAAATTGAAGTAGAAAAGTTTCCAGCCTTTATTCTTATTGACGACAAGGGAAACGATTTTTATAGGATGTAAAAACAAATTCATTTACAGAACCCCGACAGAAATATTTTTTGTCGGGGTTTTTGTTATTTGCCTCCCCTTAGCGTTGAAATAGAACACAGATTACGCAGATTGAACGGGTTTTCACGGATTAAATGAATTCACCGATTAACTCAAATTAAATATGTCTCTGTGCTCCTCTGTCACTCTGTGTCTCTGTGGTTTTTTTCATTGCGCATTAGCGTCGTTACGTTTAAATCTTTCACCACAATAGGCACATAGGGCACATTAGAAATAGTTCGGAGTTGGAAGTTTGGAGTTCGAAGTGTTTAAATAGAATGCGCCTGCCTGACTGGCGTTAACGGCAGGCAGGGATAACGTTAATTATAATTTTTTCTCCGTGTTCCTCCGTCACTCAGTGCCTCTGTGTTGTCCCTTCCTCCCCCCACTTGTACCCTTTATTTTCAAAGCCAATCATTCCAATTACTCTATCCACTACTGTATCAACAAGTTGAATTATGTCGGTAGGTTTGCTGTAAAACGATGGGCTTGCGGGGAAGATTATTCCTCCAGCAAGGGTTATGGTTCGCATATTATCGATATGAATAAGGCTATAGGGCGATTCGCGAAGCACCAAAATCAGTGGATTACGCTCTTTTAGCATTACATCGGCACTACGAGCAACTAGGTCGTTGCTGGTGCCGTTGGCAATTCGACCCATGGTTCCTGTGGTACATGGTATAATAATCATTGCATCGTAACCTGCACTCCCCGAGGCTGTTGGTGCAAAAAAACTGTCGCTTGCGAACTCCCGAATTAGTTTCGATTTAGGTAGATCCATTCCGAGTTCGTAATCCCAAACCTTTTTCCCTGTTTCTGAGAAAATAATGGCAATCTCGCCAATTTCATCGGTAAGAACCGTTAACTTTTCAACTATTCGCTGTGCGTAAACAGAGCCGCTAGCACCAGTAATGGCAACTATAATCCGTTTTTTCGATTTCATTCTACTTTTATGATTGGTCACAAAGTTATGCTATTATTCAATTTCAATACACTATAATAAATTTTCTAAAGTTTTGTTCGAAATATTTGGAGCAATTACATAAATATATACCTTTGTTGCCGATGTGTAAATAAATACATAACGCAAAACATTAAACTTTAAAAGATGAACAAAAAATTATTCAGCGTTGCAGCGCTATCGTTGCTTTTAGCATTTGGCTTTTCGGGTTGTAAAGACGACGACAATGAGCCACAAAAGAATATAGTAAAACTTGGTGCGCAGTCGAATGCTACCATTGGAGCATTTTATTCTGTTTCCGAGAAAAAAGTTTATACCCAGGCATTAGCATTTGAAAATTCAGCTAAAATTGATTTACTCTGTTTTTACGAGGTAACCGATACGCAATCAAACTATACAACCCTATCTTCTCCTGGTGCAAACATTACAGGCATTTTTACAGGTGAAACATCGGTAACAAACTTTGCAACAAAAAATTTAACCAAGTTTACACTTCCAGCTACAGAGTTAACAGTTGCGCAATTCGACCTTATTATTGATGGCGATGCAAGTATTGCAGCCTTTTACAATGCGACTATTACTAGCGGAAATAAAAAGGCGAAACTCCTTGAGGTTGACGATATTTATGCTTTTCTAACACAGGATGGTACTTATGGTTTGTTTAAGGTTATTTCTCTTAGCAACCCCGAGAACGAAGCCGGCTGGATTGAGTTTGAATTAAAACTTTACAAACCAACAGTATAATTTTCTTCACTTAAACTGCACTCTTATTCCATTGAAAACAATGAAAAGGGTGCAGTTTTTATTTACAATAAATGAAACGAACATTACTAATATTTGCGGGTTTACTTATCCTTTTTTCGAGTTGCAAAAAAGAGGAGGAAAAGGTTTACCCCCCAACGGTAGTTCTAATTAACGGCGATGGTATTACCGAAAACGATGCTGTCATTCCTGTTGGTGGAAAGTTGAGGTTTAGTATAGCTGCAAGCAGTAAAAACGCACCAATTACAAACTTTAGGGTGCAACGTATTGTAAATGGCAGAACAATTACCGAACTCGATAAAGGTATTTATATAACTGAAGGAGGCTTTAGTTACACTTACAATGCCGTGAAGTCGGGTGCTGAGATTGAACTTTGGCGATTTATGATTATGAATGCCAACCGCGATTCGGCAACAATTACCCGAACCGTTCTGCTGGGCGAAGGCTCGGCCTACGGAGCAATAAATCATTACCCATCGCTTTTTATTGGCATGCAAAACAATTCGCTATACCCTCAATTTGTCGACTTACATTCAGGGAATTTATTTACCAATGCAACTGTTTCCGGAAATGAGTCCACAATCGACCTTGTGGGATTTGTGTACCAAACCAGCGGAGTTATGTCGCCAACGCTTTGCTGTCCTGCCTACACAGGAAGCAGCTCGGTAACCACCCACTACCCCATTATTTCGAATTGGGCAATTCGTAATGCAACGCAGTACGACTATAATTCATCGGACTACAATCTTGTAAATCCAACTAAATTCGAATTGGCTCAAAACGACAGTTTGCTTGTGGAGTCGTTTAATCCACAAAGCGTTAGCGGCCTTAGCAAGTTTGCGTACACCGGCAAAATAGTTCCCTTTAAAACTGACGATGGGAAGTACGGATTAATAAGGGTAAAACATTCCGACATTACTGCCGATGGCTATATGGAATTGGAAATAAAAATTCAACAGTAAGGTTTATGCGAAACATCTTTTTATTTATAGCCTTTAGTTTTGTTGCCATTTCGACTTATTCGCAAGGAAAAGTAGAAGGTTACGTAAAGGACAAAACCGATGGCAACCCAATATTTGGAGCACACATTTCAGCAGGGAAAGTGGTTAAAGCTACAAACGGAAAGGGTTACTTTATAATCGACAACCTTATCGAAGGAAGTTATAAGATTAAGGTGTCGGCAGTAGGCTACTCAACACAAGAAATTCAGGTTTTTATAACCAATGGCAAAACCGAGAGTGTTGAAATTTCCCTTGAAGATGATTACCATTTTCTCGACGAAGTTGTTGTTTCGGCAACTCGAACCGAAAGCAGAATAAGCGATATTTCCGGCAGAGTAGAAGTTCTTTCGCCCGAAAAGTTGGCATTATCGTCGGCGCAGTCAATCGACGAGGCGCTAACCCTTTTATCGGGTGTGCAGAATAGCCGTTCGTTTGGACTTTTTTCGCATAAAGCAACCATTTCAATGCGAGGAGTAAGTGGCAAGGAGCAGGCTCGCACCCTTGTTTTACTAAACGGAATTCCCGTTAATAAAGCCGATGGTGGCTCGGTTAACTGGAACCTTATTTCAACAGGCGAAATTGACCGAATTGAAGTTGTTAAAGGCCCTGGTTCGGCCCTTTACGGTGGAAATGCAATGGGTGGAATTATAAATGTTGTTACAAAAAAGCCTAATAAACCCATTGAAGCTAGGCTAACAGCCGACTATGGCACCTACAATACCCGTGGCGTAAAAGGAAAGTTTGCAGGAAATTTGCAAAATGGATTTTACTGGACTGCCAATGGTCAGCTCCGAAAAAGCGACGGCTACATAACCCAATCGTACGCCGACCAAGTGGCAAACCCCTTTATTGTTAAGTCAACTTTCGACGAAAAGGTTATAAACATTGGAGGAGGCTATAATAAAAATGAAATGTTTTCGGCCGATATTGACCTTACGTACTACGACGATATGCGCGGAACTGGCGAGTTGGTTTTCCAACCCCTTGGCAACACAACCGATCACGATACGTACCAGTTTCGTTCCGCTTTCAGCGGAAAAGTTGGAACTTTTAAATGGAACGCATCGCTATTCTACCTACAGGAGCACTACAAAAGGGTTAGCGAATGGTTTAAGGACGACTATACTTGGTACGATGTTCTTTCGGTTCGTAGCGACTATGGTTTGCTTTCGGGTGTTAGCTACTCATTTAAAAACCATACGCTTACAACTGGATTCGACTTTCGTGTTGGTGCAGTCGATGCAGCCGATATATACTACACGTCAACCGACAAGGTTGATAATAGGGGTAAAATGAATTTCTACGGAATATATGTGCAAGACGAATTGTCGCTATTTGCTGGAAAAGTTAAGCTGGTTGCGGGATTACGTTACGATCTTGCCAGTTTTTACGATGGGGCATTTATTATTAACTCGCCTTCGGCCGAAACGGTTTTTATGGATCAGTATCAGTTCGAAAACTTAGAAGATGTAAGTTGGGGAGCAGTAAGTCCAAGGCTGTCGGTTCAGTACAAGCCAAGCGAAATGTTCCGCTTATTTGCAGGCTACGGCAGAGGTTTTCGCCCATCGGTACTCGACGACCTATGCCGTTCGGGAAGAGTAAGAGGAGGATTTAAAGTGGCAAGCCCCAATCTCAAACCCGAATACTTGGATAACTTGGAGATTGGAACCGATTATAAGCCATTGGCATGGTTAAAGGTTTCGGCAAGCGCATTCTATTCCAAAGGAACCGATTTTCTTTACTACGTTTCAACAGGCGACAGTATCGACATGGGTTTTGGACCAAGGCCAATTATGATTCGCTCAAACATATCGGAGGTTGATATTTTTGGATTCGAAACCGACTTCTCGGTAACACCAATTCGAAATATTAATATTTATGGGAATTACGCATTTGCCTCATCGAAAATTTCGAACTATAAGCCAATAAGTATCGAAGATACAAATAATCTTACCGGAAAGTTTTTAACCGATGTTCCCATGCACTCCTTTGCCCTTGGGGCAATGATGCGTTCGCGATTTATAAACGCTGGCGTAACCTGCCGCTACACCGGCGAAATGTTTGTTAACGACCAGAATATTTACGACGAAATTGTGCTGAGCGATAGGTATCCGGCAGCTTTTACAATCGACTTAAAGGTAATGGCTGAGGTATTTCACTATGGAACTTTGTCGCTAAGCGTTCAGAATATTCTCGACAAAAAGATTTACGAAAGCAAAGGAGCCGTTAGCCCAGGCAGATTTATTGTGCTTGAAGTTGGCGTAAAGTATTAATAATTTAGTCAGAGTGCGACTTGAATGCAAAGCAAATCGAAGCAAAGCTGGGACCTGACTAAAAACAACAAATAAAACATGAAAAAAATTTCACTTATTTTAGTTGGCGCTGCTTTAATGCTATCGTCGTGCAACCTTATTCCCGATGCTTTTTCGGGAGCCACTAAAAATTACGATGCTAATGGCAATAGCCTATACCACCGTACCGACGAAACTTCGTTGGCCACAGGCAACCTTTTTATTGAGGGTGAAGTAAAAAAACCCGGTGAGGTTAAGCTTAAAAAGTACTATAAGCGCGAAGTGTTTTATAAGCAGGCAACCCCAAACGATTCGGGAAGTTACAATTTTGTAGGAGCATATAGGTGCCGTGGGTACTCACTTTTCGACATATTAAACCCTTTTATTGTTGAAAAGAAGAATGTTGAAGCATTTCGACCATCGACCGATTTGTACTTAATTATTGAAAACGACAAGGGCGACAAGGTAACCTTTTCGTGGGCCGAAATATTCTTAACAAATACCCCTCATCAGGTAATAATTGCAACCGAAATGGCTCCGATTAAACCATACAAAAAAGAGGTGGATTACCCTACGGGAAAAGTTTGGAAAATAGTTGCTGCCAACGATCTTTTTGCATTTCGCGAGCTCGAAAATCCAACGAAAATTACCATAAAGTCGTTCGATAAAAAGGAGTACGAAATTAACCGGGAGCTAAAAAATCCGTTTACTCCAACGGTCAACGTGGTTATTGCCGATAAGCTAGTATCAACCATCGATTCAACCTATAACCAAAAAGCAAATGTTGAATATAAATCGATATTTTACGGTATGGGCATGGGTTACCATGCGTCGCCTACCTTTAAGGGAGTTGAACTTATGCCAATAGTTGATAACGACGAAGCACAAAGTTGTATGCAAAAAGGCTTGGTTTGCTTCGCAGGTCTCGATGGGTACAGGGTTATTTATAGCTATAGCGAACTGTTCAACAGGGTCGATCAGGTTAAGCCAATACTTGCAATACCCGATAAGTACAGCGAAAGCGGTTACTTTAGAATATACCACCCAAATAGTTTTTACGCCGACATGTCGGTAAAAGCTTTGTCGGAGATATACCTTTTTGAAGAGTAGTGATTATTCAATTGACAAGTAAGAAGAGGTTTTCAAAAAACAAACCATTAAGTTCGCAAAGATTTTCGCAAAGACCCGATAATTACAGGGTACAAAGACTTATATGCAATATTATTTACTTTGCTTTTTCTTTGTGGTCTTAGCAGTTAAGGTTTTTAAAAACAAAATAAATTATTTGTTTCTACCCGTTTATTTTCCAGTTGGGCTTGATTTATTTGGATTCGGTTAATTCATAGTTAGTACTTCTTCCTCCGCTTTCAGATTTTCTAAGAATATTCTTGTCCATTAAGTCTTGAATATCTCTCAATGCAGTGTCTGGAGAACAGTTTGCAATTTTAGCCCATTTGGAAGAGGTTAATTTTCCGTCAAAACCATCTAATAACTTGTTTAAAAGAAATTTTTGTCTTTCGTTCTGAAGTTTAGTGGAATTCTTATTCCAGAAATTGTGTTTAAACATTACTTTTTTCAGGGTGTTATCTGAATTATTTAATGCATTCAAAAGACAGTTTAAAAACCATTCTAACCAACTGGTAACATCAATGTTTCCTTTTTGGGTTTTCTCTAGTACTTCATAGTATTCTTTCCTTTGTGTACGAATCTGTGCGGACATACTATAAAACCGCTGAGGAATTCCATCCGACCTTGTCAAAAGCATATCAGTTATTGCTCTGGCAATTCTACCATTGCCATCTTCGAATGGATGTAATGTTACATACCATAAATGGGCAACACCTGCTTTAACTACAGGCTCTTTATTGTCATCATTGTTAAACCATTCAAGAAACACTTTCATTTCACCTTCCAATCTACTGGCGCTAGGTGCTTGAAAATGGACCTTTTCTTTTCCAAGTGCTCCTGAAACTACTTGCATTGGTCCGGTTGAATCATCTCTCCAATTTCCTACAATTATTTTATACATTCCACTTTTTCCTGTAGGGAAAAGTGCGCAATGCCAATCAAATAATCTTTCTTTCGTTAACTGGTTTTCATAGTTTTGTGTTGCATCCAACATCATTTCAACAACACCTTCAACATCTCTATCTGAGGGGATTAAACCAGCAATATTCATTCCTAATCTACGTGCGATTGATGAACGAACTTGCTCTGCATCTAATGTTTCACCTTCAATTTCAGAGGATTTAATAACATCAAGAGTTAAAGTATCCAAAACTGCCTCATCCCTTAATTCAAATCCAAGGGATTCCATTTTACCAACAATTCTCCCTTGATAATTTCTAACTTTTCCCAATAAAGGCAATAGCTTTTCAGTATCCCACTTGAAATTTGGCCAATCTTCTTTTTCGTAAATGTACCCCTTCATTCTCTGCATAGTTTGCGGTAAATATACTATTTATTCTCCGCACATTAAAATAATGTCCGCATTGTTTGCAGCGAATAGTGTTTTTATTCTCCGCATTTTCGTCTGCTCGCCTTGCTGGTAAATAGGAAGCGGTATAAAAAAAATGACAATTAACCACAAATCCCTATAAATATAGGGGCTTTGTGAATATCTTTGTGGTCTTTACGGTAAAAGTTTTAAATCAAAATCAATTATTTTTTTTACCCGTTTATCTCCCAGTCGAATCCGTCCTTTCGGTCTTTAACAGTTACACCCATTTCGGTAAGCTGGTTGCGAATGGTATCGGAGGTTGCAAAGTCCTTTTTAGTTTTTGCATCGAGGCGCATATTTAGTAGCATCTCAATGAGTTTACCCGTTAGCGCAGCTTGCCCACCGCTATCCTCCTGCTCGTCGGTTAGGCCAAGAATATCGAAAATAATATGTCGAAAGTCGGAGGTTAACTTTTCAATATCCTCGGCAGTTAGTTCAACTTTGCCCTCGGTAGCCGAGTTAATATTTCGAACCCAATCGAAAAGAACCGCAATGGCAATGGGGCTGTTAAAATCGTCGTTGAGGGCTTCGAAAGCGCGTTTCGAAAGGTCGCTCACATTAACCGACGATTTGGCAGCAGGCTTAATGCGGTTTAGCATTCGATTGGCAGACATAAGCCGCTGTAGGCCCTTTTCGGCTGCCTGTAGCGCTTCGTTCGAAAAGTCGAGGGTGCTGCGGTAATGAGCCTGAAGCATAAAAAACCTTACGGCCATTGGAGAGTAACCTCGTTCGAGTAGTGGATGGTTGCCCGTAAAAAGTTCGTTGGGTAAAAATCCGTTCCCCGCCGATTTCGACATGCGAACCCCATTAACAGTAAGCATATTTGTATGAACCCAGTAATTAACAGGCGATTTATGATTACAAGCCTGCGATTGTGCAATTTCGTTAGTGTGGTGGGTTGCCTGTAAATCCATTCCGCCACCATGTATGTCGAAGGTTTCACCTAAATATTTACGGCCCATAGCCGAGCATTCAATATGCCATCCAGGAAATCCCCAGCCCCATGGCGAAGGCCACTTCATAAGCGTTTCGGGTTTTGCAGCAATCCACAAGGCAAAGTCGAGCCTACCATGCTTTTCATCTTGTCCGCCAAGTTCACGTGTTCCCTCAAGCAGTTCTTCTAACTTTCGATTGGTTAATTGTCCGTACGAGAACTCCTTGCTATACTTTTCAACATCAAAATAAACAGTTCCATTAATTTCGTATGCGTAGCCCTGTTGTAATATTTCCTTAATCATTTCAATTTGCTCGCTAATATGACCCGTAGCAGTTGGCTCAATACTAGGAGGTAATGTATTAAACACCCTCATTACGTTGTGAAAACCAAGGGTGTACTTATGCACAATTTCCATTGGTTCGAGCTGTTCGAGTTTTGCTTTTTTAGCAAATTTATCGTCGCCTTCATCCCTATCGCCCTCCAGGTGGCCAGCATCGGTAATGTTTCGAACATAGCGAACCTTATAGCCCAAGTGTAGTAAATACCTATAAATTAGGTCGAACGAAATAAAGGTTCGGCAGTTTCCCAAATGCACATCGCTATAAACGGTAGGCCCACAAACGTAAATACCAACATTATTGGGAGTTATGGGTTTAAACGATTCCTTTTTACGTGTTAGGGTGTTGTAAATTGTTAAGCTCATTTGTGCAAGTTTTTATACTGAAATAGTTATAATACACCGACAAAGATAACCGATTTGGCAATATATTTTTGTTGCTAAAATTCGTCATTTGACATATAAAAATTGAACATATGTGTAAATAAAGGCCACACAGCATCCAATATCAACCTAAATTAGTTTATATTGCCAAGTATACACATTAAACAAACCCACTAAACAAACCTCCATGAAAAAACTTTTCTTTATTATTCTTTCATTAATTTCTGTAAATGCGTACTCGCAGGAACCAGAAACCGATTTTTTCAATTTAAGTTTAGAAGAGTTGCTTAATATTGAAGTGACAACCGCATCGAAAAAAGCACAAAAAATTTCGGATGCGCCAGCAACAGTGGTAAGTTACTCGGCCGATCAAATTGAGCGCTACGGTTGGCGCGATTTAAAGGATATGTTTCGTGCCTTAACAGGAATCGACGTTTCGTACGACGTGCAGGGCGAGGTGAAAACCCTTGTTACAATTCGTGGTGTTGAAGGAAACCAAAAAATTCTTGTACTTCAGGATGGACAACGGCAGAATCCTATTACTGGCGAACGATTTATTTTTGGACATAATATGCCGCTTAATTTATACAAACGAATCGAAATAGTGTATGGTCCTGCATCAGCTCTATACGGTGCCGATGCTTATGCTGGCGTAATTAACCTTATTACTAAGGATGGCGGCGACATTGATGGAATTACAAGCTCGGTTGGCTATGTTTCAACTCAGGCAGTTAATGCAAGCGTAACTTTTGGTAAAAAAATTGCCGATGATATCGATGTGATTCTATTCGGGAGAGTTTACAACGGAAAAGATTTTGAATGGCACAACTACTATAAAGATGCGGTTGACTACCAGGCAGTAAACGAATACACTGGTGAATTAGGGCAGCTCGAGAAAAGTTACCCTATTCGCAACTGGAATATGCTGGGCAAAATTAAGTACAAAAAGGTTACCCTTGGATTCGATTGGCAACATCAGCTCGAGTCGAATGCTCCATCAACAATTCCTACTCAATATGCTTATGTTAAAAACAATGTTTGGGGACAAGATATTAGGCACATGTACCTTAATTACGACGTATTACGTACCGAAAAATTTGATTTAGAAGCAACTGTTACTGTGGGCGACTATGCCATAAACCCAGCCTCGAACTTTTTTATTCCAACTGCATCCGTTAAAGATGGACCACTCGACCGAGGAAGAGCAGGATATAAATACGGATATTCGGGTTACATACAGGGAAACGTTAAGGCCGATTGGAAAATTAGCGAGAGTTTAAACGTTATTACAGGCGTGTCGTTCGAAAACGTAATTTCGTTCCCAAAAACCCAAAACCTAACCGAACCATATCACCTCGATGCCGGCTTACAAGACGACCTATCGTTTTTTGTAGACCCCAACGGCTACACTTTTGGCCTTCTTGGTTTTAGGGAGAACGTTTTTGGCGAACGCAACTTCACCAATTTTGGCTCGTTTGTACAAGGCGAGTACAAGCCACTCGACAATATGATTATTACTCTTGGTGGCCGTTTCGACTACAATAGCATTTACAAAGAAACGTTTAACCCTCGACTCGGACTTGTTTACAAACCCATAAGCAGCCTAACACTTAAAGCATTAGCAGGAACGGCATACATTGCCCCTTCGAATTATTACCGTTGGGAAAATTGGGCAAACCCATATGCCATGCATATTCCTAATCTCAGTATTCAACCCGAAAAATTACAATCGTTCGAGTTTAGCGCACTATACTACATTAGCAAGTCGATGTCCGTTCGCACTAGTATTTTCCGAAACAACATGAGCGATATTATTAGACCAGTTCAAGCCCCTGATCAAGAGGGTAATTACCCATATTACAATCCAATGAGAGCACTAATTGATTCCTCGGTATATTCAGGTTTTGTTGAAATAAATGCAAACCTTGGCGAAATGTACTCTCAAGGAGCCGAAATTGACGTTAACTACCAAGTAGCCCGTTTCCTATTTTCGCTTGGCTATAGCTATACCAATGGAGAAGATAAGGAGTCTAATTCCAAAATTCCTAAGGTTTCGCAGCAAAAGCTAAATACAAATATAACCTATAACGGCGAAAAACTTTTTGCAAGCTTCACGGCGCGTTACTATGGTGGAATATGGACTGCCCCAAGCAATAGTCTTTATGCTGGTACCGAAGAAATACCTGGTGCATTTGTTCTGTATGCAAATGTTGGGTATAAAATAAATAAAAGCTTAACATTTAACCTAAGTGCCGACAATGTTCTTAATGCCAAGCATTGGGGATCAGCACCCTATGGAGAATCGATTTGGATTCAACCCCGTGCTCCTCAGTCGCTTTTAAAGGTATTTGGTGGGGTTACTTTTAAGTTTTAGGGTATAGTAATTGGTTCGAAAATGGTTTTTTAATAAGCTGTAAAGAGGTTTACTAAGAAAAAATCTATATTTTTGATTGCAAAACATGTTTTTCCGTTTGGTCTAATAGTTGTAAGTTTAATTATGTTGCGCAATTACTGGGAGTTACACACACCAAACGGATGTTTTAAATCATTTTTTCGAACTTTTTTCTTTATATTCCGTTTTGAATAGTTAAACATTGTCCTTAATTTATATACGTTAAAAGGACTAAGCTTTTTTGAATTAAATGTGACATAAATTCGATTAGTCATGAAAACAAAACCTTCTTTCAGAGCCATTACTGTATTTTTACTTTTAGCATTGCTTTTTGTAGGGTTTAACGCTCAAGCACAAAAGGAAAAACTTCAAACAGCCTTTATTTTTCAGCTCACAAGGCTTATCGAATGGTGCCCCGAAGGCAAGCAAGGTAACTTTGTAATTGGCATTCTTGGCGATGCCCCAGCACTTATGGCCGAACTTTCGGCACTAAATGGACGAAAAGTAGTTGCTCAAACAATCGAAGTGCGTACATTTGCATCAACTGGCGACATTACTAACTGTAATGTGCTTGTAATACCCAGCAATAAGTCGGGCGATTTGGGCGCTGCAAACGCTAAGGTTGGAAGTAATTGTACTTTAATTATTAGCGACAAGTCGGGTGCTGCAAGCCAAGGTGCTGGAGTTAGCTTCGTTTTTCTAAACGACGAGTCGAAAATTCAGTACGAAATTAGCCGTGGATACATGGGCAAGCATTCGCTTAATGTTAACGAGCAACTTTATAAGTTGGCAAAAAACGTTTATTAAACTATACTAATAACTTTAGTTATGGAAGTTAAATTTTCCCTATCCAAAAAACTACTTATAGGTTTTGGTGTCATAATTGGGCTTTTTATCGTATCCTCGCTTATAACATTTGTTATTCTAACAGGCTACGATAATGTTAACCGTAAGCTTTCGGAGCAAAATACCCCATCGGTTAATAAGCTTATTGAACTCCAAAACCTAATGGCCGAGTCGAAGTTGCTTATTAAGAACTGGATTTATATCGACAAGTTGCCAGGTACGCCCGATAAAAAAAGGCTCGAGGAGTTACATAACTCATTATACCCTTCTCTTGCTTCGGCAATACGCCCCTTGTCGCTAAACTGGAGTGCACAGGATCGGGAACTATTCGAAAAACTTAACGAAACCATTACAACAAATTTATTTCCAGAGCATAAGCAGGTTATGGCAATGCTTAACTCGTTCGACAGCTATAACGATTTTATGATTCTTGTTGAAGTGCAAGGAATGGTTGAGGACGATGGAACAATTATAAAAAACACCAACGACGTACTTCAGCAACTTGGCGAACTTGTCGTTAGTCAACAAAACGAATCGTTAGCTGCATACGAACAAATACAAGCGTCAACTTCCTTTTTCCGAATTTTTGTAATTATAGGAGGAATTATTGTTGTGGCACTAGGAATAATTATTGCATTCTTTATTATAAACACAATAAAACAGTCGATTAGTACTGCATCAACGGTAATATCAAAACTTTCCGATGGCGACCTAACATATAGTTACGATATTAATGGAAGCGATGAGATAGCTAAGCTTCTTTTCGACTTAAAGGAGATGATAAGCCGAATTCGGGCAATTGTTGAGTCGATTATTAACGGATCGGCTTCCATTGCCAATGCTGGAGACCAGTTAAATCAGGTGGCTCAGCAAATTTCGCAGGGTGCATCAACACAAGCCAGCAATGCCGAAGAGGTTTCAGCTTCGATGGAGGAAATGGTTGCAAACATTCAGCAAAACACCGAGAACTCTAGCAACACCAATAAAATTTCCGACAAGCTTGCCATCGACATTGAGAAAATTGGAGGAGCCTCGGAAAAGAGTATGGACTCAATTCGTAAAATTGCCGACAGAATTAATATTGTTAACGACATTGCCTTTCAAACTAACCTTCTAGCACTTAATGCAGCCGTTGAAGCTGCTAGGGCAGGCGAGCACGGAAAAGGATTTGCGGTTGTTGCCGCCGAGGTGCGTAAACTTGCCGAACGTAGTAAAATTGCTGCCGACGAAATCTTCATTCTTGCTAAAGAAAGTGTTTCAAACACCGAACAGTCGGTTGATCTTATCCGAAATATTATACCCGAAATTAAAAGAACTTCTATTCTAATTCAGGAAATTACAGCTGGAAGTATGGAGCAAACCAATGGAGCCGAGCAAATTAACAATGCCATTCAGCAGCTTAACAATATTACACAGCAAAATGCCTCATTTGCCGACACGTTGGTTTCGAGTTCGGAGAAACTAAGCGGCGAAGCCGATAAACTGAAGGACAATATTGGTTTCTTTAAAATTGACACAAAAACTGCGTTTGCACAGCGCAAGATTGAACCCAAGAACATTATTAAACCAACAATTTCGTCTAAAACAACAGTCAAAACTTTCAAAAAAGTAGTAGCTCCAGCTAAAAAAACGCTAAACGTTATAAAGCCAAAACCTACTAATCAATCGGGAGGTTTTAACTTAAATCTTGGCGATTCACACCCCACAAAGGACGAGCAGGATTACGAAAGATTCTAACTATATTATTTTAAAATATTCTTACTACAAAACCCGACCTTGGTCGGGTTTCTTGTTTTTGCTAGGCTTCGTATTTGGTGAGATGTATCACCTAAAGATTTAACTAAAAATTCATTGAAATAAACGGGTGTTTAACATATATTGCAATTGCAACCAAATACATAATCCTTATGAAAAAACGATTACTATTCTGCTGGGCCGGTTCATTAGCCCTTTTTCTCGCTCCCTTTTCTGCTGCAAGTCAGGATGCGCTAAAAGAACAAGGGGTCGACGACATTTTTGAGCTTTCGCTCGAGGAGCTCCTAAATTTAACAGTAGTTTCTGCGTCAAAATTTGAACAGAAACAATCCGAGGCGCCTAACATAATTTCGGCCGTTCCTCGCGAAGTAAGTCGCAGTTTTGGATGGCTATCGGCCAATGAGGTGCTAAATTACCAGCCCGGATTTTTCCCCTCTCACGATTTTGAGCGCCGAACGGTTGGTTTTAGGGGAATGTTTGAGGGTTGGAACAACAACCATTTGTTAATGATGGTTGACGGTATTCCCTTTAACGATAACCTTTACGGAACAGCATTTACCTGGGAAATTACGCCACTAAACTTTGTAAATTCAATTGAAGTCATAAGGGGCCCAGGCGGTGCCCTTTATGGCACAAATGCCATGAATGGGGTTGTAACGCTTAACACACTTAATGCATCCGACTTACAGGGTGCAGGAAATGTTCGTTTTCGCTATGGCACCAACGGATATAAATACCTTGATGTAATCACGGGAGCCGAAAACGACTATGCTGGGTTTGTTATGTCGTTTAACCACAACGGAACCTATGGCAACGAGTACGAAAGCTACGACGCTTCGGAAAGGGTTGATGGTTTAAACAATCCTTTGAAGTTCTCGACACGAGACGCGAGGGAGAGCAACTACTTCTTTTCGAAATTTTATGGAAAGGGAAAACTAAAAGGGATTATGCTCCAGTACCACGAGCATTCGTGGAACTTCGAAACGGGTCACGGTTGGTTGTTTTCTATTCCCGACAGGCCAGAAGAGATGAGTGAGTATCGCCGCATTGTTGCCCTAAAGTATAGCCCCGAATTTGCCGATAGCCCCTTTGGGCTTGAGTTCACTTCGCGCTATCAGGTTCATGGTGTTAACTGGAATATGCGTTACTATAACGATGGAGCATACGCAGGATACTATCCCGATGGTGTTTCGGAAATGCTAAAAACAAAAGCACACGATGTGTTTACTCGCCTACAGGGATCCTATAAAATTGGCGACAACCTGTTTATTGTAGGAGCCGAGAATACAACCTTTATTTACAACGACGACGAAATTCACTATGCAAATATCGATATGAACACTTGGACCGACCCCGATGGAATTACGACTCACTTCAACCTAAATCCTTGGCTCGATTTTATTTCGGGACATAACGTTCATAATATTGCGGGTTATGCTCAGTATATTTCTCCAAAGTTTCTGAATAAAATTCAAATTACTGCCAGCGGTCGGTTCGACCGAATGTTTTTCGACTATAACGACCTAAACACGGCTTCGTCGCCAGTAAAATCGAAAAGTTTTCAGATGTTTACGCCACGCGTTGCCCTTGTTTTTATTGCATCGGAAAAGTTAACCGTAAAAGGAATTTTTGGACAAGCATTCCGCACGCCTTCGCCCACCGAAATGTTTGGCTCAAACACATACTCGCTAGCATCGAACATTGAGGAGCTAAAACCCGAAATTGTAACCAATGTCGACTTAGGATTAATTTGGGATCCAAGTTCAAACATTACTTTACGTGCAAATGGATTTTGGATCGATTTTCGAAACCAAATTTCGTACAGCGTAGCTAACAATAACTTAAGCACAAATATCTACTCACTTAAAACGGCTGGTGCAGAGCTTGAAGCTAGGTACATGACAAAAACCCTTTCGGCTTTTGGAAATTTAACCTATGCAAAACGATTGGGCGAAGATATTCTCGATAACACAATTACCGAAAGCGACGATGTAATAACCTGGGCGCCAGCAATAACCTTTAAAGCAGGGGGAAGTTACTCTTCAAAGTGGTTTGCCGTTTCGGCATTAGGGTACTACCAAGGAGAAATGAAAAGAAGGGAATCGGATAAGTTTATTGGAATGGAAACCTATCGCCCAATCGAGTCGGTTAAGGGATGGGTTTCGGCTGACCTGAAGGCTTCGTTTAAAATTACCCCCAAAGCCGAATTCGCTTTAATTGGTAAAAACATATTGAATGCCGAGAGGTACTTTATTAAGAACAATCAGTACATGTTCGACTATAAATTGGAAGGAAGGCAAATTATTGCCGAAGTTCAGGTACGATTTTAGGGAAACTGATTAAAAAAGAAAGATTAACCACAAAGACCACTGAGAAAAAACAAACCCCGATATTTATCGGGGACAAAGTTAATGCTTTAACATATAGCGCTTTGTGGTCTTTGAGGAAAACTTAGTGACCTTTGTGGTTTGGTTTTTTTAACCTTTTGGACAGCCCCATTTCTTTTTAATTACTATTTTGTGCTACAACGAGTAGTTTTTTACAATTTCTTCGGCAAAACGGTCGATGGTTTTTGAGTCGGTTGCCCCGTAAAAGTCGTAGTAGTACTCAATTAGGTATTTCTTAATGTCGGGGTCGGCCATTTTTTGCCTTTTAAGAATAGGTATAATGGTGTAGAATTCGTTTTTAAGCTCATCTTTATCAACAAAAACAAGGGTAAATCGAGTAATTTCCTGACTGCTTCGCGAAGTTTTTTCGTACTGGTAAACGGCAAGGTTTGCTATTTCGTTACCCGAAAGTGTTCCTGCGCTACTCGAGGTTAGCTTATCTCTTTCGAGAAGAAGCGTTTGGTCGGCAAAGCCGATTTTCTTTTGAACAGGTTTGTTATCAACCTTGTAGTAAAAAACAATGAACTTATCGTCGGAAAGCGGATAGGTTTTAGCGCTAATGGGAATGTCGATATTGTTGCCAATAACCGAAAACTTTTCGCTTCCAAAGTACTGCTTAAGATCCGAAATTTCCTTTTCGGATGGGTCGAAGCGAACAAGCATTAGGTTTCGCATTTTGGTAGGCCGTGCAGCTTCAACAACAGTTGCGGTAAGCATTGGCTGCTCAGCATTACGGTCGGCGTCGATTAGCTTTATTTGAAAACGCCCCATGTTACTGCCAATGGCAATGGCGTAGCTGTCCATACTTTCGAACAGGAGCTGGTCGTCGGCGTTTAGAATGTCGCCTGCTGCAACCTCTTTACCCGACTTAAGGTTCGTAATTTTTCCATTAACTCGAGTAATGTCAAATGTACCCTGTGCTTGAGCCGTAAACGCTGCAAGGAGGGTAAAGAGAACGATTAGTTTTACTGTTTTCATAGCTTTGAGATTTATAGTTTTTTAGTGTTTTGTATTCTGTTCATAATGATGCAAGTAGAACCTAACAACCTTTGTACCAAAAGTAATGAATAAATGTGTTAAGATTAGAAACGTGTTTAAATTTTTATCGAAAGTTATAATATTTCAATTGCCACGCCCCGATAACTATTAATAGCCGTCAGGTTAAGCATGTTTTTCCAACAGTTATTAGGAACAACAGAGTTCATTATTCCTTTTTACTTTCTCCTTGATGAGAAAGTAAACCGAAGAATCCCTGCCCGACAGTCGCGGTCAGGCGGGAAGGCAACCGAACGTTTTTTGTGAGCTCTGCGGAGCTAAAACGACGCTGCCACCCGCCCTGCCAAATCGTAAGCCCCATGGCAACGTAAGCGATATGGAACGCAGCGAGAGGAAGCCCTTCCTTTGCTGCCAAAGTTTTGGGAAAATCCATTAACTTAAGCGTTATCTGTCCATGCGTTCCATCTCGAACGCAAGCGCCCTTGCACATGGGGCTAACGATTCGACATTCCCCCTCATGCTGCCGCTCTCCCGATAGTTAGCAAACATAATGAAAACATTCATTTTCGTATAAAAACATTATATTGTGTAAAATAAATCACTATATTTAAATTCTGATTTTATATTTAAAAATACACTTGCATATAATTGTATAACAATGCATTAAAAATTTATTTGACGAACATCACAAAAATAGTTCAAAAAAACTTGTCACGAAATTCACTTTTTGACCATTTATAAGTAGAGGGTGTTATAATTGGTACCCAAAATAAATAAAGTAATCTGAATTTAATGCAGTAAAAAACCAAAATTCATTTTTAAAAAATATAACATAATGAAGCAACTCATATTTTACATTTCCATAATTCTTTTAAGCAGCCAAAGCATAGCGCAACCTGTCCCGCCAGATCGAGAGAACTTTTGGATACCTTTAAACAAGCCAACTGGAGGACAAGTGTTCTCTTTGGTAGCAAAAAGTGTTAATGAAGTTTATGCTGGTACGGGAAACGGTGTTTATCTCAGTAATAATGGTGGTGAAACTTGGGAAAATATTGGATTATTAGATATAGTTGTTTACAGTCTTATAGTTCATCAAAACGGAAACTTATTTGCTGGAACTGGCGGTTTCAATACTATATACCGACTAAGTAGTATTGAGGTAGGCTGGGAGCCTGTTTTTTCATGTGTGCCAAATATAATTTCATTAGGTAAAAATTCTGAAGGAGTTATTTTCGCTGGTTCTGGAGGCGAATATGGTCTTTTACGTTCAGTTAATACTGGTGATGACTGGGAAAGTGTTCTTCTTTTAGGTGCACAACAATCAAATGCCATTGCCTTTATTGGCTGCGATACAGTTTTTGTTGGCACTACGGGTTTTTTTGGCGGTGGTGGCGTTTTCCGCTCATACAATAGTGGCGATACATGGGAGCGTTGTGGGCTATTGGACAATTACATTTCATCGCTGGCTATTAACTTTCAAGGGGTACTATTTGCAGGTAGCGTTGGTGAAGGTGTTGGCCTATTCCGCTCATACAATAACGGCAACACATGGGAGCACAAAGTATGGGATATAACTGTCGACGCCATTGCCATAACCCCCAATGATGTCATTTACATCGGTTGCTCCAACGGAGGAGTATCCCGTTCCTTTGATGATGGGAACACGTGGGAGATTATCAACTCAGGTATGGGGAACTATCCCTCTGTAGAAGGCTTCGCTCTATCGCCCGATGGATATTTGTATGCGTACAGCCGTTGGTCATTGCACCGCAGCGCAGAACCTGTTTTTACTACAGGCGTAATAGTACATAGCGAAACCATCGATATAAAATTATTCCCCAACCCCTTTACCAACCTTTTGCATATCGAAATTCCCAGCAATAAGGCTTTTAGCAAAAACGTTTTCGTAAAAGTTACCGATATAACATCCCGACAGATTTATAGTCAGGCTTTATTAAATCAGCCAAATGCAACAATTGACCTGTCGTTTTTAAAACCCGGCTTATTCTTCATAACCATATATGGCAATGGACAACTGGTTACTAAGCCTATTGTAAAAACAAACCCATAAAAAACACTAAGTTCATTTTATATACCTTATCAATTAATCAACCTTTTTAACCACCTAAAACATTACCATAATGATTAAACAAACTATTTTCGTGGTGCTATGGCTACTCGCCTGTGTAACCACAAGTGTTAATGCCCAAATTAACGCCAACCCCGACCCCAATGGAGAACCCTGGTGGCATAGCCGTCAAGCTAATAGTTG
>DDWL01000037.1:116946-240295 GCA_002345675.1 Bacteroidales bacterium UBA2287 | reverse complement strand
GATAACTATCGGGGCACTAAGTTTTTCTCAAAGTTCACAAAGCGCTGTATATTATAGTATTAACTTTGTGGTTCTTTGTTTTTTCTCTGTGCCCCGATAGTTATCGGGGTTTGTGATTAATCTTTTTTTAGACAATATCATCAAAAATGAAATGAATTTTATTCTCACTCTTCAATACTATTTCTTATATCGAACTAAGGTTAGTAGTAATCATTAATACTCCCAAAAACGAAAAAACCGCCAACAGCAATGCCATTGGCGGTTAGGAGGAAGAAAAAATATGTTAGTTCGTTTTGCCCTTATCAATAAGTTCGTTTACTTTATCCCAATTGTCGTATGCAAATTTCACATCGGCTTTAGTTAATTTTGCTCCAGCAATTATTTGCTTTAGTGCACTTTCGAATGCCTTATCGAGGGTAAATACTTCGGATGCTTTCTGCTCTTTTTCCGAAGCTTCCATTATAATTTGCATTGCCTGTAAACTTTTAACCCCTTCCATGGCGAATACAACCGTACTATAACATTTAGTATAGTCTTCAATATCCTTAAATCCATATGTCTGAATAATCTTAAGTGCTTTGTCAGCCTCAGTTCTGTCAATGGCCTTAAATTCATCAGTTGCAAGTATAAGATTGTCTAATTTATCAGCAGTAAGCAAAGGAGCTCCCTTTTCGAACCAATCCTTCGAGTAGTCGAATGCTTTTTGCGGAAACACATCGGGCTTAGGATTTGAAATTTCAGAAGATTCTTCATCAACTTCTTCGTTTTCCATTTCTGCTGCTTCAGCCTCATATTTAGCAGCCATTTCTTCAGCAACACTTTCATACTTTTTCAGTTCGTCTTCGTATTGGCTTAGTTTACCCTCAAGATGCCTTGCACCAAACCTTGCAGCCGAGCCAAAAAGCAATGAAATAAGTAAAAAGAACAAAACTATTCCACCTAAAACAAAACCTATTGTTTTTGCAGTTTGCTCTTTACCTTTAAGAGTAAGAGTTAGCGCCCAATAGAGCATGTATAGTGAATAAAGGTTAACACCTAAGTTTACAATTGTATTAAGCCAATGGTTTAATCCTCCTAAAACATTTAAAAAAGATGAAACTGGGAAAATCACCATCAAGGCAACAGCAACTCTTAAATTTGCCTCGTAATCGGCATTTCCGCTACAAATAGATGATAGGACCAAGACTATTACACCACCAATAAAAGCCCCAATAACAGCGCCTATAATTGAGAAGAAAAATGCGCTAACACCAACGGCTCCACCAAGCATTCCACCTGCTGCAGACCCAATGTGCAAGAAACTCCATAGCATTGTGAAAATACCAGCAATTGCTCCGTAAATAAGTGCTTTTATTAATGGTTCGGCAAGCCCTCCTTGGGTTTCGAGTTTTGCAAAATGCTCTTTAGGGTTTAGTAGTGCACTTTTCGAATCGTCGATAAATTTTGGGAAATCGAACCCTTTGTTTTCATCCATGGCTTATATGGTTTTAATTAGCATTTAGGTTGAATAAAGCATTCAACCTTTCTTGCGAAACCGCAATAAGTAAACAAATGTATCGCATTTAGCAATACTTGTCAAGAAAACAGTGGTGTAAATGGGAGTTGCTACTCTTTAGCTGCTGAAAAAAGCCAAAGCAATACCGAAAATACAATGTAGAAAAGAATTATGGGAAGAAGAGCGGCTTTACCAAGCAAAAAAATAAGTAATGCTCCAATTATAAGAAGAATAAATTGCTGCCACGATTCGCTCAGCTTTAAGCTCTTAATTTTTAGCGAAAACATTGGAATTGGCGACACCAAAAGGGCCGACTGAACCACAATTATTACTACTAATACGTACGTTGATGAAACAATACTTTGAAAATAGCTGGCAAATGGGCTATTTAAACCCAACACCAACCCAACAATTAGCAACGCATTTGCAGGTGTTGGCAAGCCAATAAAGGAAGTAGTTTGGCGAGTGTCGAGATTGAAAATGGCTAACCGAAGCGACGAGAAAGCAACAACTAAAAATGGGAGTACCAAAAAAATTTGACCAGTTGAAAAGCCTTCGTTAAATGGGATATTCAGCGATACTTTAAGGTAGTGAAACAGAATTACCGCAGGGGCAACGCCAAAACTAACCAAGTCGGAAAGCGAGTCGAGCTCCTTACCTAAAGGCGAATAGGCTTTTAGCAATCGTGCTGTAAATCCATCGAGAAAATCGAGAATTGCTGCAAGCAAAATTAGGTAGCCAGCAAGCAAAAGGTTTCCTTCGAATGCCGATACAATTGACAAACAACCCGTTACAAGATTAAGTAGAGTTATAGTATTGGGAATATATTTTACTGGGGAAAAGGCTTTCATGGCGGTTTTGTTATAAAGTGCAATAATTGGAGCAAAAGTAAGTTATTTTACTGTACCAAAGTTAAACGAGCTAACAGTTAACGACAATACACTGAAAGAGAATAGATTTTGCGTTAGAACAAAAAAACGACTAATTTTGTTACATTACTAAAGGATGAAGAAATGAGATCAGTTGACATAAATACAACTTTAATAGATGGTTACATTAGGCTGCTTGAAAATTTAAGCCCAAGTAGTAAACTCGACCTTATCTCCAAATTGATCCTATCAGTAAAACATGACATCACTAAGAGAAAAAGAAATTTCTTTAAATCGTATGGTGCGCTAGAAACTGAGCAATCGGCCGACCAAATTGCAAATGAGATAAGAAAAAGCAGAAACCTTACCCGTCAAATTGAAGAATTTTGAAAAAATATCTGATTGATACAAATATCTGCATATACTTCATTAAGGGATTGTATGACCTTAAAACCAAATTTGAGAAAGCAGACCCTGAAAATTGTTTTATCTCAGAAATAACCCTAGCTGAACTAAAATTTGGCGTTGAGAATAGTGAGAAAAAAGAGAAAAATCATAAAGTTTTAGCGAACTTTCTTACAGGGGTACAAGTATTGCCCATTTTTCATAGCCTCGATTTATATGCTAAGGAGAAAGCAAGATTAAGAAAAGCAGGTACTACCATCGACGATTTTGACCTATTGATTGGTGTTACAGCTGTTACCCACAACTTGGTAATGGTTACTAATAACACCAAAGAATTCAAACGGATTAATGGAATTGAGATTGAAGACTGGACGAATTAGTTGAGATAATTGCTGATAATTAACGCAAAACCTAACGCGCTAACACTTAATGCAAATCAACCATTTTCGTTAAAAACTATATAAGTTTACAAGTTGTATTTTGCAAAAGTTGCCATGAAAAGAATCATAATATTCCTGTTATTTATTTGCATTACTCCTACCCTACTTTTCGGTCAAGGAGCTAAGTATAGCAACGATTTTTTGAACATTGGAGCAGGTGCCCGCTGGTTGTCGTTAGGGAGTACTGGTGTTTCGATGAGCAACGGTATTGAAGCGGCTTACTGGAACCCTGCAAACCTTACAGGAATGAGCAGCCGATATCAGGTTTCGGCGCTACATGCTAGCTACTTTGCAGGAATGGCATCGTACAACTATATGGCCTTTGGCCATAAAATCGACACCGCTTCAGCACTTGCCTTTTCGGTAATCCGTTTCGGAGTCGACGATATTCCCAACACAATCGACCTAATTGATTCGGAAGGAAACATAAACTACGACCGCCTATCGATGTTCTCAGTGGCCGACTATGCCTTTCTATTAAGCTACGCAAAAAAACTACCCATAAAAGGACTTTCGGTTGGCGGAAACGCCAAAATAATTTACCGTAACGTTGGTAAGTTTGCCTCGGCATACGGCTTTGGTGTTGACATTGGCGCAAAATATCAGCATAAAAACTGGCAATTTGGCGCCACGCTAAAGGATGTAACCACAACATTTAACCTTTGGAGTTTTAACGAGGATGAACTCGCAATTACCATTGGCGACAGCACTTTTAATCAATCGCCCGAGAACGCACTTGAGCTAACGCTTCCGCAGCTTTCGCTGGGTGTTGCAAGGAATTTTAAACTTAACGAAAAGCTATCGTTAGCTGCCGAACTTAATATTGTTAACTACTTCGATGGTAAGCGAAATTTACCCATATCAACAAGTTTTGCCAGTATAGAACCTCGTGCTGGAGTTGAACTGGGCTACCTAAATCTGGTTTTCTTTCGCTTGGGGGTTAACAACCTTCAAAAAACTAAGGAATTCGACAACAAAACCAGCTATACCATTCAACCCAATGCTGGTATTGGCATTCAGTTTAAGGGCATTTCGCTCGACTATGCACTAACCAACGCAGGCAGTTTTGGGTTTAGCAAGTACTCCAATATTTTCAGCTTAACCTGGGGGTTTAATAGTTTAAGGTTGAAGAAGGAATAACTAAACCTTTTCTATTTCTAAATTGCTCTCCACTGGTTTCAATGTCCATTAAAGCATCAACCTAAATTTACTATATTTGCTTTTTAAAGCAAAAAAACTACCATGCTACGAATTGCTGTCGATTTTGACGATACTATAGTTGATAACGCCTACCCAAAAATTGGCAAGCCAAAACTTTTCGCTTTCGAAACACTTGTTGCTCTGCAAAAAAAAGGGTTACGGTTAATTCTTTGGACTGTACGCACAGGCAAGGAACTCGACGAAGCAGTTGAATTTTGCAAACAAAATGGAGTTGAATTCTATGCCGTTAACAAAAACTACCCCGAAGAGGTTTTCGATTCCAATACTGCGCGTAAAATTGAAGCCGATATTTTTATCGACGACCGCAACGTTGGTGGGTTTGCTGGCTGGGGCGAAGTTTGGCAAATGCTTTTCCCCGAGGAAAGCGACCCAAAATTAGAGCTCAAGCGGGTTAATCGGTATCGCAAACCATCGTTTTTAAAAAGACTTTTCATAAAAAGGCAATAGCCCTAACAAACTTAGCATGAAACAACATTCATTCAACGCTTTATTAATTCTATTGGCAATCGCTTTATTTTCATCGTGTGCCGAAACAACAAAACCTCAAAAGGAAGAGGCAAAAACTGCTAATCTTCAAGTTATTCGAATAGAATTGCCAAGTAATGGTAGCCTATTTGCCCAAGGCGAAAAAGTGGAAGTTAAACTGAAACAACTTAATAATGAAATAATAGCCGATTCGATTTTGCTCTTTGTCGATTCGCAAAACTTTGGCAAGTTCCAAAGCAATACCATGGACATTGAAACACAGAAGTTGAAATTTGGAACACGACAAATTCGTGCCACGGCATGGCTAAAAGGCGAAAGGCAAACCGCTTCGGTTAGCATAATGATTAAGCCAAGCAGCACGCCAAAAAAACTTGGCTACCGAATTATTAACACTTTCCCACACGATAAAGAGGCGTATACACAAGGGCTTTTTTACCTCAACGGCTTTTTGGTCGAAAGCACTGGCCAACAAGGTCAATCGAGTTTACGAAAGGTAGAACTTAAAACTGGAAAGGTTTTAAAAAGTTCGAGCCTCGAGCGCAAGTACTTTGGCGAAGGTTGCGCCCTTATTAACGGTAAAATTTACCAACTTACTTGGACCTCGCGCAAAGGTTTTATTTACGATGCCGAGAATTTTAACGTTTTAGGCACATTCAACTATCCAACTCAGGGCTGGGGACTTGCAACAGCAAACAACCAGCTGGTAATGAGCGACGGCAGTCATGTTCTCTACTTTCTTGAGCCCGAAAATTTTGCCGAATTGCGACGAGTTGAAGTTTACGACAGCAATGGCCCCGTTAGCCAGCTCAACGAGTTGGAGTATATCGACGGAAAAATATGGGCTAATGTTTACCAAACCGATTTGGTTATTGTTATCGACCCCGAAACGGGAGCTGTTGAATCGGAAATAAACTTTAAAGGGCTACTAAAGCCAAGCGACAGGCATTCAAATATTGACGTGCTTAACGGAATTGCTTGGGATTCGGTAAGCCGAAGGCTTTTTGTTACCGGTAAAAACTGGCCCAACCTTTTTGAAGTTGAGGTTAAGTAGCAAATACCAAATAAATAGCCAGAAAATAATCAACAAATCTGACAGTACTATACTATTATATTCCAATTCTAACTAAGTAAAAAAAGGAAAAATTAAAAGAGCAACAAAATTGTATACATCTGAATAATATATCTTTATTTTATCTTTAGCCACAATAAAACTACAAGCATGAAAATTATCTACTATATTATAATTACAACAACTATTGCAATTACAATTCAAACCAAAGTAAATGCACAAGAATTTAATAAAGTATATTATAATTCAAATTGGGTTGTTACTTCAATTGACAGTGCAACATATTACAGAATGTCTGAATTCAATGCCCAAATACCTTCATTCGATGGCCTTACTACTGACTATTATTTAAACAATAATCAAATTGAAATGATTGGTTTTTATGAAAATGGCAATAAAAATGGAGAGTTTAACTTTTATTATCCTAATGGCAAATTAAGGATGGTTATCAATTATAATAATAACAATAAAATTGGGTCTTGGAAAGAATTTTTTCAAAATGGAAAAGTAAAGACAAATGTAATTTATCAAGACAACGTTGAAAAACTTTTAGAACTCAATGATAGTATAGGAAACTCATTACTAGAAAAGAACAATGTTAAATACACTTATTACCCTAAAAACCTTCCAGGACCTTCCTCAAATCTTAATAGTCTAGAAAAAGAAGAAATAATTGAAATAAAAGGGAAGATTGTAAACAACCTAAGAGAAGGTAAATGGACCGTTAAAAAGAACCGAAAACAATATGCGTCCATTACATACAAACAAGGTACTATTATAAAAGGTTACTTCTTAACCAACGATTATTTGGGACGTCAAAAAAACAAACTAACGAATAACCTTGCGTTCCCACTAATTGAAGACCCAAGTAAATTTATAATTACTGAGAAATTCTTTCTAGAACCAGGAACATTAATAAAAAATAACTATCTAACTGAGGGGCTAAATTTATATAATAGTAAATCCAAAGAAAAAGTTATAATTAGTAAATATGATGATCTCGTTCAATTTATTAAGGAGAATTTTTCAATTCAATCATCTAAGTTTGAAAAAATAAAAATAAATCTCAAAATAACTAATGGGATAATTACAGAAGTCTCAACCGATCCAAAACTTTCAAACAATTCAATGAATTATTTAAAACTAATTATTGGGACAATTGAAAAAATTGAATTTATCACAGATAACGTTTTAGTTATTGAATATAATGTTGAAAATAAATGAGAAGAAGAAATTAATGTTACCAACACAGAATCCACCTAAATCGGGTTATTAGCAAACAGCGTAGTTTTAATTAAAAGCACAGTTAACAACAGCATGAATTCTTTTAAAAACATTTCCCTGAAAAGGAGGACAATTGCTGTTGCATTATCATTTTTAATACTATCGCTGCTAATTCTATTCTGGTTTTCGTTACCCAATAAACTTTTTAAAGAGCCCACATCAACAGTTATTTACGCAAAAAATGGGGAACTTATTGCCGCTTCGGTTGCTGGCGACGAGCAGTACCGTTTTCCCCAAATGGATAGCGTTCCCGAAAAGTTTGCCCAGTGTATTATACAATTTGAGGACCGAAGATTCCATAATCACATTGGCGTAAGTTTGCGAGCAATTGCTCGTGCCGCCAGGCAAAACATAAAGGAGAAAAAAATTGTAAGCGGCGGAAGCACAATATCCATGCAGGTTATTCGCCTGCACAGAAAAGGCAAAAGCCGATCGTTTGCTGAAAAGATTATCGAAGCATTTATGGCAATTCGACTGGAAGTTGCCTACTCAAAAAACGAAATTCTTGCTCTTTACGCATCCCATGCCCCATTTGGGGGAAATGTGGTTGGCCTCGAAGCTGCCGCATGGCGCTACTATGGACGTTCGGCTAAAATGCTTTCGTGGGCCGAAGCTGCTGCACTAGCTGTACTGCCCAATTCGCCAGCGCTAGTTCACCCCGGTAAAAACAGGGAAATTCTTTTGAAAAAAAGAAATCGATTGCTAACCCGACTGCTAGCTTGCAAACAAATCGACAGTTTAACCCTCTCGCTTGCTCTCGAGGAGCCATTACCCGGCGAACCCAAATCGTTACCAAGTATTGCTCAACATTTAGTTACACGAGCAACTAACGACGGGCTTAAAGGGCAGCAAATATTCTCGTCAATCGACCCATTTTTACAAGAACGAACACTCGAAATTGTTGCAAAGCATTACCCGAAACTATCGGGAAATTTAATTCAAAATGCGGCGGTGCTTATTGTTGAAATTGAAACCGGAAAAACCCTAGCATACGTTGGCAATACCGTTGGAAGCGGCGAAGGAAATATGGTTGACATTATAAAATCGGCACGAAGCACGGGAAGCATTCTCAAGCCCTTTCTTTACGCAGCTATGCTGAACGAGGGAAGCATTTTACCAAAAACATTGGTAGCCGACATTCCAACACAAATTGGCGGCTACTCGCCAAAAAACTTTGCCCCAAACTACGACGGCGCCGTTCCCGCATCGCGAGCACTAGCCCGTTCGCTTAACGTTCCTGCAGTTCGAATGCTTCAGCAGTACGGAGTCGAACGCTTTCATTACCTTCTTCGCTCAATTGGCTTAACAACAGTTACACGAAGTGCCGACAACTATGGACTTTCGTTAATTCTTGGAGGTGCCGAGGCTACCCTATGGGATTTGGCTGGCGTTTACGCCAGTATGGCTCGCACCTTAAACCACTACCGCCCGTTGCAAAGTCGTTACAGCAAAACCGATTACTATTTACCCACCTACTTCGAAAATGAAGATAAAACAAGGGTAGAGGAAGGTGAGGAAAACTCAATTCTTTCGGCATCGGCAATTTACTTTACATTTGAAGCCATGCGCGAGGTTGCGCGACCCGAAGAGGAATCGGGATGGCAGTACTTTTCCTCAACCCGCTCGGTTGCATGGAAAACTGGCACAAGTTATGGTCACCGCGATGCTTGGGCAATAGGACTAAATCCTAGCTACGTAGTGGCAGTTTGGGTTGGCAATGCCTGCGGCGAAGGACGTCCAAACCTTACTGGCATTTCGGTTGCTGCGCCTATTCTTTTCGATGTTTTTGGTGTTATTCCTCCATCGCCTTGGTTCGAAATGCCCTACGACGATATGATTAAGGCACCAGTTTGCCGCTATAGCGGTCATTTGGCTTCGGATATTTGCGAACCAGTCGATTCGATATGGATTCCAGCTGCAGGAATTGAAACACTCTCGTGCCCTTACCATCAACTGGTTCACCTTAACCAAGCGGAAACTAACAGGGTTACCGACAAATGCATGAGTGTAAACCAAATGCTAACTGTGTCGTGGTTTGTTTTGCCTCCGGCAATTGAGTGGTTTTACAAAACAAAAAATCTTCACTACAAGCAACTTCCACCTTACTTGGATGGCTGCAAACCCGAAACCTCGTCGAGCCCAATGGCATTGCTTTACCCCCGAATCGAGAAAACATCCATTTTTATACCCCGCGATATCGATGGAAAGCTAAGCTCAGCACTATTCGAAGTTGCCCATACAAACCCCAACGCAACAATTCACTGGCACCTTAATTCGGAATATCTTGGGGCAACCCGCAACTTTCATAAAATGCCATTAGCGCCGAAGGAGGGAAACTACACCCTAACATTAATTGATAACGACGGCAATACATTGATTACAAAGTTTAGGGTAGTTAGATGAAAGAGACTTCACCACTCCCGATAGTTATCGGGAAGGCACATAGGGCACAATAGTTTATTTTGGCTGCAGTTTAGAATGACATTGTAAACTTTAATATAATATGGACTAAAGTCCATTTAAACTAAGCATGTTTAACCCCAGGCTTACCCCGATAATTATCGGGGCTAGGGTTATTGAAACACTAATATTACTGGGCTTTAGCCCTGATTCATTACACAATTTATTTTAACCAATGCTTTTTTTAAAATTGTTTAATGTGACCTACTGTGCCTATGTGGTTTATCTTTTTTATGCAGAAAATTCCTACTTTTGAAAAAAAACTCGATGACTCGAACAGAGAAAGACTACTTAGGTGAACGCGAAATTCCTGTTGATGCCCTATACGGAATTCATTCGGCCCGTGCATGCGAAAACTTTCCGGTTTCAAATCCTTTTCCCATTGAATGGTACAAAGCCATTGGGATGGTTAAACACGCCTGCTACCTAAGTTTGCAAAGTTTTTACATTGCACTCGAAAAAGAGGAATTAAAGGATAAATTAAACCACTTAGTTCAACCCGAAATTGTTGAAGCATTGTTGGATTCTTCGTTTAATGTTTGGGAAGGAAAGCACTTTGAGCATTTCATTGTTCCTGCAATTCAGGGTGGTGCAGGCACAAGCATTAACATGAATGTTAACGAAATTATTGCCAATGCTGCACTTCAAAAGTTAGGTCATAAACCTGGTAGCTACCAAATTATCGACCCAATTGAAACCGTCAATATTTACCAAAGCACAAACGACGTAATACCTACGGCGCTTAAAGTTGCAGCAATGCAGCTTTTAGCCCAACTCGAAGAAAACATTAATGCCCTTAGGGCAACGGTTGAAGCAAAGGAAAAAGAGTACCGCAGCAGCCCCCGATTGGGTTACACCCAAATGCAAGCAGCAGTTCCATCGACATGGGGGCAACTTTTTAGCACCTACAGCGAAATGCTGGGGCGCGACTGGTGGCGAATTTCGAAATGTTTCGAGAGAATTAAAATAGTTAACCTTGGTGGCGGTGCCATAGGCACAGGCGTTGGAACACCACGATTTGTTGTTATGGATGTGGTTTCGCAGCTGCAAAAGCTATCGGGTTTTCCTGTAACGCGAAGCGAAAACCTTAACGATGCCACGTCGAACGTCGATTCGATTGTTGAAGTTCATGCAATTCTAAAGTCGCATGCAGTAAATATTGAAAAAATGGCTTCGGACATACGGCTTTTAGGTTCCGACATTGCTGGCAATCAACTCGAACTTCCAAAGCGACAGGTTGGCAGCTCAATTATGCCGGGTAAAGTTAACCCCGTTATTTGCGAGTTCGCAATTAGCGTTTCGCATAAGGTTTACGCCAACGACCTGCTAATTAGCAACCTCTGCGGACAAGGAGCCATTGACCTAAACGCCTACTTACCCGTTATTGGAAATGCGTTAATTGAAAGTTTGAAACTACTTATTGGCGCATGCCAAACAATGGGCGAAAATTTAATTAGTGAACTCAAAGTTAACGTTGAAAAATCGGCTGAGAACCTTTACAAAAACCCAGCTATAGCAACGGCTCTGCTTCCGGCAATTGGGTTTAACAAGGCTGCAGAACTAACCAAAACCATGCGCGAAAAAAACTGCGACGTGTTTGAAGCGAACAGACAACATGGCTTTCTTGCGGAAGAAAAAATTAGGAAACTCCTTTCGCCACAAAACCTTGTGAGTTTAGGATTTTCGGTGAAGGACTTGTAAAAACTTAAAAAATGGTTAATAATTCCGAAATACTACTATACCAAACCGAAGACGGTCAAACCAAGATTGAGGTCCGTTTAGAAGAAGAAACTGTTTGGCTTACGCAGGCGCAAATGGTTGAACTTTTTCAAACTACAAAACAGAATCTAAGTCTGCATATAAAAAATATTTACGAAGAAGGAGAATTGGATGAAAGTTCAACTGTCAAGGATTACTTGACAGTTCGAACCGAAGGTAAACGCAAGGTTCAGCGGAATTTACAGTTTTACAACCTTAATGTAATTATTTCAGTTGGGTACAGGGTAAAATCTCACAGAGGGACACAATTCCGTATTTGGGCAACCCAACTATTAAAGGAGTTTTTAATTAAAGGTTTTTTGCTCAACGATGAAAAACTAAAAGAAACTGGACATACAAACCTTTACTTCAATGAACTTTTGGATAGAATCAGAGATATCCGTAGTTCTGAGAAAATATTTTATGCAAAGATTCGTGATATTTACACCACAGCGATAGATTACGACCCAAATACCGAAGAAAGTGTATTGTTTTTTAAGTCTGTTCAGAATAAAATGCACTGGGCAATTCATGGCCATACAGCATCAGAAGTCGTTTATCAGCGTGCTGATTCGGAAAAGCAAAACATGGGACTTACTTCATGGAAAAATGTACCCAAAGGGAAGATTAGAAAAACAGACGTTTCGATTGCAAAGAATTATTTACTGGAAGATGAATTAAAAGAATTGAACCTGATTGTTGACCAATACCTTTCATTCGCCGAATTACAAGCCCGAAAGCGCAACCCGATGTACATGAAAGATTGGGTAAAAAAACTCCATGACTTCTTAACTCTCAACGACAAGGAGATATTGGAACATGCTGGAAAAATATCTGCAAAAATGGCTAAAGAATTGGCGGAGTCAGAATATGAAAAGTACCGACAAAAAATGATTACCATTGAGGATGCTAAGGAAATTAAAGAATTAGAAGAGGGATTAAAAAATCTTGGGCAAAAGAATAAGAAATCATAAATCCACTCAATCCTTACGAAACTAAATGGAATATTTGAAAACTTTATTCAAACTACATTTATGAAACGAGTAGCTATAATCGACATGGGAACCAACACCTTTAACCTGCTAATTGTATCGGTTAATGGCGACAACTCGTTTCAAATACTACATAGCGGAAAGTTACCCGTAAAACTTGGCGAAGGTGGCATAAACCAAAAATTTATTGCTCCCCCAGCCTTTCAGCGAGGAATTGAAGCAATTGGCGAACACCTACGCACAATTCTTTTGCATGGTGCAGGAACTATTTACGCATTTGCCACATCGGCAACCCGAAACGCCACAAACGGACGAGATTTCGTAAACGAAATAAACAAACTCTTTGGAATTAAGGTTGATGTAATTGAAGGTGATAGGGAAGCCGAACTTATTTACCTTGGCGTTAGACAAGCAATTGAACTTGGCGACGAGAAAAGTTTAATTATCGATATTGGTGGTGGCAGTAACGAGCTAATAATTGCCGACGGCAAACAGCATTACTGGAAGCGCAGCTACGACTTGGGAATATCGCGGTTGCTTCAGATGTTCAATCCTACCGACCCTATTTTTCCTTCGGAAATAGAAGTTCTTGAGAATTACTTCACCGAGCAAATGCACGACCTTGATGAAATGATGCAACTGTACAAACCAATAAAACTAATTGGCAGTTCGGGTTCGTTCGACACCTACCGAAGCATTCTTTCGGCAGCAGGACGAATTGCTCCCAACGGAAATCCCTCGGTTGAAATTCCTTTCGATGAGTACATTCAACTTCACAAAAAACTTATTGCATCAACCGTAGAGCAGCGTAAGCAAATACCTGGCATGGAGCCCGTAAGAGTTGAGATGATTGGGGTTGCTTCAATTTTTACCCATTACCTAATTAGGCATTACGACTTAAAGTCGCTGTACCAGTCGACTTACGCCTTAAAGGAAGGTGCTATTTGGAGTATTCTAAATAATGGCTAAACCTCAAACCCTAAAACGGTTACATCGTCAATTTGATCGTGATGCAAATCCTTAAAGTTTACCCAGTTTTTAAAGGTCTGTTCAATTTCTAATCCTTGCTGCGCAACAGGTAGCGACGAGGTTTGAACAATTAGTTCCTTAAACGCCTTTGCCATAAACTTGCGGTAATCGGCGCCACCAAACTGATCGACATAGCCGTCGGAGAACATATACAGCCTATCACCTTCGAGCAACTGAATCTCGTGACTTGTAAACTCTTCCATAACTGTATGAATGGCAACAGGCATCCTGTCTTGCTTTAGTTCAATTAGTGTACAGCAATCGAAGGCGGTTACCTTTCGCTTTTTATTTTCTTCTAAAGTAAGCGCTTCTGAACTACTTTGTTTACGAACAATGTAAAGTGGATTGTTTGCACCAGCCCATCGACATGCACGAGTTTTTAGGTTTACGGCAACTATACTCATGTCCATCCCATCCTTTTGCGACTGGTGCTCGGAACTTTGCTTAAGCGCATCCATAATAGCCTGACGCATTTCGGAAAGGATTTGACTTGGCACCAGTACACCCTTTTTACCAACAATTTCGTTTAGGAACGAAATGCCGAGCATGCTCATAAACGCTCCAGGAACTCCATGCCCAGTACAATCGGCTACGGTTACTACAATCCAATCCTTCACTTTTATGGCCCAGTAAAAGTCGCCGCTCACAACATCTCGAGGATAAAAAATAATAAAGTGCCCCGGCAGAACCTTTTCGAAAAGTTCCTGACTTGGCAGCATAGCCTGCTGAATTCGCTGTGCGTAGTTAATGCTGGCGCGAATATCCTTTAAAATATCCTCAATATGCTCCTTTTGCTGTTCAATATGCTCCTTTTGCTCAACAACTTCCCTTGTTCGTTGCTGAACAATTTCTTCGAGTCGTTTATTTTGAGCCTTTAGCCGCTTAATATTACCCTGAACAAACAGGTAAACAATAAGAATTGCGATTACCGCATAAATTATGTAAGCCAAAATTGTACGATACCAAGGAGGCAAAACCTCGAAGCGAAACGACACCTCGTTGCTAAGTTCACCATGAATATTACGAGCAACAGCTACAAACTCGTAAGAGCCCTCACGTAAATTCGAAAGCGAAACGCTTGCCTGAGTGCTCCACTGCGAAAAATCTTTATCGTCCGACCTAAATTTCCACGAGTACTCGGCCGTTTTGCCATTGTCGAAGTAGGTAGACGACAGGTTAACCTTTAGGTTATTTAACGAGTACGGAATTACAATTTCCCTGTCGCCAATAGGCGAATCGCCCCACCACACAACCGAGTCGACACCAATGGTAAGTGAACGAAGCAACAAATTTGGAACTGGATACTTTCGAGTTCCAAACTCCTTAATATTTGCAATTACAAGACCGTCGCGAGCTGCAATAAGGAGTTTGTCATCGAATTGCTTAATGGCATTAATTTTACCAACCTGCAGCGACTTAAAGTAGTAATCGGAAGCAATGCTGTCCTTCATACTTACCATATTCACATTGTAATCGAGGCCAATGTACGATGTTTGGGCATTGTAGTAAAACGCAGTAATGGCTTTATCGAGAACACCTTTTGGAAAATCGACAGGGGCAAACATTCCCCTAGAATCCTCAATTTTAAGCGATGGGTCATTGGCCATAACGAGAAATTCTTCAGCAGTAATAAATCGCAGCAATTCCTTTGGAGATGCAAATAGAACTTTTTGCCCAAACTGGTAGGGGCAAATCCAATCTTCGCCTCTAAGCCCATCGAGTTCGCCGTAAGCATCGTACTTTACCGTGCTTAAATCGGGCGATATATGAACCTGCCAAGCGCCACTGGTTTTCGAACCAATCCATATTTCGCAATCGCCATTCTTTAAAAAAGAGTAAGCCATTCCGTAAGCATCAATTCTAATGTCCTTTTGTGTTAAAACAAGCTCATTTGTTTGCGAATTGAAAACCTGCAAGCCCATATTACCCGCAGAAACCAACCAGTTAAGTTCGGGAATATAAAGTAGCGCAGATGACTGACTTCGGTTTATACGAGAGTATTGAGTTCCGTTGTAAAACCAAAGGTCGTTTTCGGCTCCAATCCAATAACCACTTGGCGTTTGTTCAATAGCCCAAACGCTTCCAAGCACCCCTTCAACTTCGGTAAATGCTTTAATTCCTTCGGTTGAACTTTCGTAAAGCCCTTGTGTTGTACCAACAAGAAGCTTGCTATTTACTTTAGCAACTGCTTGAATGTCGCCAAATAAACCGTGAGTTTGATTTAAAATTGAAAAGGGCGATGAATACTGAATTCTATTTAAACCTTTTGAAGTGGCTGCCCATAAATTTCCACTAATGTCTTGAATAAGATTAAAAATTTCGGATGAAAGCAGACCTGTGTTTACAGTATAATTAGCAACTAATTCGAATTTTGGACTCAAAATAACAACACCATTTTTTAGCGTGTAAATAGCATAGTTGCCGTCGTCGAGTTTAATTGCACCAACAATTTGGGATCGCGAAAGAAGCTGCTCGATGTTTTTATCGAGTTTAAGTTTTGAGAACTTATGGCTAAAATATTGCCATTGACCAATTTCTTGAGTAAAAAATATTTTTGACGAGTCGCTTGCTGCAATAACCGAGAAAACACCCACTTCGGCAAAAATATCGCCACCAACCATCGGCATAAATTTATTGCCATCGAACCTAAGCAACCCTTTACCCCGTTCGCGAACATACAACTCGTTTTTGCATGTAAAAGCAAGGTGAAACGAGGTTTCGGACTTAACAATTGTGAGCGAGTCGTTTGTGTAAAACAGCAGTGCTTCTTGGGTTTGAAACACAACGCTTTCGTTCCAAGTTAGCACACTCCAAACTCTCGTTAATTCTAAGTTTAAACCACTTAACTTGTCGAGTAACGAAACGTATTCGTATTTCCCATTTTCATCAACCTGAAGATAACCGAACTCACCAATTCCTCCAACAAATATTTTATTTTGGCTTACCGCTAATGCAGTAATATAGTTTCCAGTTTTTACCGAGATTGATTTCCACGAAACGCCATCGAACTGCAGAATTCCCGAAACAGAACCCATGTAAATAACGCCATTACTGTCTTGTGCAACCGAAAGGGCATTTGGGGAGTACTGTTGTCCAAACTCACTAGGTGTAAATTTTGAAACGGGTGGCCGTTGAAGCTGCGAATTTGCTGTATATGCGCTAAAAACAGTAAGAAGAATTAGAAGAATATTCTTTTTCATGGCTTCAGTTTTAATATAAAAATATTGCCTTTGGTTTTAAAACCAAAGGCAATATCGTGTTTTTTTCAATACAATAATTATTGCTATAGGTCTAAATACCAAATTCAGTTTTCATCCAACCTTCGAGAGTTTTTTTGTCGATTGACCCATAAAAAGAAGTTAGGTAATCGTAAACCTGTCCTAAAATAAAGTCCTGTGGTTTTCCTTTAAATTCCGAAACAATTAGTTCAACCTCGGGTTTAATTTGGTTACTGTTTACAAAAATGGCCGAGAAACTACTAACAAGAACCGACTCAGGGGTTTCGGTTCCCTTTTTATAGTAGTAAAGATTTAGTTCTCCTTCGGGAATTTCGATTGGGGTTCCATCAACAGCAAAAATATCGTCCTTTTTAATTGTTAGCACATTTGCGCTAAAAGGTAAACGTTTATTTATTGTTTCGCCATTGTAACTGTAGCGAACAAAGAAAAATGCATCGTCGCTCATTGGGTACAAATCGGCACCAATTTCAACATCGAGTTTATCGATTACAAGTAGCTTGTCGCCAAAGAAGTTTTTTAAATCGGACTGGCTTACCATTGAGCCGCTTCGCGAACTTACAGCGCTTATTGCAGGTGCAAATGCGGCTTTCGAGAAAGCATCGGCAGCGTTTTGTTGGGTTAGCACAATTCGACCCTTTTCGGAGTTAATCATTGCCGCTCTTGAGTTAGGCTTAACAAAGTCGAAATTGTCGTCGCTATAAACCTCAACGCCATTTTGAAGAGTAACATTTGCCTTAGTGGCAATAATTTCACCATTTACGGCAATTACTTTAAATGGTAGCTGTGCATTAAGGCTGAAGATTGCCAGCACAAAAATTAGTGTAAGTATTTGTTTCATAGTATTGTTATTTAAGGTTTTTAAGGTTCGGTGGCAATTAGGCAAATATAGTGCCTTTTTTCTGCTAATCAAATTAATAGGTTACTGAAAACTACTCCACTAGCACAAATGCAGCCCAGTAGTATGGGTCGTATTTGGCTCGCATGGTTTGCTGGGTTTCGACAAAGGCTTTACGTAAATCTTTTTTCTTTAAAAGCTTTGTGTAGAACGTTTCCATAAACTCCACGGTTTCCTTGTCGGGCACCTGCCAAAGGCTCATAATAATGTATTTTGCACCAGCCATTTTAAAAGCGCGCTGAAGACCGTAAACTCCTTCGCTGCCCTTTATGTCGCCTAAACCCGTTTCGCAGGCCGAGAGAACAACAAGTTCAGTATTTCGCATATCGATATTAACTACCTCTTCGGCAGTTAGTACGCCATCGCTTTCGCTGCTCACATACTTATCGGTCCAAACCCTATTTGCGCCAGCAAAGGTAATCCCCGAGCGCATAAGCGGGTTGGGATTTCGAACAAAACTCCACACACCAAATCCACGGGTTCCCCTGCCCCCACGAAAAAACACTTCGCCAGCTTCAACTTTTTTTGCTTCAGCAAGCTGCTGCTCCTTTGGGTCGGGATAGAAAAAGCCATGCGTGGCAATGTGAATAACATTAGTATTGCTTAGTTTCATTGCCTCTTCGGTTGATTCGTTGCCGACAAACATGTTCGTTTTTACCTTCTTCTTGCTAAGCAGGTTTTTAACTATTTCGGCTTCGTGCTTTGTTCCCTCAAGGTAGTTCCAAACTTCCTCCTCGCTGTTATCGGCGTTATAGTTAATCCCTCCAAAAACCGACGCTGTAATGTCCCTATTAAGCAAAAACGTTGAAGGAAGTGCAACCTTTGCCGTACTCGACTGGGTATTCAAGTTGTAGCTATCGCACAGGTACACATTTTTTCCTTTTGCCATTGCAGCAAACGACACTTTATGAAGCAATCCGCTTGGAGATAAGTAAATGGTTTTTGCTCCAACTATATATGCTTCAATTGGTTTCCAAATGAGACTATACAGATTCTCATTAGGGTTGGTGTTCGTGCCATAAATACTGTTTACATATCGCAGGTTATTGTCGGCAATTTTGCCAAGTATGGCTTCCAAATCCTTTTCGTAAAAAAGAGGAATCATTTCGGGGAATTTACTATTTGGCTTTACGATTAGGGCTGCGTATAGCACTGAATCCTTACGCCCTGCTACAGCAAAGTTTATAAACTCAATGGCTGCCTCATAAGGCTTTAGATTGCTCCTTACGGTTTCCCAGTTAATGCCTTGCATTTTCTCAAAATCCGAAAAAGTTTGAACTTTACTAACAAGCACTTTTTCCATTGCATTTGCTTCTTGCTCCAGTGCTACTGGGTCTTTTTTGCGTTTTGAAATCTCTTGTGAATAAATACTCGCAATTTCTCTTTTTTGTTGAACCCAGCAGTTGTATTGTTTAATAAGAGATGTATCGTTACCATTAAGAATTGCTGTGCGAATTGCTGTGGATGATTTCAACAACAATCCTTTATTCCTTAAAATATTATCAAAAATAAAATTTGCTATTTCGGGTTTTTGCTCCTTATACCTAATTGCAAAAGAGTATAAACTGGCAAATGAATGCTCCTCTGTTTTGAAGTACATCTCTTTTTCGCGCTCAGAAAGGAAGGAAAAGTTTTTTGTAATGTTATTATTCTTGAGATTAATTGATTCGACGTAAAGCGTTTCGGCAGCAATCAAGTCATTTAAATCTTCGTATGTTCTAGCCAAGTTAATGCAAGCTTGCGAGTACTCGGGGTGTGATTTGCCTAAAGCATTTTCCCTAATATTTGCAGCAACAATAAAGGCTTCTTTTGCAAGTGAGTCTTTGTGTATTAATGAATACAAAAGTCCTAAGTTGTGGGTAGCAGAAGCATAAGCAGGGTGTTGATTCCCAAATAACTTTTCAAAAATATTTTTTGCCTCTAAAAAGAGCAATTCAGATTCTGAATAATTTCTCATCGACTGATAGAGTAACCCTAAGTTATTACATAGCGTGGCATAATAGTTACTTTCTTTGCCATATGATAATTCAAAAATATTTTTTGCCTTTAGGTACATAGACTCAGATTCTGAGAATTTACCAATATCCTTATATAATGCACCAATATTATTGCAAGAAATTGCATAATTTGAATGATTCGCTCCAAATATCTTTTCTGTTATCGTACTAGATTCTAAATGAAGCGCTTCAGCGGCTTGAAAATTACCTATAGATTGATAAAGTTCAGCTAAATTATTACATATCAAAGCATAGCTAGCACTCTCCTTGCCCAAGGTATTTTCCCTAATAGCCTTTGCTTCGAGGTAATACTTTTCTGATAAGGAGTAATTTCCGGTTTCTTTATAAAACCAACCAATATTACTACAAACAGTAGCATAGGCAGGGTTTTGGTTCCCAACAATCCTTTCCCTTATACCTAAGGATTCAAGGTATAAACTTTCAGCTTCGGAATACCTTCCAATTTTAAGGTAAAGCTGGGCAAGATTATTGCAACTTTGAGCATAATCTAAATGATTTTTCCCAAATATTTTCTCTCTAATTGCTTTTGATTCAATAAACAATTTTTCTGCATCAATAAAATTGCCAATGTCAAAATATAAATATGCTAAATTATTACACGTTGAAGCATACCTTTGATGTTCCTTGCCATAAATTTGCTCTTGAATATTTTTAGATTCAATGAAAAAAGCCTGTGATTCGCTGAATTTACCAATGTTTTTATTTAGTGCCGCTAGATTAGTACATATTGCCTCATACCCAGAATTATTTTTACCATATTCTTTCTCCTTAAGTTTTTTTGCTATATGAAATAATTTTTCAGCGACTGAATAATTTCTTAAAGAGTAATGTAATAGAGCTTGTTCGTTGCAAACTTCAGCATACGTATCATTTTCATCTCCAATAATTTCTTTAATATCAGTTTTTATTTCTTCTAATTTATCAATAGCCTTTTTTACATTATTGGTTTTTTTAAAAATACCGACCATAGTTTTAATGCTCTCAACAAGTATACTATCGCTACCTACAGCAGACGCCTTAAGTTCGTTTATCGAACAATATGAATAGAAGAGCGCTGTGTCATAACTCTGCTTATTGTAAAAAACACGAGTTAGAGAATCGCAGCGCTGCCAGCTCTGCGAAAAAGCATTAGTAAATTCTAACTGAAATGCTACATAAACAATAATTAGAATTAACTTTTTCATGGCTTTTCTTTTAAAGTTTTAAAGGCTCATAAAAAATGAAGAAAATGCTTACTCCAACAGCACAAACGCAGCCCAAAAGTATGGGTCGTACTTGCTTCGCATGGATTTTTGGGTTAACGAAAAGGCTTTTTGCAAATCTTTAGTTAAAAGAAGTTCTTTATAAAATACCTCCATAAATTCGGCGGTTTCCTTGTCGGGAACTTGCCACAAACTCATAATAAGAAACGAAGTGCCCGCCATTTTAAATGCTCGTTGAAGGCCGTAAACACCTTCGCTGCCGGCAATGTCGCCGAGGCCAGTTTCGCAAGCCGACATAACCACAAGCATGTTTTTGCGCAAATCGATATTAATTACCTCAAGGGCAGTTAGCACGCCATCGTCGCCAGTAATGGGTTTGGCTCCGTTCCAGTAGTCGTTTACGCCAGCAAATACTAAGCCCGAGCGCATTAGTGGGTTTTGGCTGCGAACAAAGTTATTAAGCCCGTGTGTTCGTGCTCCCCCACCCCTAAACTCTACTTCACCAATCTCCTTTACTGCATCAATTGCCACTTCTACATCCTTTGGATCTGGGAAAAAGAATCCGTGTGTGGCTATATGCATAATGCGACTATTAGGTGCAGCAGTTTTAAAAGCCAATTCGGTTGCTAATGTATCGGTAAAAAGGTTTATGCTTGCAAGTTCGCTTTGTACTATACTTTTCACCATTATCGACTCGTCGAGAGTACCCTTTAGGTATGTCCAAGTTTCGGTTACCTCAGGTTGTGTTGTATAAGCGATTCCCCCAAACAAACTTATCGATGTTTCACTGTCAATTCCAAGTGTGTTACCCGAAGCAATATATCCCGTTGTGCTTAGTACATGCAAATCAAAATTGTCAATTATGTAACTGTTTAGTCCCTTGCTAATGGCCGAAAATGCAATTTTATGCAAAAGCCCCGACGGGGAAACGTAAACCACCTTTACTCCCTCAAGTTGTGCCGCAATTGGTTGCCAAACTAAATTGTAAAGGCTGCTATTTGCTTCGCTATTTTTGCCGTAAATGCTATTAATGTAGCTATAGTTATTACCTCCAAAATTGCCAATAATTTTAATTAGCTGCTTTTCCTCAAAAAGGGGAATTAACTGAGGGCTCTCGGATTGAGGCTTTACAACAAGTGCGCAATACATTACGCTATCGCGATTGTGCACAAAATGAGTAAACTCAACGGCTATCTCGCCTTCCTTTAGTTTATCGCGAACAGTGGTCCAGCTAATTTTTATTGAACTTTCGAAATCGCTAAAAACCGACGAACTTCGCACGAGCATGCGCTCAAGATCGTTTGCCTGCGTTTCGAGATAAACAGGGTCTAAGTTTCGCTCCTCAACAGGTAATGTGTAAAGTTTAACAATATCTTGCCTTATGGCAATCCACTTTTCGAAATTCTCAATCAGCTGCTTATCGTTACTACCAAGAATTGCGTTTCGCATGGCGGTTCCCGACTTAAGTAGTAGCCCTTTATTTCGAAGAATATTCTCGTAAACTAGCTGTGTAATTGTTGGATTTGTTTTTTGCCGAGTAAGCGCAAATGAATGAAACCTGTCGAAATCGACCGAAACAGTTTTAAAGTAAAGTTCCTTTTCACTTTCGGATAGTATGGAGAAATTGCGATTTATGTCGGCATGGTTCATGTCGATAACGTTTCGGTACGCATCCTCGGCCCATTCGGGCACATTGGTAGCACTATAAGCCCAGGCCAACTGGCGATTTGCCTCCTTAATAGCACTTTGCAGGTCAATTTCTTTCGAAATGGCTAAACTCCTATTGGCAAATTCAATGGCTTTGTCGTAGCTATTTGTTTCAATGCTAAGCGAAGCCAAACTTCCAAGAGCCAATGCCATTCCAGGTTTATCGCTAATATCCTCACTTATTCCAAGCGACTTATTGTAACTTTCTTCGGCTTTTGCGTAATTTTTTAGGTGCTTGTACACATTACCCATGTTCATTAGGCTGGTTGCTAGCCCCTGCTTATCGTGCGAACCCTCTTTTATGGCCAACGATTTTTCGTAGTACTCATTTGCTTTTGCAAAATCACCCGAGTTTTCAAAAATAATTCCCATGTTATTATAGCAGTACGATGCACCCTCCTGATTATTGAGGCTGAGGTAAATTGCAAGCGATTTTTCGTACGAAGCCAAAGCCTTTGCCGCATCACCAAGTTTGCGGTAAACAACACCCATGTTGTTGTACAGTGCCGAAATGCTTTCCTTGTTACCAGTGGCAAGTGCAACTTCGAGCGCCCTTTCGTAGTAAGTAACAGCATTGGGCATATTTCCAGTTACTTCGTAAATGTAACCGATAAAGTTTAGGCAAACCGATACTTGATTTTGGTCGCCTAACTTCTCCCTAATTGCGAGTGCTTTAATGTAAAGTTCGAGTGCTTTTGGGTACTGCTGCTGCAAGCGAAACACGTCGGCTTTGCCCTGGTAGGTTTTCGCAATATTTTTATTACCTATTGAACCTACGATTTCAATATTTGCTTCGTAAAAATCGAGAGCCGAAAAGTACTTTTGCTGCTTTTGAAAAGTTTTGCCAATTGCAATGTTCGAGGTGGCAATGCCAACTGAATCGGTGCTTTCCTCAAACATTTTCAATGCCTGCAGGTAATATTCTCTGGCTTTATCGAAATTTAAAATCTTTTCCTGAATTTCGCCAGCATTCAAAAGCGATTGTGCCATTGCCTTAGTGTCGCCCATTTGCGTTCCAACCGACATGTACCCGTCGTAATACTGCGACGCTTTTTCAAAATTTTTAAGTTGGTAGTTTATGTTACTTAGATTAAGAAAAGCATCGAGAATTACAGGGCCATTTCCTAAGGCTTTTCCAGCCTCAAGAGTTCTATTCCAGTAATCGAGCGACGCCTGCATATTTCCTTTATTATACTGCACTAAAGCCAGGTTTTGGAGTGCAAGTGCCTCATCGCGCTTATTTCCGCTTAGCAGCGAAATTTCGAGTAACTTTTCGAAATTTCCTACTGCTGCATCGAACTTTCCGAGTTTATAATTAATAGCACCAAGGTTCGTTAGTACTGTCGGGAAACGGGTGCTACCTTCACTTTGCGAAGCAATACTTAAGGCTTTCTCCCAGTAAATTTGCGACTTTTCAAATTCGTCTATTCTTTGGTATAGTGCAGCAATGTTTATAATGTCGCCGAGCGTTTCGAGCGAAGAACTCGACTGTTGCTGTAGCCCCAAAAGTTGCTCATAATATTCGGCTGCTTTATAAAATTGACCAATACTGGCACTAATTGCACCCAAATTTCCTAAACAGTAAACAATTCCATTTGCATCATTTATTTCCTTGTTAATGCCTAACGACCTTTCGAAGTAAATGGCAGCACGTTCAAAATTCTTTTCCTTTGCAAAACTTACGGCTAAATTGTTCGAGCAGTACAAAGCTAACTGTGGTTGGTTTATTAAGAGCGAAACCTCAAGAGCAACTTCGAGATTTGAAATGCCTGTCTTCGTATCACCCTTTTGAAGTAGTAAAACTCCCGATCGGCCTAAACCCACCGAAACATAGTACTTTTCGGCTTCGGCCGAAGTTTCAACCCAATTTGCATAAAAGACCGAATCGAGAATTAGCTTGGGAACAATTGAACTGTACCAGTATAAAGCGCTGTCGGAATTAAGTTCTTGAAACTTATCGCCAATTTCAAGTTTTATGTGCATTCGAGCAGGCTCATTGGTTTGCAACTTAAGTTTCGCTTTTAGCAATTCAATTTCCTGCTGGTTTTGAGCGCCTACTGGAAGCAGAAATGCCACTAGTAGCATTGTGGATAAATAGTATTTTCCCATTTTATTAACTATTTGCAGAAAAAACCGTTTGAATTTATTTAACTTTATGCTTAGTCGAGTTTAATTGCAGCTAGTTAAAGGTAGTAAAACCAGAGAAGAAATGCAAAAATAGCCTTTCACTTACAGTACAATTGTTTAACTTATTAAATTGCTCTAAAACTGCATTTCGGCAACTCCTTATTTTGTTTAATCTTTCTATAAAAATATTTACACCATTTTACTACTTTTGATAACGATTGAAAAATTTAACATGAAATTATATGCAGTATTCACTTACAAGTCGACTCGCCCTTAAAACAGTATTGCTTACTATTGTTTTATTCCATGGAATTTTTGCGAGCAGATTAACCGCATCGACTCCCGAGAAAATTGGCCCATGGGACAACGTTACTGGCTTTGCCATTAGCAGTAACGAAAACTACATAGTGCTTTCGATTACCATAATAGGAAAAAATCAACTTTTCGAATCTTCTCTCCAAAACGGACAGTGGACCGAACTTAAGGCTATTGATGCCATTAACACTAATCATGGCGACGGATTTGACATTTCAGGACCATCGTTAAGTTTCGACGGAAAACTACTGCTTTTTCAGGCCGATTTCCCCGACTCAAAAGGCGGTCTTGACATTTACTGCTCCGAAAAAGAGGGAAACACCTGGGGCTCTCCAAATAATTTAGGCAGTTCGGTTAATACAGCTGCAAACGAAATGTATCCAAGCATAACACCGGGGCTCGACAGGCTTTTCTTTTCGAGAGACAAAGGGGAAATTGAGTTTAAAAAACCAAAGGACACGCCAAACTGCCAAATGCTTTTTAGTTCGGTAAAAGACCCTAAAGGCCAATGGGGAAGCGCAATTCCCTTGCACGAGCAAATTAACCGTGATTGCGAACACGCATGCAAAGTGGCCATCGATGGCCGATCGCTTTACTTCTCGTCGGTCGACCCTGTAACCTATAAAGAAGGCTACAACATTTACTTTACCCAAGAAATTTTAAAGGACAACTGGCTAATACCCAAAAAAATTTCGGAAGTTGTTCCCGACGAAACTAAAATTCTTCCACAATTTGTAAACGGAAATATTTACTACTTAAAAAGAACTGTTATTAAAAAGCAACCTTTTGGCAGTATTTTTAAAATAGCGGCTCCCGAAAACGCCCTTCCCTTTAAAGTAATTACAACCAAAGGAAAAATACTTTCGCAAGCCGACAAAAAACCGCTCGAAGCAGAGCTTACAGTTTTCGACCCAACAACACTTAAAATTTTAGGCGTTTTTAAAAGCGATAAAACCAGCGGGGAATACGAATTACCTCTACTCGATGGCAAAAATTATATAGTCGACATACGAAAGCAAGGATACTCTTTTGCTAGTTTTCAGCTCGACTACAGGCAGGAAGAAAAAGTACTTAGCCCCGAAAAAACGGAGCTATTCCAAAACATTGAGCTAGTGCTTTCGGTGTACGACAACGAAATATTCAGACCGCTCGAAGCTGAAGTATTAGCCGAAAGCACAACCGATAAAGGCAAAAAGTTCGAAGGAAAAATGATTAGCCCTGGTTCCTTTTCGTTTACCATTCCCATGGGCGAAGCATACAAAATAACGGCGAAAGCCAACTGGTTCGACGAAAACACCTTTGAGTTCAACCTTAATGGCGACATCGTATTTTCGAAGTTCGAACGCTTCCTTCCTCTTTCCCCTCGCAAAAAGCCTTTTGAAATTAAAATTTCCGACAAGGACACCGAAGAAGGGCTGGTTGCCGAAGTTATGATTACCAACCTTAACCGCGAGGAAACAATATTTTTTAGCGCACAAGATGTTAAAGACGGCAAAATTACTGCAATGCTTCGCGAAGGCGACCAGTACGAATTTACCATTCGAGGAGCACAGGGCTACTCGTTTCACAACCAGGTTGTGGATTTTGCCAAGGAAGATACCCGCTCGCTAAATGCCGAACTCGTTTCGCTAAAAGCGCAAACCTCAATTCGACTAAACAACATAAACTTTGGAAGTAATTCTGCTGAACTTTCTGCCGAATCGTTTCCCGAACTTAATCGCGTTGTGCAGCTAATTAAGGACAACCCAAATATTGTAATCGAAATTGCCGCCCATACCGATAATGTTGGAAGCCCTAGCTACAACTTAATTCTCTCCGAAAAAAGAGCACAGTCGGTTGTAAACTACCTGCTCGACAACGCCGTTTCCACCGAACGCCTTGTAGCCAAAGGCTATGGCTTGCGTAAGCCAATGGTGCCTAACACTTCCGACGAAAACAAAGCGCTTAATCGGAGGGTTGAATTTAACATTCTCGACATCTTAAGCGATGCCCAATAACGCAATACCACAAAAAAGCACACACATGAAAAATACGGTTATATTCTCAATAACAAGGCGAGCCACGGCAATACTCTCAGGATTAATAATTACCGCAGGGGTTTTCGCTCAAGATCTTAAATACGATGATGTTTACAGCCAAATTAAACCCTTGCCTCCCATTAACGCCTATGCGCTTCTATTGAAATATCAGCAGCAAGACCCTCACTTTGCCAACACATATATGCAGCTCGGCAATACTTGCGAAACTGTTTTTAAAAATATCGACCCTCTTCGCGAATTCGAGTACCTTAACTACTGGGTAAGTAATGCTGTTCTATACTACGGATTATTTCCAGTGTATCTTCAAAAAGGAGAGGTTCGTAGCAACAGGGAATTCTACGCAAACCTACCAATTGCTGCTGCCGGGAAAAAAATTGAAAATGAAGATGCTCTAGCCTACTTAAACCAACGGCTCGATTACTGTAAAAACTACCGCGACACAACTCAACTTATATTCGAAACCCTTCAAAAATCGAAGGATCACTACAATAATAGCGTTCGAATTTTTAACGAAATTAATCAGCGTTTCGACAATATAAATGAGGCGCTACTGCAAACCGACCCAGCATATTTAACACAACTCAATTCGCTTAAAAGCGAGTATGGACAGTGTATCGAAACTTTTGCAAACTACAAAGAGCTCATAAATAGGTTTCCTATTGGCAAGTACAACCAAACATACAAAGTTAAACCCATTGAAACTTTTCGCCTCGAAGGGCTAACGAATAGTGACTTTTTAAAAGACACCTTTGAACTTTGGGACTATAACCAATGGGTTACTGCATACCTCGACACGTACAACAAAGAAATTGTTCCTCTGCGACAGGAAGTGGTGAAAATTAACAAAACATTTATTGACAATAAGCGAAAAATTTCGGCTACAAGTACAATTAATCCTGAAGATAAGTACTCTTCGTTCGACGAGTTTTTTCTTTTTCGTTTAGGGAAATACGACAACAACTCGTTAGTTCGTGAGCTTTTTGGATACCTCGACAGCAGGCAAAACTATTTAATTACAGGCAAGTTGGAGCAAAATGCAACCGACAGTTCAACTGCTGCCATGAGTCGCAAAATACGCTACTATAACAGGTTGGCTGTGCAAGCAAAGCAAGCCACCGAAAAACTAAGCGTTTTTCAAAAAGCAATAACCCCTGTTAAAATTAAGCGATTTAACGAGTTCTTTACCCAGCAATACCAAGGAGAAACTGGGCTAACGAGTTTTTATAGCCAAGAAACCGATTTCCTCAATGTATCGTTCAACGAAAGCCTAAAAAATCTTTCCAATTACTTTGCCAGCGAAATTATTTACCGAAAATCGCTAGGCAACGCAAGCGGGAAAGGCTTTTCAATTTCGCTGTTCCCCATTGAAGAGAGCAGCCCCGAGCATTCGAAACAAACCTACATAACTCAGCAGGTTTCGTTTTTACAGGGACAGCCCAATTTTGTTTCGGGCTACATAAAACGATCGGGAAACCAAACCATGGCTTTTGTAGCAAAAATAGGAAAGGACAAGAAAGTTGAATGGCTTAGGGAAGTTGGTGCAAAAGGAAAAGAATTACTCCTAGGAGGCGACAAGGCTCCGCTTCACTACGGATCGGAAAACGGCTGTGTTGTATTGGTTTCGGGATTTCTCGATGGGCGAAGCCGCAATACACTTGTTCGCCTCGACAACAAGGGCAAAGAGCTATATGCATCGAAAATTGCCATTGAACTCTTCCCCGTTTACCTTAATTTCGACGAGATAAGCCAAAATAGTATTCTTGCGTTTGGGCGCAACTACACCGACAATAGCAAACTGTATAATAACTACGTTATTTGCAGCACCGACTCGCTTGGCACAATTCAGTGGCAAACACCAATCGACCTTAACGGGCAGCTTGTTGAAATTGTTAAGTCGAGCGACAAGTACCTTGCATTTATGAACTACCAATCGTACAATATTAATAACGACCGAAAAAGCTCAACAACACCCAGCAACGGATGGGGACATGTTGTTGTTGAACTTTCGGAGCGCGGAAATATCGAAAAAAGCACGGCAATTCCATCAACCACAAACCTCTTTGTTAATCGTGTTTTTCCTATTTCAAATGCCGAGTTTAACCTAATTGGCTTCGAAAATCAACCCGGCGAGCTAAGCGAAAAGCTCAAGTACATTTTAATAAACCCAAATGGCGAGTTGCTATTTAAAAACTATTAACAACAGGTCATCAAAAAAAACAATTAACCGATGAGAAAATAATAGAGTTCTGATAACTACGGAGACAAGGTTGACACTCTCGCATACAGTACTTTGTGAACTTTGCGCAAAACTTTGTGACCTTTGCGGTTAAAGTTACATCCCTTTTCAATCAATCCTTTTGTTAAGTTACACCCCATTTTATGTTCAGCCCGAATTGCTATATTTGCAAATGTTAATGTGTTGTAACAAACCTGAATAATTCTAACTATGTCCAAAATACTTGTAATTGACGACGAAAGGGCAATTCGAAATACACTAAAGGAAATACTCGAATACGAAAGCCACGAGGTCGACCTCGCCGAGGATGGCGCCACAGGAGTTGAACTTTTTAAAAATGGCAATTACGAGGCCGTTCTATGCGACATAAAAATGCCACAAATGGATGGCATTGAGGTACTCGAAAAACTTCAAGAGCACTCCGCCGAAACGCCTGTTATAATGATTTCGGGACATGGCAATATTGAAACAGCAGTAGAGGCAATTAAAAAGGGAGCATTCGACTTTATTGAAAAACCGCTCGACCTCAACCGAATTCTTATAACCCTCCGAAATGCTACAGATAAAAACCTGTTAATTAAGGAAACCAAAGTTCTTAAAAAGAAAGTTTACAAAACATTCGACATTGTGGGTAATTCTCCTGCAATTCAAAAGGTTAAAGACATTATCGACAGGGTTGCACCAACCGAAGCTCGTGTGCTAATTACTGGCTCGAACGGAACAGGAAAGGAACTCGTAGCCCGCTGGCTTCACGAAAAGAGCAGCAGAGCGCAAATGCCTTTGGTTGAAGTAAACTGCGCTGCAATTCCTTCGGAACTAATCGAAAGCGAACTTTTTGGCCACGAAAAAGGGGCATTTACCTCGGCAATAAAGCAGCGTAAAGGAAAGTTTGAGCAAGCCGACGGGGGCACTCTTTTTTTAGATGAAATAGGCGACATGAGCCTTAGCGCTCAAGCAAAAGTTTTGCGCGCGCTACAGGAGCATAAAATTACTCGTGTTGGTAACGATAAGGACATTAACGTAAATGTTCGCATAATTGCAGCTACCAACAAAAATCTTCAAAAGGAAATTGAAGCAGGCAACTTTCGCGAAGACCTTTTCCACAGGCTTAGCGTAATTGTTATTCATGTTCCAGCGCTTAGCGAGCGCATGGACGACATTCCAATGTTGGCAGAGCACTTTATTGAACAAATTTGTAATGAGTACGGCATGCCGTCCAAAAACATTTCGGCCGAAGCAGTTGATGCACTTCAACAAAATAGCTGGACTGGCAATATTAGGGAGTTTCGGAACGTAATTGAAAGGCTAATAATACTTTGCGACAAGGAAATAACTATTGCCGACGTTAAAGCATTTGCTCAACCAACGTTTAAGTAGTATTATTTCAGCATTCCCTCTAAGTACATACTTGTAGTTACAATTCTGCAGTAGCTTTTAAGTGTGCTTAAAGTGGCTGCATGAACCATTTTCGCTGGAACTTCAATATCGTTCCACTTTAAATTTCGTGTTGCGCAGGCATCGTCGATAAGCGTAACATTGTACCCAAAATCTACTGCCGCCCTAACCGCTGCCTCAACGCACATATGCGTTTGCATTCCGCAAATAACAATCTCGGTAACTGCTAGGGAGTCCAAATGCGCTTTTAGGTCGGTACCTACAAAACTATTAACTGCTTTCTTCGAAAAAATTGCTTCCCCTTCAATGGGTTCAACCCTGTTATTAAAATTACCACCTGGTTCAAATATATGTCTAACATGAATAACGGAATTCCCCTTTTGCCTAAAGGCAACTAAAATGGCCTTAGCATTTTCGGCGGCCTTTTCGGGCTCAACAAGTTCAGTTTTTCCTCCAGGAAAGTAAAAATACTGAATATCGATAATTAGCAAAGCTGTTTTTTGAGCAAATGCGCTAATTGCAAAAAAGCATAAAAAGGCAAAAGCCAATAATCGTTTTCGTATCATTGCGTTAATAAAGTTAGGGAATTAGCGAGTTAACTTTTAAAGAAAAAGCAGGCTGTTGAACCAGAAAGATCCTCGTCAACATCCTGTTCAATTAGCCTTACGTCGATTTGGTCGACAAGAATATCGTTAAAATTAATAAACGGTTTACGCGAAAGGTATTCGGCTTCGTTAGGAAAGTAAATAACTTCTTTGTAAAAGAAATGGGGGTTCTGCAACATGTACCTGTCGCTAACCAACGAGAGTATAGTATTTGTTTTACCCACAGCCATTTCGATACAAATTATTCAACTCTAAATATATGGCAATCAGTAAGCAAAACCAAATATTCTTGTCAAATTAAAGCTGATTTGCGTCAGCTAAATTCTCATTAACTCTAGTAATCTGTACATTAACATACACTAGGTGTCATTTCAAACAAAAAAAGGAGCAGTAATTACCGCTCCCATTAAAAATTCAAATTATATAATACAACTAACCTAGCATTTCAACTGCTTTATCTAAAGCCTTTTGAAGTCCTGCTGCGTTTTTACCGCCAGCAGTAGCGTAGAATGGCTGGCCACCGCCACCGCCTTGAATTTCCTTTGCTGCTTCGCGAATAATTGTCGATGCATTTAAGCCCTTTTCTTTCAACAAATTCTCCGAAAGCATTACGGTAAGCTGGGCTTTTCCATCGGCCTCGCTTCCAATTACTAAATATAAACTATCAATTTCGTTACGTAGTTGGAAAGCCAAGTCCTTAACAGCATCCGGACTTAGAGCACTAACTATTGTTGAAATTACGGTAACACCGTTTTTAACAGTTGCTTTACCTTTAAGCTCGTTTTTAAGAGCCTTAACTTTTTCGTGCATTAATGCATCAACCTCTTTTGCAAGCAAAGCGTTGTCGTCGATAAGTTTCGAAACTGCCTGAACAATATTTCCTGTAGCGCTTAATGCTGATCGAATTGCTTTAGCAGCATCAACCTGCTCGTATAGATACTCTTCAGCTTTTTCGCCCGAAATTGCCTCAATACGCCTTATCCCTGCCGAAATTGCTCCTTCGGTAATTATTTTAAAAAGACCAATATTCCCAGTGCGCTCCACGTGAGTTCCTCCGCAAAGTTCAACAGAATTACCAAAGCGAATTACCCTAACGGAATCGCCATACTTTTCGCCAAAAAGAGCCATTGCTCCCATCTCCTTGGCCTTATCCATTTCAACATTTCGGTGCTCTTCGGCAATGGAATTCTGCCTTATGGCAGCATTAACCTTGCGCTCGACAATACGAATTTCTTCGTCACTCATCTTTTGAAAATGAGAAAAATCGAAACGTAGATATTCGGCATTTACCAGCGACCCCTTTTGCTCAACATGGTTTCCAAGCACTTCGCGAAGGGCATGGTGTAGCAAGTGTGTTGCTGTGTGATTATTGGCAATGCTTTTTCGCTTAGCACTATCAACTTTTGCCCTAAAAATGCCAGTGGCATTAGCGGGCAACTTGTCGGTAAGGTGAACAGTAAGGTTATTTTCCTTAAATGTATTTAGAATTGCTACTGAAACTCCTTTGCCCATTAAATGTCCCGAGTCGCCAACTTGACCTCCCGATTCGGCATAAAATGGCGTTTTATCGAATACCAAGTGAAACTGCTCTTTGCCCTTGGTTTTAACCGAACGGTAACGGACAATTTTCACATCCACCTCCAACTCGTCGTAACCCACAAACTGTGTGCTTTCGGCTTTAAGTAGTTCGTTCCAATCCTGTGCATCAACCGAAGCGTCGCTTCGCGAACGTTCTTTTTGAGCCTCCATTTCCTTTTCAAATTCTTTTCGATTAACCGACAGATTGTTCTCACGAAGAATTAGTTCAGTAAGGTCGAGCGGAAAACCGTAAGTATCGTAAAGCACAAAGGCTTCTTTACCCGATATTTCGGTAGCTTTACGTTGCTTTGCCTGCTCAATATGGCCATCGAGCAGTCGAATTCCCGTTTCGAGCGTACGAAGAAACGATGCTTCCTCCTCGTAAATTACCTTTGCAACCAAATCCTTTTGGGCTTTAAGTTCAGGAAAGAAATCGCCCATTTGACCCGACAATATTTCTACAAGCCTATTCATAAAAGGCTCTCGGAAATTTAAAAAAGTGTAGCCATACCTCACAGCACGTCGAAGAATTCGACGAATTACATATCCCGCTTTTACGTTCGAGGGTAGCTGTCCATCGGCAATGGAAAACGAAATGGCACGAAGGTGATCGGCAATAACACGCATGGCAATGTCGGGCATTTTCTCGGCACCATACTTAACGCCAGCCATTTGTGCAATTTGCTGAATTATAGGCTGAAAAACGTCGGTGTCGTAGTTGCTCTGCGTTCCTTGCAGCACCATGCATAGCCGCTCGAAGCCCATTCCAGTATCAACATGTTTCGAAGGCAAAGGTAAAAGCGAGCCATCGGCTTTACGGTTATACTGAATGAAAACAAGGTTCCAAATTTCGATTACCTGTGGATGACCGGTATTTACTAACTGTGCACCAGGCACTTTTGCTCGCTCCTCGGGAGTACGGATGTCAACATGTATTTCGGAGCAGGGGCCACAGGGACCCGAATCGCCCATTTCCCAGAAATTGTCTTTTTTCGAACCTAAAAGGATTCGCTCAGCAGGTAAATGTTTTTTCCATAAATTAAGCGCCTCCGAATCGGCATTAAGTTTATCTTCTTTGCTTCCCTCAAAAACGGTAGCGTAAAGGTGGTTGCTGTCGATTTTTAGAACATCGACCAGAAACTCCCATGCCCAATCGATTGCTTCATGCTTAAAGTAGTCGCCAAACGACCAGTTTCCAAGCATCTCGAACATTGTATGGTGATAAGTATCATGACCAACTTCTTCCAAGTCGTTGTGCTTACCCGAAACTCTAAGGCATTTTTGAGTATTTGCAACTCGTGGATATTTTGCAGGATTGTTCCCAAGAAAAATATCTTTAAACTGGTTCATCCCAGCATTAGTGAACATCAGCGTTGGATCGTTTTTAACGACCATTGGAGCCGACGAAACTATTTGATGCGATTTATCGTTGAAAAAGTTTAGGAAGGCTTGGCGAGCGTCTCTCGAAGTCATAAACTGCTATTTTTTAGGCTATTATTTTAACTTACTTAACTAATTAGTGGTAATTTTGCGTTTATTGCTTTGCAAAAATAAATATTTACATTAGATTTGCGTCCGTTAGTCAAACTATTAACAACATTAATCAACTGAATTCAATTATAGTACAATGAGAAAAAGCAAGTTTCGCTATAATCCGCTTACTCTTTCATTCGAACGAATTGATGTTCCTTTTTCAAAAAAGTTAGCAAAAATAGCTATTCATTTTGGATATAGTCTCGTTATTGCAGCTGTATTTACAGTAACCTACTCTTTCTTTTTTGATACTCCAAAGGAAAAAATCCTTAAGCGAAACATTGCTGAAGCCATACTCGGCTTTGAAATACTAGACAAAAGGATTACCGAAGCCAATACGACAATCGACCTAATTCAACGTCGCGACAATCAAATTTATCGTTCAATTTTTGAAGCCGACACTATTCCAAGTACAATTAGGTTAGGTGGCTTTGGAGGTGTAAGCCCCTACTCAAAATTCGAGGGATTAAAAAATGCCGACATATTAATTAGAGCAGCCTCTCAGCTCGACAAACTCTCGTGGAAAGTTTACATCCAATCCAAATCTTTTGACGAAGTTATAGAAATGGCTAAGAACAAAGAAAAAATGGTTCAAAGCGTCCCTGCAATTCAGCCAGTGTCTGTAAAGGAAATGGCTCGAATATCTGATCAATTTGGGTTTCGTAAAGATCCGTTCACTAGGAACTACAAAAAGCATCTAGGTGTTGATTTTGTTGGACCAGTTGGTGTTCCCATATACGCTACAGGCAACGGCACTGTTGTGTCTGCCGAATTTTCGTTTTTTGGCTACGGAAATGTTGTCGTAATCGATCATGGATTTGGTTACAAATCGAGGTATGCTCATCTTTTTAAAATTTCTGTTACAGATGGGCAGCAAGTAGTAAGAGGACAAGTTATTGGAGAACTTGGAAATTCGGGAAGAAGCACTGGCCCTCACCTTCACTACGAAGTTCTTTTACGCGACAATCCAGTTGACCCAATTAACTATTTCAACGATATGACATCGGATGAATACGAGCTTATGGTAAATAACATTACCAAAAAGGGCAACCAAACCCATTTAGACTAAAAAAAAAAACAACAATAAGGTTACCTTTACAAAATGACAAAAAGTAAATATAGGTTTAACCCCGAATCTTTAAGTTTCGATAAAGAAACGCACTCCCTAGCAAAAAAACTATGGAGAGGATTTTACTACTTTTTGGCCAGTGCTATTATTTCAATTGCATACTACATTGTTTTTTCGTTCTTTTTCGACACCCCTCAGGAGCGCGGGTTACGTCGCGAAAACGAAGAACTATTGCTACAATTCGAACTAATTAATAAAAAATTCGACCATATATCGGTTGTGCTTAAAGATGTTCAGCAGCGCGACGATAATATTTACAGAACTATATTCGAAGCCGAACCCATTCCAAACTCGATTCGTTCGGCAGGAATAGGTGGAATCGACAGGTATTCTGAACTCGAAGACCTTTCGAACTCAGAAATCGTAATTGAAACTTCGAAACGAATTGACAAACTTGCAAAACAAATATACATACAATCGAAATCTTTCGACGAAATTGTAGGATTAGCTAAGCGAAAGGAAGAAATGATTGCAAATATCCCAGCAATACAGCCCATTTCGAACAAAGATTTAACAAGAGTTGCATCACCATTCGGTGTAAGAATTCATCCATTTTACAAAGTGCTCAAAATGCATTCGGGAATGGACTTTACTGCGCCAACTGGCACCGAAATATACTCAACTGGCAATGGCGTGGTGGTTGATATTATTAACTCGTCGAGAGGCTATGGAAAAACAATTATTATCGACCATGGCTACAGCTACAAAACGCTTTATGCACACCTTAGTAAAATAATAGTAAAACCGGGGCAGAAAATAAAAAGAGGCGATATTATTGGGTTAGTTGGCAGCACCGGAATGAGTATGGCGCCTCACCTCCATTACGAAGTACGTAAAAACGACGAACCAATTAATCCTATTAACTTCTATTTTAACGACCTTTCACCCGAAGAATACGACAAGATAATTGAACTTGCTGCACAAAGTGGCCAGTCGCTCGACTAAACTAATTTTCAAAGACTTTGAAATATAAATAGCTATGCCCTACAAGGAAAAAAAGGTCGAAAAACTCTTCTACTCAATTGGCGAAGTTGCCGAAATGTTCGATGTAAACACGTCGCTAATTCGATTTTGGGAAAAGAATTTCGAAATTATAAAACCAAAAAAGAACAAAAAGGGCAACAGGCTTTTTACAATTGCCGATATTCGAAACTTCAAACTTATTTTCCATTTAGTTAAAGAGCAGCGGCTGACACTCGAGGGCGCAAAAAAGAAACTTGCCGAAAGTAAAAACTCCACCGAAACAAGTTTCGAAGCTGTAGAGTCGCTAAAACGAATTCGCCAAATGCTCGTCGAGGTAAGTGAATCGCTATAAAAACCCCAATGCAAACCATAACAGTATCGCAAGTTGCTTCAATAATTGAATCGTTTTCACCACTTGGGCTTCAGGAGAATTACGACAATGCTGGGCTTGCCATTGGCTCGCCAAGCACTGAAGTTAAGGGCATTCTTATTGCACTCGATGTTACACCCGAAATTGCTGATGAAGCCATTGCCACTGGGTGCAACTTAATTATTGCGCATCATCCAATTATTTTTAACGGTTTAAAACGTATTACTGGCGCAACGCTTACCGAAAGAATTGTAATTAAAGCCATTCAAAACGACATTGCCATATACGCAGCCCACACAAATCTCGATAGTGTATGGGGTGGGGTAAGCCACAAAATGGCTGAAAAACTCAACCTTAGCAATATTAAAGTACTTTCTCCTGCCAACAACCAACTGGCAAAACTCGTTACCTTCGCTCCCACTTCAGCGGCTCAAAAAGTTCGTCAAGCCCTTTTCGACTCGGGAGCAGGAAATATTGGCAATTACGATAGTTGTTCCTATAACACTGAAGGACAAGGCACTTTTCGCGGCAGCGAAAGCACAAATCCCTTTGTTGGAGAAAAAGGAGAACTTCACTTCGAACCCGAAACGCGAATAGAGGTTATAGTTCCAAAGCCAATTATTAGCAAAGTAGTAGCCGCACTTAAAAGCGTTCACCCCTACGAAGAAGTTGCCTTCGACATTTACCCTCTCGAAAACAAAAACCCTAAAGCGGGGTTAGGGGTTATAGGATCACTTCAGGAACCATTAAATTCCGACGAGTTTCTTCAACATGTAAAAACCATTTTTAACTGCACGCAAATAAAACACTCCAACATAGTAAAGCATCAGGTTAAAAAAATTGCACTTTGCGGAGGCAGCGGGTTCTCGCTTCTTAACAACGCAATTTCTCAAAATGCCGACATTTTTATTACTGCCGACATTAAATATCACGGATTTTTTGAAACAGAAAATAAAATTTTATTGGTCGATATTGGCCACTACGAAAGCGAACTTTTTGCAATTGATATTTTTTATGAACTACTTACAAAAAATTTACCTACTTTTGCAATCCGAAAAACTAGCTTGAATACCAATCCCATAAACTACTTATAGCGGCATGGCAAACGATAAGAACAAAAACACTGAAGTTACCGAACTTTCGTCGGAAGAAAAGCTGCGCATTCTTTACGAGTTGCAACAAATTGACTCTAAAATCGATCGCATTAAAACCCTTAGGGGCGAATTACCTTTAGAGGTTCAAGATTTGGAAGACGAAATTATTGGGCTCGAAACTCGAGTTACTAACTTTGTTCAAGAAGTTAAAGAACTTGAGGACTTGGCTACTAAAAAGAAACTCGACATTAAAAATGCCGAATCGCTTATTATTAAGTACGAAGAGCAGCAAAAGAATGTGCGCAATAATCGTGAGTTCGACTCGCTTTCGAAAGAAATTGAGTACCAGCGCCTCGAAATTGAGCTTAGCGAAAAACGCATAAAGGAAAACACTTTTCAGGTAAAAGAAAAGAAGCAAGTTATTGAGCAAGCCGATTCTCTTTTAAGCGAAAGGAAGAGCGACCTTCAAGGTAAAAAGCAAGAACTCGACAACATTATTTCCGAAACTCAAAAGGAAGAACAGGACTTAAACAAAAAGTCCGACGCCTACAAGGAAATGATTGAGCCAAGGCTCTTAAGTGCATATGTTCGAATTCGTTCAAATGCTCGCAACGGGTTGGCTGTTGTTATTGTTAAGCGCGATGCTTGCGGCGGTTGCTTTAATAAAATACCACCTCAAAGGCAACTCGACATTAGAATGAGAAAGAAAATTATTGTTTGCGAATACTGCGGACGAATTCTTGTTGACCAAGATTTTGATCCTGAAAACTAGGCATTAACTTAAACATAAAAGTAAAGGCGGGAAATTTTCCCGCCTTTACTTTTATATATCATATGAGTAACATCAGTTTGATATAAGGAATAACCCTGAAGAGTGAGAATTAAATTCATTCAATTTTTGATGATTTTGCATTAATGCAAAATCATCAAACCTCTGTGCCCCGATTCCCGATTCCCGATTCCCGATAACTATCGGGATATCGGGATATCGGGGTCTGAGCTCCGATAACATCGGAGCTCAATAACAATTAGTTTCATTCAGGAAAATTCGAACCTTATTAAAGCAATCATTTTGTAAAATGCAACACATGAAACCTCTGTGGTAGAACTTACGTCGAACTCACTTTAGTAATTACCTACCAACTTCCACCTGCGCCACCTCCTCCAAAGGAGCCACCTCCTCCACCGCCAAAACCACCAAATCCGCCACTACCAGAACTAAAGCCACCGAAGCCTCCACTACCTCTACTGCTACCCGACAACATTCCTAGTGCCACCCAAAAAGGAATATTATGCCCAATGGAATGCCCCTTCGACTTGCTTGCACCCTTCCCTATTATTGTAAATAGAATTATTATTGCAATAAGTAGAAATAAAAAGGGAAGGCCACTTCCGCTCTCGTACTGCTCGGCAGTAAACTTCCCCGATGCAAGGCCAATCATAGTATCAGTAGCTGCGTCAATTCCGCCATAGAAATCGCCATTGCGAAAACTTGGTAAAAGTTCCTTCTCAATAATTCGCTTTGTAAGAGCATCGGGAATTACATCTTCGAGGCCATACCCAATTGCCAGGTAAGCCTCACCTTTTTCCGAATCGGTTTTAGGTTTTATAAGTAAAACGGCTCCATTATTCTTCCCTTTTTGGCCAACACTCCACTTTTCAGCAAGTCTAAAGGTAAAGTCGCCAACAGCGTAATCGCCAATAGTGGGAACTATAACCACATAAAGTTGGGTTGAAGTGGTGTCGTGGTAGTCTCGGAGTTTCTTCTCGAGCCTCGACCATTGGCTTTCGTTTAGCAAACCTGTAAAATCGTTCACAAGCCGTGGAGGCTGCATTGGATTGGGTATTTCCTGAGCAAAAACTCCAGAAAATACTATAAGTAAGCCAACAAGGAGGGCAAGTTTTTGCTTCATCATGTATTTCATTTTAGCTACCAAACGATATCTCGTCGGGAAGTTCGTTAACGTCTTCGTTGCGCTTATATGGGAAAAGCGTCTTTAGCATATCGCCTGCCATTCTTATTCCTCTAATAAGTCCAATGGCTACATTACCTTCCTTAAACTCTTCGAGCATCATACTCTTAATATTGCTCCAATAATTCTCTGGAACTCGAGCATTTAACCCTGCATCGCCTAAAATGGCAAACTGATGGTCGTCAATTGAAAGGTAGAAGAGAACTCCATTGCGCTGCTCGGTTTTATGCATTTTTAGCATGGCAAATATATCGGTAGCTCTGTCGAGCACATTACCTTTACATTGCTTTTCGATATGAACTCGTATTTCGCCCGAGGTATTCATTTCGGCTTGCCTAATGGCATCCTCAATGGCCTTTTTCTGTGCAGGGGTAAAAAAGTCTACTGGTTTCATTAATCTATCGATTTCTCAAAAACTAAAACTCAACTTTTGGAACTTCCTTTGCACCTGCATCGGCTTCGAAATAGGCTTTCTTTTCAAACCCAAACCAACCGGAGTAAATTACCTGTGGAAATTTTCGAATGTAGGCATTGTAAGCCTTTACGTCTTCGTTAAACTTTCTCCGTTCTACAGCAATTCTATTCTCAGTACCCTCAAGCTGCGCCTGAAGTTCTAAAAAGTTTTGATTTGCTTTAAGTTCGGGGTAGCGCTCAACAGTAACGAGCAATCGCGACAAAGCGCTGCTTACTTCTCCTTGAGCCTGTTGAAACTGCTTCATATTAGCTTCGGTAAGGTTAGTTGGGTCGATTGTTACCGAGGTTGCCTTTGCACGAGCCTCAATTACCTGTGTTAATGTTTGCTGTTCGAAATTTGCGTAACCCTTAACTGTATTTACAAGGTTTGGTATTAAGTCCATTCGACGCTGATACACATTTTCAACATTTGCCCATTGCGATGTAACGCCTTCTTCGAGCGAAACCATTTTATTATATCCGCAGCTACTAAAAAAAGGAACTGCCAAAATAATGGCCATTAAGTATACAAAGGTTCTTTTACGCATAGTCTTTATTTTTAGGTTGATTTGTAAAATTACGACAATTATTCATCAAAAAGCATGCAAAGCCAAAAAAGTATCTGTTGTGTCAGTTGCTACCAATCGCCTAAAAAAGTTGTAACTTTACACCCAGAAAAAATTTATAAAATGAATAGAGACGATTTTCAAAAAACAATACTACAAGGCATTCCTAGCGAGTTGCCTGCTCCAAGGCCTTTCGACCCATTGGTTAATCATGCTCCAAAGCGAAAGCAAATTCTTTCAATTGACGAAAAGAAGTTAGCCGTAAAAAATGCACTACGCTATTTTCCAGAAAGGCATCATGCCATTTTGGCTGACGAATTTGCGAAAGAACTTAACGAATACGGCAGAATATACATGTACCGGTTTCGTCCAAACTATACAATTACATCACGAAGCATTTACGATTTTCCGCACAAATCGATTCAAGCGGCATCGGTAATGCTTATGCTTAGCAATAATTTAGACTATGCCGTTGCGCAGCACCCCCACGAGCTTATAACTTACGGAGGAAACGGTGCCGCTTTTCAAAACTGGGCACAGTATTTACTTACAATGAAGTACCTTGCCGAAATGACCGACGAGCAAACACTCGTGCTTTACTCGGGTCACCCAATGGGACTTTTTCCTTCGCATAAAGATGCTCCCCGCGTTGTGGTTACAAACGGCATGATGATTCCTAACTACAGCAGCAAGGACGACTGGGAACGCTTTAACGCCCTTGGCGTAACACAGTATGGACAAATGACTGCTGGGTCGTTTATGTACATTGGACCCCAAGGCATTGTGCATGGAACGGCTATAACCGTTATGAACGCAGGGCGAAAAAGAATGAAACCAGGCGAGACAGACTTAAAGGGGAAACTCTTTGTTTCATCGGGACTGGGCGGAATGTCGGGAGCTCAGCCAAAGGCTGGTGTAATTGCAGGAATGGTTAGCGTAATTGCTGAGGTTAACCCAAAAGCTACCGAAACTCGCCACAAACAAGGTTGGGTTGACGAGGTTTACAGCAATCTCGACGAGTTAATTCCACGCATTCGCAAGGCAATGGGCGGAAAGGAAACCATATCAATTGCCTACCAAGGCAATGTGGTTGATTTGCTTGAAAAACTCGCTAACGAAAACATTCCTGTTGATTTGGGCAGCGACCAAACCTCGCTTCACAACCCATTTGCAGGAGGTTACTACCCTGCAGGATTAAGTTTCGAAGAGTCGAACGAACTAATGGCAAAAGACCCCGAACTGTTCAAGAAAAAAGTTTACGAAAGCCTTGTAAAACATGTAAACGCAGTAAACAAACTTGCTGCAAAAGGCATGTACTTTTTCGACTACGGCAATGCATTCCTCCTTGAAGCAAGTCGTGCGGGTGCCGATGTACTAAAACCCAATGGAGATTTTCGCTACCCATCGTACGTTCAAGATATTATGGGACCTCTGTTTTTCGACTATGGCTTTGGGCCTTTCCGCTGGGTGTGCACTTCGTCAAATCCAAACGACCTCGAAGCAACCGACAGAATAGCACAAGAAGTGCTTGAGCAAATTGCAAAAACAGCCCCTGCCGAAATTCAAGCGCAGCTTGCCGATAACATTCACTGGATTAAAGAAGCCGGAAAAAACAAAATGGTTGTTGGATCGCAGGCTCGTATTCTATATGCCGACAGCGAAGGACGCATAAAGATTGCCGAAGCGTTTAACAAAGCAATTAAGAATGGACGTATTTCGGCACCTGTTGTTCTTGGTCGCGACCACCACGACGTTTCGGGAACCGACTCACCATATCGAGAAACTTCGAACATTTACGATGGCTCACGATTCACAGCCGATATGGCAATACAGAATGTTATTGGCGACTCATTTAGAGGAGCCACATGGGTTTCGATTCATAATGGCGGCGGTGTTGGCTGGGGCGAAGTAACAAACGGGGGCTTTGGACTTACTATCGACGGCTCCGATGATGCTGAACGCAGGCTAAAAATGATGCTTCTTTGGGACGTTAACAATGGCATTGCTCGCCGTAGCTGGGCAAGAAATAAAGAGGCAATATTTGCAATTGAAAGGGAAATGAAGCGCACTCCTAACTTAAAAGTAACGATTCCTATCATTGCTAATGATACGCTAATTGATAGCATTTTCGACAAACAATAAAACTAATGAATTATGAAACTGCAAGCAAAAGGTTTAATTCCAATTATTGCTGTATTGTTTGCAGTTACTATGCTGCAATCGTGCTTTAAAGATCCTGCTTATCCCGAAAACTCAATAGAGGGCACATGGCGCTGCCAAGAAAATAGTGGCCCTTACGGATACAGGCAATATAACGTTAATGTTGATAGAGATACATACGATACTGCACGTTACACTATTTTTAATCTTTACAACTTAGGGCTTAATTTCGAAACTTATACTCAGCTAAGCGATTCGACTTTAACTATTTTAATGACCAATTCTCCCGAAACTTCAATTTCTGGATTTGGAATTGTTCATCCTAAGTTTAAAGGAATTCGATGGGAATTTAACGTTGGTAGTGCAGGTTTTGTTGAAGCGGAATTCTATCGCCCTTAATTTAGCATTATAGATAATCTAAAAGACCTTCCATTTTTGCACCTCTCGAGCCCTTTAATAAAATCGTACTATTTGTTAAAGGGTTTGTTTTTAAATACTCTGCGCAATTAAATACCGAAGAGAACCAAATAGTGCCCTTTCGATTTTTAGGGTAGTTATCGCCAACTAAAATTACTTTATCGAATTTTAGTTGCAAGCATAAATCAACTACTTTTTCGTGCTCTTCTTCAGTAAAACTTCCAAGTTCGAGCATATTTCCAAGTAATACAACGCTAGTCTTTTCCGTTTCTATTTCCGAAAAACTTTGTAGAGCAGCGTCCATGCTCGATGGATTAGCATTATACGCATCGAGAACAATAACATTACTTCCCTTTTCGATTAATTGCGAACGGCTGTTTGTTGGTAAAAACGACTCTAAACTGCTAACAATATCATTGTCGGGAATATCAAAAAACTTAGCAATGGTATAGGCTGCTAGAACATTCTCGAGATTGTAAATTCCCGTAAGATTAGTATTAATGTTTAAATTAGCACCATTAAAGGCAAAGGCAACAGAAATACACGAGTCGTGCCCTAAGTTTACAACAGCATTGTTTTTTTCAACTCCATACTCAACTGAGTTTTGATCTAATTCAAATTGCTTAATGCTTTTTTTAAGTATTTTATTCGAAGCATTGTAAAAAACAATGCCATTCGTTTTTTGCAAAAACCCATACAATTCAGTTTTAGCTTTAATAACACCTTCGAACGATCCAAACCCATCGAGGTGAGCTCGCCCAATGTTTGTTATAAGCCCATGAGTTGGCATTGCAATTGAGCAAAGAGTTGCTATTTCGCCAATATGATTTGCCCCCATTTCAACAATGGCAATTTGATGCTCCTTTGTAATTGAAAGCAAAGTAAGAGGAACCCCAATATGATTATTTAAATTACCTTTTGTTGCCAACACATTAAACTTTGCCGAAAGCGCAGCACATACCAACTCTTTAGTAGTTGTTTTGCCATTTGAACCTGTAAGTCCAATTACTGGAATATTAAGCTGCTGCCTATGGTAGTTTGCTAAGTCCTGTAAAAACAGCAACGAATTTTCTACAAATAAAATATTATCTCCATTTGCATAGATAGCATTATCGACAACAGCAATACCTGCGCCTTCGGTTAAAGCCTTTTTTGCAAATTGGTTGCCATCGAAATTATCGCCCTTGAGTGCAATAAAAATATCTCCCTTAGAAATTATTCTACTATCAATTTGCACATTAGCACCATTTGCTAACATTTTATAAACTAAATTTAAGTTATCGATTCTCATGAAAAATTGACTTTCCAAAAATGTTAATAATAAAAAGGGTCTCATTTAATAAATGAGACCCTTTTAAGAATTCTATAACTTTTTAGTTTTTTCTAGTTTGAGACCCTACCGATTCCATTGCACAACGGAAACCAAGATCACTTTGCGAAGAGGCCTCGTCGAGGAATCGTCTTGTTCCAGGGCTTAACCAGTAAGCTCTGTCGCGCCACGAACCACCTTTATAAACCCGAACTCGATCGTTAACAAGCGTTGTCATGTCGTTATTAGGTCTGTCTCCACGAGTATTTTCGCCCTGATAGTACATTTTATCGGAAGTTTTTCCGTAATCTTCAGTACTCTCCCAGTTTTCAATGCTCGAGGCTAAATCGCCATCCTTATAGTTAATGTAGTATGCTTTATTGTAATTCCTTCTGTTTGCTGTGTTTTCAGGAGTAACATCTCTTTGACGAATACGACCTAAACTGTCAACGTTTTTAACGGAACCATCGGGGTTAACGTCAATTTCTTTAAAAACATTACCTCTATAGGGGCGAAACTCATCCATGTCTTGATAAGTAAGAGGGCGATACACGTCGAGTACCCACTCGTTAACATTACCAGCCATACAAAACAAGCCATAGTCGTTTGGCCAATACGATTTAACTGGACCTGGAATTGGTTCATGGTCATTGAGGTTGCCAGCAACCCCCATATAGTCACCACGACCTCGAACAAAGTTCGCCATCATTTGACCACGATTTTTCGACTCGCTATTTCGAACGTTATGCCCATTCCAAGGGTAAATTCTACGTTCAACTAAACGCTCGTCGTAGGTATTACCAATTAGTCCCGATGCTGCAAATTCCCATTCGGCTTCGGTTGGGAGGCGGTACTTAGGTAGGAGTATTCCATCTTCAAAATTAATTCTGCGTCCTTCGGTATCACCAGGCTTTAAACTTTCTTTATTTTTGCGAACTGAGGCTTCGTATTTTCCGAGGAGATAAGCATCGGTATTGAAGTTTTGCTCATCCTTTTGCTGTAAATCTAAGTTAAGGTAACCTTCGTTTACCAATAACATTTCATTTACCCTATCGGTACGCCATAAGCAGTAGTCGTTTGCTTGCAACCAGCTTACACCAACCACAGGGTGCTCGTTATAGGCAGGGTGACGAAAATAGTTAGTAACATAAGGATCGTTGAAGCCAAGTGGGCTTCGCCAAACCAAGGTATCGGGCAAAGCAGTGCGGTAAACCTGAGGATATGTAACAAGTACACGCCTAATCCAGAAAAGATATTCGCGATAGTCAACGTTTTTCACTTCGGTTTCATCCATGTAAAACGACGCAACGGTTACTCTTCGTGGAATAGTGTTCCAGTCGTACATAACATCCTGTTCAACGCGACCCATAATGAAAGTACCACCTTCGACAAAAACTAAACCTGGCCCAGCTTTTGGCACATAGTCGTTTACTACTTCAAAACCACCTGTATTTGGGTTGTTGTAACCCCATCCTGTAGTTGACGAAGTGTTTTTTCCACCACCTTTACAAGCTGATAGGGCAACTAAACCCACAACGGCTAAAATGATATTCTTGTATTTCAGGCTCATAGCTGATATTATTTTCCTTTGATTCAACTTAATTCCAACTTCAAATATAGAAACATTTGCAATAACTTCAACTTATATAACGAAAAAAACTAAAATTTAGGATTTATGATGTGCCTATTTTTTTTTCGTGCTTTTACCTTATACTTAAAATTCATACCAAAGGTTACCTCGTGGGTTGAAGTTTTTATACCTCGAAACCCACCGTAAAGCAAACTAAAGTCGTAGCTATACCCAATCCTATAACTCTCATTTTGATAACCTGCAAGTACCATAAACGTTGAACTATTAAAGGATTTATTCTCCTTTAACCAAATACCAACAGCCAGTTCGTTTCGAATAAGTTGGCCTCCAATATTTATTTGATGAAAGTCGCCCTGCTTTATGTAAATGATATTAGGTGAGATGATGAGCGTATTTCGAAGTATATACCTTTTATAAACACTAAGGTCGCAACCTAAATATGCAGTGTACTTTCTTGGCACCTTAACTTTAGCCGCTTCAATGTCAACTTCAATGGGCTCGGCAAGGTGATGTGCCGATATACCACCATAAAAAACATCCCATTGGGCTGCAACTCCAGCGGCTAAATCGGGAAAAAACTTGCTTTGACCAGCAAAATTAACATCTCCAACAACATTCCCTGTATGGTCAATCATGTCGGGAAAAATTAAGTTACTGGCATTTTGACTTTTATAAACACCCCCAAACTGAAGCCCTCCCTTTAGTTGAAAATTGTATGCAACCTGAACAGTATGCGAATAAATTAAATCCATTGATGCTCTGTTTATAGCACCATGCCCTTGCACATCGTTAATAAGAATAAAACCAAAACCGCTTCTGCTTTTTGGAAAAAACTTATCGTATGATAGACCGTATGTTGCATAGGGGGTATTGCCCTGAAGCCATTGGTTACGGTATGTTAAATTCAGTCGCTTGAAGTGAGGATTTCCGGCAAACGCAGGATTTAAGTAAAGTTGATTTGAGTAAAATTGCGAGAATGTTAAATCCTGCCCAAATGAGTATTGGGGAAAAAGCATTATAAATGAAAAAAAGAAAAGTGTACGCTTTTTTGAAACCCTCATAGTAATAATTGTAGTTACTCTGCAAAAATAAAAAATGATTAGATTCGTTTGTATAACATCTAACTCACTTTTGGGTTAAATTATTATTTACAATAAAATTGGGTTGAAACTATTTTTGATTAACAATTGTTATAGTTATAAAAATGGTACTAAACCTAAGTAGAAGCTAAAGTTAGCATAAAAGTTTTGTTTATTTGCAAATAAAAAAAATGTTCCGCACATTCACCGTATTGGTTTTGGCTATAGTTTATAGCCATCTATCTGTTGCTCAAATTTTTAAAGGCTCGCTCAACTGGCATGAGCCTTTAAATGAGCAGAAGGCACATGAGGAAAAAAAACCTTACCTGTTCTTCGAAAATGCGTTTTATCCTAATTCGGATAATATGCTTCCCGTTTTTTACGAAATTCGATCGCTTTCGGGAAAAGCAGAACACTACCTACAAGATTCGTATAGCTTTGAAACGTTAGAATATGCACCTCTAAATTCTGACGAAATAAAATTCATTTTAAACCAAGGTGACGTTGCAAACCAGTCGAAACCAGAAGTTCTGTTTTATAATTCGGGAGGGCAAGGGTATGCGCAAATTACCATTCCTGCTATTAGGCAAAACCCATCGACCCTTATGCTCGAAAAACTAGTTCGTTACACAGTAAGCATTTCGGGTAATGAAAAATCAACCTCAAGCATAGTGCTAAATAAAACAAAAAGCAACTCAGTTTTATCGAATGGCACATGGAATAAAATAAAAGTTACAAAAAGTGGCATTTATAAAATTACCTACGCCGAATTGGAGGCCATGGGCTTAGCCAACATTCAAAATGTTACGGTTTGGGGACATGGCGGGGGTCAGTTACCCTACTGGAACAACCAAAGTTCGAAAGACGATTTAATGCAACTACCTATATGGATTGAAACAGGGAGCGATGGAGTTTTTAATCAGGGCGATTATATACTTTTTTATGCCGAAGGCCCAGTAACTTGGAACTATAATAGCAGCAATCGATTTTTTCAGCATAAAATTCACGAGTACTCAACGGCCATTCACTACTTTATTACTACAAGCGTATCGAATCCGCTTCGCATTAGCTACCAAGCAGCAATTACATTGCCTGTAACAAAAACAAGTAGTTCGTACGATGCTTTAAATTACTTTGAAAGAAACGATACAAACCTAATAAAGTCGGGCAGACAATGGTTTGGCGAATCGTTCGATGTGTACACATCGAGAAATTTTACTCAAAGTGTTACAAATCCTATTATTGGTGATACTACAAGACTACTCTTTCAAACCACTGCAAGGTCAGGAGCATCGAGCAAGTATGGAGTAAAAGTAAACGGATCCTCACTTGGAACCATCGACCATGCTGGGGTAAACCTTAGCTCCGACTACTCGAATTACGTTTCGTTTGCCACAAAATCATTTAGCTACATACAAACCTCCAATGTTATTGACATTGAGCTAACTTACAACAAGCCATCGGCTGTATCGAAAGCATGGCTCGACTACATCACCTTAAATTCTCGCGAAAAAACTCAAGTTTCAAACAGTCAACTTTCGTTTCGCGATAGAAGAACAAGAGCCTCAGGAGCAATCACCCAATTCGAAGTAGAATCGTCGTTAAGCGGATTAATGGTTTGGGACATTACCAACATATTTAGCCCCGAGGCAATGCCTTTGTCCCAAGGTTCGAATGGGGTAAATTTTAAAACACAAACCAACGACATTAGAGAATTTGTTGCCTTTACACATAACCAAGCCTATGCAGTAACAAATGCAGGTGCAGTTGCTAACCAAAATATACATGGCGCTCAAGCACCAGAAATGGTTATTGTAACCCATCCTAATTTCCTTTCACAAGCCCAAGCACTTGCCGATATTCACCTGAATAGTAGTAATTTAAAATCGCTTGTCGTAACAACCGAACAAGTTTACAACGAGTTTTCGGGGGGGAATGCTGATGTTAGCGCAATTCGAAATATGATGCGAATGTTTTATAAGCGAGCCACTTCGGAAGCCGACATGCCCAAATACCTTTTACTTTTTGGCGATGGGTCGTACGACAACCTTACTCAAAGCGCTTCAAACACAAACTACATTCCCACTTACCAGTCGTTAAACTCAATTGAAAAGGGAAAGTCGTTTGTATCCGACGATTTTTTTGGACTGCTCGACGATAACGAAGGTGAAGCAACTGGACTACTGGATATTGGCATTGGGCGAATTCCTTGCTCGTCGGTTAATGAAGCCGATGTTGCAGTAAACAAAGTACAAACCTACCTCTCATCGAGTTCGCACGGAAGCTGGCACAACACTATTAGTTTTATTGCCGACGACCAAGATAGTAACGTTCATATGCAGCAAGCTAACGATTTGGCTACCTATGTGCGTAACAATTATCCGCTTTATAATATTGAGAAAATATACTTCGATGCCTACCCACAAATTTCAACAGCACAAGGGCATAGGTTTCCCGACGCTACCGATGCAATTAACAACCGCGCAAACCTAGGAGCACTTATTATGAACTATACGGGGCATGCAAATCCGCGATGGCTTGCTCTCGAAAAAGTGCTTATGATTACCGACATTCAATCGTGGCGAAATTTAAATAACCTTCCATTGGTTGTTACAGCAACTTGTGAATATAGCCGATTCGACGATTTTTCGTATAAATCGGCAGGAGAGCACATTCTTTTTTCGCCTAAAGGGGGAGGTATTGGTTTGGTCTCAACAACTAGGGTTGTTTACTCCTACCCTAACTATACGCTAAATCAGAACTTTTTTCAAATTGTATTTAAGCGCGACCTATTGAATACAAATGGACCAACCGATGGTTATAACCGAATTGGCGATGTTATTCGTAAAACTAAAAACCTTACTGGAGGCGACAATAAACTCAGTTTTATGCTTTTAGGCGACCCTGCCCTTAAGCTGCATTATCCCAGCGGCGACCTAGCAATTTCAAACTTAAATGGAGTAACAATTGCAGAACCGCTCGACACACTTAAAGCGCTCAGCAGGGTTAAAATTGAAGGCATTTCGTTAGCCAACAAAACCGTTGAAGCGGCCAATTTTGAAGCCGAAATTACCCTTTACGACAAGGAAAAGCAGGTAACAACTCTCGCTAACGATGGCGGCAATCCGTATACATTTACTACAAGGCAAAATGTTGTTTATAAGGGAAGAGCATCGGTAACTAACAACCAATTTAGAGCAGAATTTATTGTTCCAAAGGATATTCAGTACAATTTTGGACAAGGACGATTTAGCCTATTTGCCACAAATGGAGCCGAAACCTACGGGGGGTATTTCGAAAACTTTACCATTGGGGGCATAAGCGAAAACATTAACACCGATAATGTTGGCCCTGAAATTGAAATTTATATGAACGATAAAAAGTTTGTTTCAGGAGGGATTACCGATCCAAATCCTAAACTGCTTGTAGTGCTAACCGATAGTTCGGGAATAAATACAACAGGAACCGGAATTGGGCACGACTTATCGGCTACACTTTCGGGAAGCACTACAAAAACATATTCACTTAACGAATACTATCGCTCCGATTTAGACAATTTTCAAAAAGGAGGATTAGAATTCCAACTGCTAAACCTAAATAAGGAAAAGCATTCTGTTAAAGTAAAAGCATGGGATGTTTTTAACAATAGTTCCGAAAAGGAGATTGAATTTGAAGTTCGCTCCGACGAAGCGCTTGAGCTAACCAAAGTGCTTAATTACCCAAATCCCTTTACCGATAAAACCGCATTTTACTTTGAACACAACCAGCCCTACGAAAACTTCGACGTTTCGTTTCAAATCTTCAGCCCATCGGGTAAATTAGTGAAAACGATTAACTACACTCACACTGGGGCTAATGGCTACAGGGTTGGTCCAATTCCCTGGGATGGATTCGACGATTATGGGAATCGAATTGGGCGAGGTGTTTACTTTTACAAATTAAAAGTAAAACTCGCAAATGGCAAGTATGCCGAAGTTTACCAAAAGTTGGTTATACTTAAATAAAGCATTGCAATTTATTTTCAACTCAATCAAGTATATTTTATTAAATTTGCCGCCTAAATCTTTTAAAAATGAGTAACAGAATTAAACTTTTTGCCATAATATTCACCTGTCTTTCAACTACAAATCACGTTTTTTCGCAAGGCCAAATTGGTATTGACGAACTTTCAGGAGGACTTAACTCGCTTCGCCATGCAGTTCCATTTTTAGTTATAGCACCCGACTCGAGAGCTGGTGCAATGGGCGATGTAGGCGCAGCATCGACTCCCGATGTTAATAGCCAGCACTGGAACCCAGCAAAGTATGCATTTGCCGACAAAGAATGGGGCGCTGCTCTATCATACACACCTTGGCTACGTAACCTCATTAACGACATAAATTTAACATACCTTGGGGGTTATATGAAAATTGACGACATGCAAGCCGTTAGCGCAACTTTGCTTTACTTCTCAATGGGCGACATAACCTTTACCAACGAGGCCAACGTACCCCAGCAAACCCATAGCCCTAACGAATTTGCATTCGATGTGGCTTATTCCCGAAAGTTTGCCGATAAAATTAGCGGAGCAATAGCATTCCGTTACATTCGCTCCGACCTTACTGGAGGCTATTCGCAGCAAGGGCAAGGCTCGTTTACAGCAGGTTCGGCTGTTGCAGCCGATGTATCGATGTACTACCAAACCCCTCTGGTTATAAATAACAAAAATTACGAAACTGCGCTAGGAATCAACATTTCAAACATAGGATCCAAACTTTCGTACAACGAGGAGAAGAAAGATTTTATACCAATAAACATGAGGGTTGGTGGTCGTTTTACCTCAAAAATTGATGAGTATAATAGCGTAACGTTTCTACTCGACTTTAATAAACTACTTGTGCCAACTCCACCAGTTCGCGACCCCGAGGATCAAACAGTAATACTTGCTGGAAAGGAATCGGATGTTCCAGTTCCTACCGGAATGTTTCAATCGTTTTACGATGCCCCAGGTGGCTTTAGCGAAGAACTACACGAAATTAGTTACTCTGGGGGAATTGAGTATTGGTATTCGGGGCAATTTGCAATAAGGGCTGGTTATTTCGATGAACACTCTACAAAAGGCAATAGAAAGTATTTCACTGTTGGCGCTGGTTTAAAGTATAATGTTTTCAATCTCGACTTTGCTTACCTTATGCCACGCTCGGGACAAGCGAACCCCCTTGCTAACACAGTTAGGTTTTCGCTATCGTTCGAATTCGAAAGGGCTCGCAAGGGCGCAAAGAAGAGATAATGACGAGAATTGGCCTTGGGTACGATGTACACGTGTTGGCCGAAGGCCACGAGTTTTGGCTTGGTGGTATTCGTATTGAGCATTCGAAGGGAGCAATAGCCCATTCCGACGGCGACGCCCTTATTCATGCAATTTGCGATGCCTTACTGGGAGCCGCTGCACTTCGCGATATAGGTTACCATTTTCCCGACAACGACCCGTTGCTAAAAGGAATTGACAGTAAAATTCTGCTAAAAAAAACCGAAGAACTTGTATCGAATGCAGGTTACTCGATTTGCAATATCGATTCGGTTATATGCTTACAGCAACCTAAAATTAAGGACTACATTCCCAAAATGCAAGAAACTCTCGAGGCAATTCTCAACCTGCCAAAGGGTTCCATTTCGGTTAAAGCTACAACAACCGAAAATTTAGGCTTTGTTGGAAGGGAAGAGGGCGTTTCGGCTCAGGCTATTGTACTTTTAACCAGCGCAAAATGAGTAAAAAAACCTTAGTGCTTGGAGCAAGCGCAAAGCCAGGTCGCTTTTCCTTTTTGGCAATAAAAAAGTTAGTTGAGAAAGGGGTTGACGTTGTAGCCCTTGGCTCAAAAGAGGACACTGTTGATGGTATTCAAATTGTTACCTACCCCATTCTTTATCCCGACATTCACACAGTTACACTTTACCTAAACCCCCGAAATCAAAAGCAGTATTTAGACTACATAATTCAACTTAAACCCAAAAGAATAATATTTAACCCTGGCACCGAAAACCAGGAACTATTTGCTTTAGCAAAAGAAAACGGCATAGAAACCCTTTACGAGTGTACTCTGGTTATGCTTAGCACAGGGCAGTATTAAAAAAGGGCGGTAAATTTCCGCCCTTTCTCATTAATTTAATGCTTTATAGTTTTTCACTTTCTCCTTAAGCAGCGCATAGTCGAGAACTTCGTCAATATGATCGACATACTTAAAGGTTAAGCCCTTAATGTAAACCTCCTTTATTTCAGCAATATCCTTTTCGTTTTGGCGCGATAAAATTATCTCGGTAATACTTGCCCTTTTTGCAGCAAGAATTTTTTCCTTTATACCACCAACAGGCAGCACCTTTCCGCGCAGCGTAACTTCGCCGGTTAAGGCAATGCCTTTTCGCACTTTACGCTGGGTATATGCCGAAGCAATTGAAGTAACCATTGTTATTCCCGCCGAAGGACCATCCTTTGGAATTGCACCCTCGGGAACATGTAGGTGAACGCTCCATTTTTCGAATGTTTCGGGGGTAATTTGCAGTTTATCGGAAAGGGATTTAATGAGCTGAAGCGAAATAATTGCCGACTCCTTCATTACTTGCCCTAAATTACCAGTAATGGTAAGTTCGCCCTTTCCACGGCTAAGCGACGTTTCGATAAATAGTATATCGCCACCCGTTTCGGTCCACGCCAATCCAGTTACCACACCAGCAAGGTCGTTACCCTGGTAGGTATCGGGCAAGTGGCGAGGAACACCTAAAATATCCTTTAGTACAGCGGGCTTTACCGTTTTATCGTAACTCTCGTCGAATGCAATTTTTTTAGCAAAATGGCGAACAACTTTTGCAATTCGCTGGTTTAGCTTTCGAACTCCACTTTCACGAGTATACCCGTTAATTATTGCCTCAATTGTTTTTCCCTGAATAGTAAGTAATTTTTTATCGACACCATGCTCTGTTAACTGATTAGGCACAAGATGTCGTTTAGCAATTTCGACCTTTTCCTCGTTTATGTAGCCGCTAACTTCAATGAGTTCCATTCTGTCGCGAAGCGCAGGGTTAATAGCTGAAATATTATTAGCAGTGGTGATGAAAAGCACTCGTGAAAGGTCGAAATCAACCTCCAAGTAGTTGTCGTGAAAAGCAATATTTTGCTCGGGATCGAGTACCTCGAGTAGCGCCGAAGCAGGATCGCCATGGAAATCTTTTCCAACCTTATCAATTTCATCGAGAATAAAAACGGGGTTCGACGATTTCACCTTTTTAATGTTCTGAATAATTCTGCCAGGCATTGCGCCAATGTACGTTTTGCGGTGACCGCGAATTTCGGCTTCGTCGTGAAGGCCACCGAGCGAAATACGAGCATACTTACGGCCAATGGCACGAGCCACCGATTTGCCAAGCGAGGTTTTACCAACACCCGGAGGGCCGTAAAGGCAAATAATGGGGGCTTTCATATCGCCTTTTAGCTTAAGAACTGCCAAGTGCTCGAGAATTCGCTCCTTAACCTGCTCAAGTCCAAAGTGATCCTCGTCGAGCACTTTTTGTGCCCGTTTAAGGTCGAAATTATCGTTGGTGTATTCATTCCAAGGCAAATCGAGCAAGAGCTGAACATAGTTTAGCTGCACAGAGTAGTCGCCCGCCATGGGGTTCATTCGGCTTAGTTTACTTAGTTCCCGCTCGAAAACGCCTTCTACCTCTTTGCTCCACTTTTTATCCTTTGCAAGTTTTTTAAGTTCCTCAATTTCCTGCTCAACGGGATTTCCGCCAAGTTCGTCCTGAATGGTTTTTATTTGCTGATGTAAAAAGTATTCGCGCTGCTGCTGGCTTAAGTCGTTTCGAACCTTCGACTGAATATCACTTTTAATTTCGGCCATTTGCATTTCGCGCGAAAGAAACTGAAGCAAGTGAATGCTTCTGTTCTTTAAGTCGTTTTTTTCGAGCAGCTGCTGCTTTTCGCTCGAAGGAAACTCCATATTGGAGCATATAAAATTTATGAGGAAGTAGTTGTTATCGATATTCTTAATGGCAAATCCTGCTTCCTGAGGCATATTGGGAGTAAGGTTAATAATTTTCATGGCATAGTCCTTAATGGAGCTAATAATTGCCTTGAACTCCCTATCCTTTTCCTCAATTTTTTCGTCGGTTAGCACCTTCACATTCGCCTTAAAAAATGGCTCGGAAGCCACAAACTGCTCAACCTCGAAACGATGAAGACCCTGAAGAATTACCGAAGTGCTACCATCGGGCATTTCGAGAACCTTAAGAACACGGGCAACTGTACCTAACGAGTAAAGGTCCGAATAAGTAGGCTCCTCTTTTGTTGCATCGATTTGCGAAACGGCTCCAAGCAAACGCATTTTTTGCGAAAGGCTTTTGATAAGTTTAACCGACTTGTCGCGACCAATGGTAATTGGCAAAACAATTCCAGGGAAAAGTACTGTATTTCGTAAGGCAAGAATTGGTAAAACGGTGGGGATATCGGAAACTGCTATTTCGCCTCCTTCGTCGGTAATAAGTGGTATAAAATCGGAATCCTGATCGACAGTATCGGAAAGCATTGGATTTATAAGTTTAACTTCGTACTTGCTACTCATTTGTTTGACCTTCTATTATTCTAAAATGAAATATTAATTACATGACAATTTGGCTTTCCAACACGGGAAACTGAAGAGAACCCCAATATTGCAAGCCTTATGCCAAAAAGCTATTTATGCAAACCTTCCGATTGGTTGTAAATTTTGGTTAGTATTTCCTTATCAATATCACTTAACGGAATGCCCCTACGACCCATAACAATTTCGGCAGTTTCGAGAGCCTTGTCGATTTTGTAAGTTGTAAAACCCTGAGCGCCTCCCCACGAAAAGCTGGGAATAAAGTTACGAGGGAAACCATCGCCAAATATATTGGCGCTTACGCCAACCACAGTGCCCGTATTAAACATGGTATTAATGCCACATTTTGAATGGTCGCCCATTACAAGTCCGCAAAATTGAAGCCCTGTGTCGATAAAGCTATGCTTTGGGTAACTCCAAAGTTTTACCTGAGCATAATTATTTTTAAGATTCGAAGTGTTAGTGTCGGCGCCAAGGTTGCACCACTCCCCTATGACAGAATTACCGATAAAACCGTCGTGAGCTTTATTTGTGCAGCCATAAATAACGCAGTTATTAACCTCGCCCCCAACCTTGGAGTGTGGACCAATGGTAGTTGGCCCATAAATTTTTGCACCAATTTTTAAAGTTGAATGGTCGCAAAGCGCAAAGGGTCCGCGAACAATAGAGCCCTCCATAATTTCGGCATTTTTCCCTATGTAAATTGGTCCGGTATTTCCATTCAGAATAGCGCATTCGACTATGGCTCCTTCCTCTACAAAAACATTTTCGGCATTCAATAAAGTGTTAGTTGATGAAAGAGGTTGCGATTTGCGATTAGCAGTAAGCAGGTTGAAATCGCGGTTAATTTCGGCACCATTTAAGCTAAAAATATGCCAAGGGTGAACTATTTCAACTATTTCGTTACTATATGTTTGCAACTTAACAAAATCGGCAAGCACAGGAATATAACCGACATTGGGCAAACTGCTAATTCTGCCTGCAATAATTGAATTTTCGGTAACCAACGCTTCGTTAATTCCGAGATTTTGGATAGCCTTTACTAATTCGGAACTTGGTAAAACGCCTCCGTTAATAAGAATGCAAGCCCCATTTTGCATTGGCAACTCGAATTTTTCTGAGAGGTATTTTTGGGTTAAAAAATAACAGGGTGAATTTAGCGCACGCTCCCACTTTTCCTTAATTGTAAGTATACCAACTCTTAAATCGGCAACAGGCCTAGTAAATGTAAGGGGTAAAAGGTTTTCGCGCCTCCAATCGTCGAAAAGTATAATATTTGCTTCCATTGGTTTAAAAATTAAGGTATAACGAATTTTAAATTGACTAGCAACTCCTTTACAAAAGTAATTTATTATGGAGATTAATGATTTGCATAAGCTACATAAAAGTAAAAAAGCTCCATAAAAGGAGCTTTTAAATTTTATTTACAAACTAGTAAATTGCCAATTAACGAACTAAGCAATAATTACTTTGCGTTTTTTTCGGTGTGTTTTTTGTACTTTGTCAAGAACTTATCAACGCGTCCAGCGGTGTCAACAAGTTTCATTTTACCTGTGTAGAATGGGTGCGAAGTGTTTGAAATTTCGACCTTGTACAGTGGGTAAGTAACACCTTCGAATTCAATCGTTTCCTTGGTGTTAACAGCCGATTTGGTAACAAAGACAACTTCGTTTGACATGTCTTTGAATGCCACCAGTCGGTAATTCTTTGGATGGATGTCCTTTCTCATTTTATTTCGATTTGCTTTTTAATTCCAGAATATGAAATACGGGTTGCAAAATTATGAAGCATTTTGTAAATAACAAAATTAAAGGGGTGTTTTTTACCAAATGGAGTCATTTTAATTCTGCGCCCTAATTTCTGCGCGATATTTTGGAAAGCAATTTAAGAAATTCGATGTACAGCCAAATTAATGTTACCATTAAGCCAAACGCGCCATACCACTCCATATACTTAGGGGCACCCATAGTTTGCCCTTTTTCAATAAAATCGAAATCGAGAATTAGGTTAAGGGCAGCAACGGCAACAATTACAACGCTAATCCCAATACTAAGAAGGCTACTGTCGGTCATAAAAGCCATTGATCCGCCAAACAGGCTTGCAATAAACGAAATAAAGTACATAAGAGCAATGGCACCTGTTGCTGCAATAACGCCAGTTCGAAACTTTGCTGTTGCTTTTATTGCACCAGTTTGGTAAGCCAAAAGCATTAAAAAGAAGGTTGAAAAGGTTAACCCCACTGCTTGCATTACAATAGTGCCAGTATACTGTGCTGCCATAAAGGCAGAAAGGCCTCCAAGCATTAAACCCTGAAGTAGCGCGTAAATTGGAGCGGCATAGGGTGCAGTTTGGGGTTTGAAAATAAGAACCAAGGCGGTAATAAGACCACCAATTCCGCCAACTGCCATCCAAATAACTACCGAAGAAGGATTACCTCCACTCTGAAAAAATGTATTCCAAGTGTATGCCGCACCTAATATAACAAGCAAAAGCATTAGCATTGTTTTTTGGGCAGTGCCTTTAACGGTCATTGTTTCAGCGCTTTCGGCTGTTTTTGAACGCATAAATATTTGCTCGCTTAATGCGGGGTTCGAAGAACTAAACATAGCTTATAGTGTTTTTAAAGTTAATATTCGTTAGCGGCTTAATCAAATGGCATTCCAAGGTTTGTTACATGACAAAACGTCCCAAAGGGGGTAAACTGATATCCTTATCAATTTTTAATCAAAGTCTTTAGTTCTTAAATACTTATTGACATATTGTATTTTTTCCTTCGGAATATCTAATTCCTTCGATATTATTGGCCATTGATTTACAGCAAAAATTACCTCTTCCAAGATTAAGTTGGGCTTTTTAATTCCAAATTTTTTAGCAAAGTCAAATAAATCTTCCTTACTAAAGTTTTCGTATTTCCCATTTATTGACGATTGGTGTACATTAGTCCATGTTCCGCCTGGGCTATACGAAAAACAAACATCATAGGCCGGCGATATTTGCCAGACTCCTTCTTTATTCATTAAGAATGAGAAATTCTTAACATGGTCATCATGATTTCTGGCAACTACATTAAACAACATACGCCTATATTGCTGTTCAAATTGCGTGTATGAAAGCCGAAGCCTTTTCATAGCCCTGAACAGGGCTTCATAGCTGCTTGCTTTTTGAATTCTATAATCGATACCCGCCAAAGCTCCAAATGTTTGCATATGAATTTTTTCGCCATTATCAGTGCGGTCAAATCGTTTTGTTAAAAAATGAAACCTCCCATTTTCTTCGTGCAAAGCACTTTCTGAGATATCGATACCAGCTTGTTTTGCTAATGTATAATAGGCAAATTCTATTTTCCCCATGCCCTCTCCTTCCCCTAATCGTTGTTCATTTGCTCCATCTATTTTTAGAAGCCAATAAGAATAGCCTTTGGGTTGTAAAATGTCTCCTGGTCTTATTTCTTCAATTTTTTTATTCGCATTTCGCTTAATTGCAATCAGGGCTTTCGCTCTTGCTCCCCCTACAGATGAGCCTATTCTTAATATTTCAGATAGACTATCTTTGTCCAAATCCGAATATGTAATTTCTTTTTTGTTTTCTAAAACACTCTTGGCAACCGCATATATTTCACTAATATCAACAAGGTTTTTATCGTTTTCTCTATGGTTTGCAGGAATATACTCCAACGCTCCCATGCCTCTTTTTCCTACATAAGTTAATTTGTCAACGGGATTGATATTATCAATTATCAAACTCCTTTGTTTTAACCATTCTTTCATCATTATATTTCCAAAATCATCTGGCATTGAATCAGATAACAAATAAGGTAGATTGTGAAAGTTTATATGATTTCGGTTAGTTTCAAATATTCTTTCTTCTGTAGGCATCACAATTGGAGAAGGTTCTAGAACTTTAACTATTTCGTTACTATATTGAAAAGTAGAACTTCCTTTGGCTGCATTCCATTCGGCAACTCCAAGCAATTTATCATATAGCATTACTTCGACTACCATAGCTATTTTAATTTTGAAGACGCTCGTTTTCTTTCTGTTTTTAATTTCGCTTTTTCAAACTTCAATTTAAGTTCCAAGTTTTCGCCAACTTTAAAGACTGACTCAAATTCTTTAATCCGATTTAGCCTCATTAAAATCCTTATTAGACTTTCAACGGTTGTTGATTTCCCCTGTTCTATCAAACTAATTGTTGTAACACTTAATCCAACTTCTTCGCTCAATTCTTTTTGAGTGAGGTTGTGCTGAAGTCGTATTTTTTTTAATCTTTTACCTATTTCTTGTAATATTTCCTGTTCCGTTAAAAATATCCAATTATCCATACTCCCTATGTATAAGTATTAATATACTGATAGTTAACACCATTATTCCGCACAACTATTAACATATTAATAGTTGTGCAAATATAATGCAATTATTTAACTATTCATATTTTAATAGATAAACCCATTTAAAGCCATTAACTATTAAGATTTCATAAGTTACATACTAATGTATTTTAGGGGATTGAGGTTGAGGTTGATTTAATTACTCGTCAAATTTTCTTGATTCTCGTTTAATAAAGTCTTTCAAACTTGTTGGTTTCTTACCTGTTAACTTCTCGTAAAAATTCGAAATATTGGGTTCGTTTTGAAACCGAGGCAAGAAATGTAGTAGTATCATTACTACTATCATACCTTTTGCCATGTCACCTCGTCTCTTAATTCTATAAAACTTAAAAGGATTTACGTTTTCGAATCGTATAGGATTTGCAACCTCTTGATTAATTATATTTACAACTGTGTAAAAATTCTCATTTTCATAGCCTGTAATTTCAAAGGAGTGATTTTTAAATTTCGAAAATCGTTCAAGAAGTATAGCGCTAGCTTCCCCAATATTCTTAATGTCAATCCAGTTGAATTTTGCTTTGCCCGAAGGCAACATAATGGTTCGATTTTTCTTTATGTCATCGATTAAAGTTGTTGTTAAGTTTTGCATAAAATAGCTAGGCCTAACAAAAATATAATCCAGTTCGTACTTCGCTATTAACTTTTCAATTTTATTATGTGGAATTATCGAACTCTTCTCGGCTCCTTGAACCGACAGAAAAACTACTTCTTTAATGCCATTTTCTTTAAAACTTTGAATTAGTGGTTTAAAATACCGTTCAACATCGGAGATGTGAGGCGGTCGAAGCAAAAAAACTCTGTCGACATTTTTTAGCGCACCGCTAAAAGTTTCAGGGTTCTCAAAATCGAATTCTACAAATTCAACATTGTTATTATCCGAAATAATTCTTTTTGCTTTCTCGATGTTTCTAACACCTGCAACTATTTGACTGGACGATTTAAGTTCTATTAAATAGTTAATAACCTCTAATCCAATATTTCCTGTCGCTCCTGTTATGAGAATTCTGTCCATTTTTATGAAGTATTATGCAGCAAAATATTGGGTATTGCCTAAACCATTAGCTGGCTAATTGGGGAGAAATCTAGATTGAAATACCCCAAGTTTGCAGGCGTTTTATCTATTCATCCTTCTTTATCTGTTCTAACAAGCTGTACTTGGTCTGACGAGCCTTCCACCTCTCGCGTGCAAACTTCTGCATATCTGTAATAGTGTCTTTTTCGTCAATAATCTCTAAACCAAGTAATGTTTCAATAATGTCTTCCATTGTAGCAATGCCATCTAATCCACCATATTCATCGACTATTAACGCAATGTGCTCTTTTTTTTCAAGCAGTTTTTCCCAAAGAGCAAAAAGAACCATAGTGTTAGGCACAACAACAATTTCTCTTTTAATATCTCTAAGTTTTAGCTCGTGTTGGTCTTCGGCTAGTTTCTCAAAAACAGTTTGCCTAAAAACATAACCCGTTATGTTCTCGTCGTTTTCGGAGTAAATGGGTATTCTTGAGAATTTTAGGTATTCCTTGTTTTTTAAAAAGTCTGCTAAAGAAAGAATTTCATCGGCAACTGCCACAACAACCCTAGGGGTCATAATTTCGGTAACCTTAACATTTTTGAGTTTCAGAAGATTCTGAATAATCTTATGCTCTTTATCGGTAAAAACGCCTTCGTCGGTTCCAATGCTAGCAAGCGCAGCTATTTCTTCCCTACTTGTTGTTTGCTCTTGTCGATTTTTTGAAATAGCTTTTGTTATCAACGCAGAAATCAGAACTAGAGGATAAGTAATAACAATCATTGCATTGATTACGAATGAAGAAAATTTCGTTAAGTTCCTCCAGTATCGAGCCCCAATTGTTTTAGGAATGATTTCGGTAAAAACTAAAATTAGAATTGTAAGAACAGCAGATACTACCCCAAAATATTGGTCGCCAAACACTACAACTGCCTGAGCGCCTACACCTGCTGCTCCAACTGTATGAGCAACCGTGTTAAGCGAGAGTATGGCTGAGAGCGGTTTGTCGATATTGTTTTTGAGGTCTAAGAAGGCTTTTGCCCAAGCATTTCCGTTCTCGTATTTAACAATAAGAAATGAATTTGGAGTTGAAAGCAAAACTGCTTCCATTATGGAGCATAGGAACGAAACGATTAAAGCGAGAAAAAGATAAGACAGGAGAAGTATCATTTTTTCTTACAAAAATAAATATTTTTTTGAATCAAAATTTGAGTGTTCATTTGTTAAAACGCCCAGCAACTAAAATACAACCTTAATTAAAAAACAAATTATTCGAACTCAAAAAGCAGTTGGTTACCTATCCATGCTTTTACATCGCTTTCGGAGTTCGATAAATTCTGCGAAGTTTGCTGCACCTTTTCCCGAAAAGTGCTACTTCTCTTAGCAATTTGGCGAAGCGCACCTACGGCGTAGTTGCCATAGTCGAACTCGTCGCCCTCGGGAAGATTTTCGATAATTTCGAAAAATGGGTCGAAAGTCCTATCACTAACTTCGCTATTTGCTGCGCAACGCATGGTAATTATTAGCCCAGCCTTAATGAGAAGCGGATCGTTGCCAAGGCACCACTCGATACTTCGCGGTAGCGAATACTCGACTCGCCAAAAAAGGTTTGAGCATACCTGTTCAACAATTTCGATATTGGTAAAATGTGCGCTCCACTGGTCAATTTGTTCTCCAGTAACTTGAGCTGGATCGTCGATTAGCGAAGCTAAAATTTTGCACTCTCTAATATCCTGTTCAAAAAGAGTAATAGCCAAGTTATGACTACCAATATACTGAGCAGCAATTTGTTTGAGATTAGGAATTGAAACTCCATAGTTTATGGGGTAAATAATGCCCATTCGGGTCATGGAATCGGCAGCATCGCCATTACGTAACTGGCGAATTTTCGACACTATTTCGAGAACTTTTTCAACAGGAACCATTTGCTATAATTTTGGGTAAAGGTAATTGAACCAAAAACTTTTTATAAATTGAAAAGAGCCTTTTTAAATAGCGAAACGAGCAAGAAAGTAAGCTATGAATAGCATAACCAGCCAAAAGGAATAAGTTTTAGTTGGAATATATTGACTTGGTGAAATTCCACATTTATAGTAAAGGTAGGCTGCAATTAGTATTTTATCGAGCATAAAAGCTACCACTGAGGCCATTGCAATACCCTCAATCCCAAAGGGCTTTAGCCAAAGCAAACTCAACCCTACATTTACTGCAAGTTCAATAACCGAAATAATGAGAAGCACCCCTGTTTTCCCTATTCCAACAGCAACAGTTTGAGGGAAAAGTAGCCTACTCGAAATAAGAAGAATGTATATCATAAAAACAAGCGCACTTTCCTCGTAATCGGCACTAAAAACTAGAACAAATAGCGGTTTTGCAAAAAAAAGTAAAGCAATGCTAACTGGAAAAAGCCAGTTCATTAAGTTGCGTGAACGCAAGCGCAGTTCAGTTAGAGCGCCATTTAGCTGGCGGCCAAACAATGGAAGCATTGCAGAGCTCAACCCATTTGCCAACAATAGAGTTAGCGGAAAATCCTTAGCGCCATAGCGATAAACGGCAAATACTGATGCCGAAAAGAATGTTGTAATAATTAGGCTATCGATTAGTGTACCCGAATTACCAACTAGATGTTTAAGCGAAAGCGGAATTGCTCTTCGTGCCCAATGTTTAATAAAACTTAAATCCACTTCAAAAAGCGAATGTTTGTAGAGCAAAAAGCACAGCCATATAATTCGAACTACCGAAACGGCAATTAGTCCCAAAAGCATATATGTTACGCTAAGTCCAAGTATGGCGGGTACTAAAACGCAGACAATTTGCAACGAAAACGAAATTATACCGTAAACCAGCATTTTTATTGGCTTATTTAAAAGCAAATAGAAATACTCGTTTATTAGCCCAACACCATTAAGCATTGTGTATAAAACTGCAAGAGAATATAACGGGTAATTCGAAAGTGCTTGAGTTTGGCGAAATAATCCCTCGAAAAGAAAGCCAACGCCACCCGATAGTAAACTTAAAAAAGCAAGCACAAGTGACACATTGAAAAACTCGGCATATTTTTTCACCCCGCTTACAAAGGGAAACATTGGCAAAAGCGACTGGACTGCGCCATTAACCCAAAAAAACGTAAGAACATTGGCCAAAAAGAGGGCAGTTTCGAAGTAGCCAACTTCGGTTGACGACATTCCCAACTTTACAATGGCAATGTTTATAAGAAGTAAACTACCAAAACGGACAATTTGAAAAAGCTGAAGCGCTCGTACGTTATCAATTTTGTCCAGTAAATTTTTCATCGTTGAAATTTAAAACAAAAGTAAACATTTACCACTCTCAATTGCAAGTAAAATGGAGAAGCAACAAATCAATTGATAAATATTTTCAAGATATTTCCTGCGTTACAAAAATATATTATCTTTGCAGCCGTAAATGGTGGATGTAGCTCAGTAGGTTAGAGCATCAGATTGTGGTTCTGAGGGTCGCCGGTTCGAGCCCGGTCTTCCACCCAAAAAAAGCCGACTTGCATTGCAGGTCGGCTTTTTTGTTTGTAACATCCATATTCACAGAATGCTACTATAAACATGTGATTTTCTAAAGATTGCTAAATAGCTCGGCTAAGCGTTTATCTAAATCTTCGCCCCTTAAGTTTTTGGCAACAATAACGCCTTTTTCGTCGAGAAGGAGATTTGAAGGAATTGACATAATACCATACATTGGCACAATGGCACTTTCCCAACCGCCCAGGTCCGAAACCTGAGGCCAGGTAAGCCCATCGGCTTTAATGGCTGCAAGCCAAGCTTCGCGTTCGCGATCGAGCGATACGCCAAATATTTCGAAGCCTTTCGATTTAAAAGCTGCGTATGTTTTAACCAAATTAGGGTTCTCCTTGCGGCAAGGACCACACCAAGCTGCCCAAAAATCGACAAGTAGGTATTTTGCGCCAACAATCGACGAAAGCGAAATATTAACACCATCAGGATTTGGCATAGTAAAATCGGTGTAAGTCTGGCCAACGGCAGTTTTACGTTCCAAAGCAACACGTTCGTTTAGCATAACAACAAACGAAGAGGTTTGAATCTCGGCAGGAAACTTCGACACAATGCTATCGAGGCTTTCGAATTCAATTTGATACGAAAGATGCCTTAGGGTTAAGTAAGCCGAAACAGGGGACGTAATGTTGTCGTAAACAAATTTCTTTGTGAAAGCGATTAGCTTTGCATTCTCGAAAACATATTCGGCACGAAGTCCTTCTTCAATTTCTGGTGTTAAAGTATTTTCTTGAGCAGCCGACTGGTAGCGGAGGTTAATATCCATAAGTTTTTTCGATATTTCTTCCTGCTTGGTATTAAAATCGAGCATTAATGCATGAGCGGATGAACCCTCAATAGATGCAGCCATAACATTACTGCTTTCGCCAGTAATGTTCACTTCTGAATTTTCGAGAAAAACGAGTAACCTATCGCCATTTTCACCAATTTGCAATGCGTAAAGGTCGGCAATATCAACCTTTCCTTTAAAAGTAAATGCGCCATTACTCATTGTAGTTGAGTCGATAGTAACCAAGTCGTTATTTTCGATGCGCTGTAGGAACACCATTTCGTTTTCGCCGCCCTGTATGTTGCCCGAAATTTTAAACCCTTCGGTTTTGCAGGCAAAAAGCAATAATGCTGCCACTGGAACTAAAAGTAGTTTTCTCATTCTGTTTTCTGTTTAGTTATGTAATTTATGGTTTGTAATTTAAGTTTGGGATTATAGCGATTCGAAAAAGGCAATCATTTTTTTAGCTGCGGCAAAAGAGCTAACCCTTCCATTTTGAAGCTTATTTTCAATTCTTGTTAACTCTGCTTCAACCTTTTTATTGTTGTAAAACCGATGCTTTATGGCCTCGTCGATTGCTTGGTAAAACCAAAACTTCGACTGCATAAGCCTTCGGCTATCGAAGTACCCATTTTCACGAGTAAAAGCAAGGTAGTCGTTAATGTCTACCCATAATTCATCAAGTCCAGTTCGGTTAAGTGCTGAGCAAATTTTCACTTTTGGTACCCAGCCCGAATCGGGCATTGGAAATAAATGCAGCGCATTAGCATACTGTGCCTTTGCCATGTTGGCTTTCTGCACATTTTGTCCGTCGGCTTTGGTAATGGCAATAACATCGGCCATTTCCATAATTCCACGTTTTATGCCCTGTAGCTCATCGCCGGCTCCAGCAAGCATAAGAAGTAGGAAGAAGTCGACCATTGAGTGTACAACGGTTTCGCTTTGTCCAACCCCAACGGTTTCGATAAAAATTGTGCTGTACCCTGCTGCTTCGCAGAGTATTATTGTTTCGCGAGTTTTACGGGCAACTCCACCAAGCGAACCAGCTGAAGGCGATGGTCTAATAAAAGCCATTGGGTTCGACGAGAGCGTTTCCATTCGGGTTTTGTCGCCCAAAATACTGCCCTTACTGCGCTCGCTACTTGGATCGACTGCAAGAACGGCTAAGCGGCTGCCTGCATTGGTAATTGTACCACCAAGTGCCTCGATAAAAGTGCTTTTCCCAACGCCTGGTACTCCGGTTATTCCAATGCGAATTGAGTTTCCGCTAAGCGGTAAGCACTTTTCAACTATTTCGTTGGCTAATTCCTGATGTTTAGGGAGCGAACTCTCAATAATTGTGATTGCCTGCCCAAGTATTGCAACATTTTGATTTACAACACCATCGACATACTCGCTGGCGCTAAGCAACCTTTTACCATGTCCCTTTAAACGCTTTAAAGCGTTTGGGTTAACAGTGGGTGGCTGTTCAATTCCGGGATTTACAATTAGTGCCGATTTGCTGTTGTCCTTGTCAATCATTAAAAAACACACATTGGTTATGTGTGCAAAGTTATGGTTTTGGGTTATAAAAAGCCGTTTTTACTTATTTGAAAACAAGAAAAAATGTATTGTGTTCATAAAGAACTAAACCCTAACGCCAAAAACAATAATGTCGTCAATTTGCTCGTAGCTTTCGCCTCTCCAATCCATATGGGCTTTGTTAAGCTGCTCTTTTTGCTCCTCCATGGGTAGTTCATTAATGTCAACAAGGAACTGTTTAAACCGTTTCGACATAAATTTACGCCCATCGGGGCCACCAAACTGGTCGGAGAATCCATCGGAAAACATATAAAATGTATCGCCCGACTCAAGTTGAATTTCGTGATTTGTAAAACTCTGGTGATCGTTAACGTGAATAGCAACCGGCATTTTGTCGGCCTTGTACTCGACTAACTCCTTATTTCGAATCAGGTAAAGCGAATTAAAGGCGCCAGCCCACTCGAGTTTCATGTTTTTTAGGTCGAGTACGCTAAGCGAAATATCCATTCCATCCTTTTGCTCGTTTTGCTTACCCGTTTGCGAAAGGGTTAGCTTAATAAGTTCGCGAAGCTTATTTAGAATTTGTGCAGGTTGAAGAATGTTGTCCTTATTAACAATTTCGTACAGGAACGAAACGCCAAGCATGCTCATAAATGCACCAGGCACGCCATGGCCAGTGCAATCGGATGCAACAAGAACCACTTTGTCGCCTTGCTTTGTAAACCAGTAAAAGTCGCCGCTTACAATGTCGCGAGGGAGGAATAGCACAAAATGCTCCTTTAACGATTCGCTTAGTAAATTTGCCGAAGGCAAAACAGCGCTCTGAATGCGGCTTGCGTAACGAATACTATCGGTAATTTCCTGTTTTTGGTGCGAAATGAGCTCGTTTTTCTCCTCAAGAATTTTGTTGGCACGCTGCTTTTGGCGAACCATGTTGATAAGAAGTACCGAAAAGGCTAAAATAACAAGGAATCCTCCAACGGCAAGGCCAATCATTAGGCGCTGGCGCTGAATTGTCGATTTTTGAAGTTCGTCCTGATTCTTCATCAGCTTAAGCTCCTGCTCTTTCTTTTCGGTTTCGTATTTGGTTTGCATTTCGGTAATAGACTTTTGGCTATTCTCCGAGAACATTACGTCTTTTATAAGATTGTAATTCTTAAAGTGATACAATGCCTTTTGCAAACTGCCCGTTTTCTCATAAATTTTACCAAGCTTTTTATGGCTAAACATCGACAAATCCTTAACTCCAAGGTCGTTCGATATGGCTAAACTTTGAAGTATATTCTGTTCAGCACCCTCAAGATTTTTCTGTCGATAGGCGCTTTCACCTATTTGGTATAAGGCAAGTGCAATATCGTAGGAACTCATTAGCTCTCGCGATAGACGCAACGCCTTGTTCAAATAAGATCTTGACTTAGCCCAGTTTCGGGTATAAATATAATGGCTTCCTAAGTTTATATTTGCATTAAGAATTTCCTGCTTTTCATTTAATTCCTCAAAAATTGCAAGAGCCTGATTGTAATAATCGAATGTTTTTCCAAAAGTTGAAGTAATTGCATTAGTCGACAGTAGTTCGAGCGAATCTTCCCACTCTTCGCCGTACTGGGCAACAAATTGGTTTATTGCCAAACGCGAGTAATTATTGGCAATATTATTTAGCGAAAGAGCTGCTTTAGCATTATTGCCTTCACTCTGATATATCTTAAGCGCTCTTTCGTGAAACTCGAGAGCCTTATTAAAGTTCACTTCATTCTCCTGAGTTGCAAGGTCGCTTCGCGACAAATTCGCATAAACTAGTCCAATGTCGTTACAGTTTGCAGCAATAAACTTACTATCGTTCAACTTCTCGGAAAGAGTTAAACTTTTTTGGTACAACTCGAGTGCAAGTTGGAAATTGCCAATGGTTCTGTGAGTTCTCCCTAAGTTATGGCTTGCAAGTGCTACACCTTCCATATCGTTTAACGACTCCCTAATTTCAATTTCCTTAAGATATGCCTCAATTGATTTTTTGTACTCCCCGCTATTGTAGTAAATACGGCCAAGGCCGTTGTATGCCCCAAATAGTTCTTGAGCAGTTCCATGCTCCTGAAAAATGGCCAACGCTTCGAGCTGATTAGCCACCGCCTCATCGTACTTCTGCATTTTTGCCAGCAAGCGACCAAGGTCGGCAAGTGATTCGGCAACCTGAATGTTATCGTTAATTTCTTTTGAAAGAGTTAGCGACTTTGAAATAAAGTCGTTTGCTTTGTCGAGCGAATCGAGCCAGTAGTAACAATTCCCAATTGCCCTATTAACTTTCGCTAAGGAGGAAGTATTTTTAATGGATGAAAAAATTACAAGAGATTGACCGTAATACTCCAACGCATTAACTTCCTGTTCGTTATAAAAATAGTAACGACCAATAGTATATAACCCATCGGCTTCCATAGTAGGGTCGCCAAGGCTTTTGCCTAGTTCGTAAGCTTGCGTGGCGTAATTTAACCCAGCTTCTTCGAAGCACTGAATTCCGCTAAGCTCTAAAAGAATATTGTACTTACCACTCCCTTTGCTTGTTTTTAAAAGATTTTCGAGACTATCAACTTGGCTACCAGACAAGTTAACAGTAAACACGAGGGCTACAAGTAGTAAAAAGGCGCTTCGAAAAGTGCGTTGCATTGTTGTTTCAATTTGTTAACCAAAGAAATAAAAAAAATACCAATTAGCAATACAATACATTAAACTAAAGTAATGATTTGCATGAATATATAACAAATAGATATTCACTATTACGAATAAATCGCAATAGAATCGCCAAAATATGCAAAATAAATATCTACTCTTTCCCTGCCAAATAGTCGGCTAAGTAGTCGTAGCGAGGGGTTAACTTACCGCTTTTAACAATAGTTGCGCGCATTACAACACCTTCCTCGTCGTTTCCAAGAAAATGAGGGATAACCTTTTCAACCAGCGTTTTACCAAAATCGGTACTAGCATCGCGTGGAAGCTCGCCAGGAAGATTATCGACAGTCATCATGGTTATATTGCTGCAACTGCTGAAAGCAGGCTCTTCGGCTTCGGTTTTTGGATTGTAGTCGTAGTATGGCTCAGCAATTGTTGTTGCTCGGTGAGTTGATGGAATTGGCCCCGGAATATCGCAGCTTACATCGGCAATAACCGATATTTTAAAATTGGGCGAGTGCATATCGGCCTTCGAAAAGAAGCTTGGGGAGCGAAAATCCCAAAAATGTCCAGTCACCAGTATGTCGGTTACTTTTGTGTATGGCAAAAATGCCGATTCGTACTCCATTGGCGAATTCGCCCAATGATCCCAATCGAAGGGCTTACCATCCTTACGTTTGGCATAGTGCCAAGGGTCGATTCGACAAACAACGGGCTCGTTAAAATGGAGCGAAAGAAAATCATCGGGCGACACTTCACGAATACCTACGGCTTGGAATACCGACATTGCCCCATGAGCAACGCGACCACCGCCAGTTACCAAAATTTTCTTTGGGTTTAGGGTAACCGACTTTAGTCCAGCAATCATTTCGGCATAGTCGTGGCAATCGTGAGCAGGAGTGAGAAAATACCTGTTTGTGCGACGGCCATAAGCCCTTAGGGCGTTGTAGGCTCCCATAACGCCAGCCCAATGGCCAAAAGCCACAAGCCTAATTCCCATGGGATCGGTTATGTACTCATGATCGAGAAGGGTAATTCCTTTTTGAGTTACTGCCTGAAGTAGTTCCCTGTTATGAGGCTGTTTTTTAGCCACATGAGCAAAAAACAGGTAGGTTTTATTGGGTATTAGGGCATTTATTTTAACCTCCTTAACCCCAACCAACAAATCGCAATCGGAAACATCGTCTTGAAGTTTAACTCCAGCCTCAACAAATTCGGAATCCTTAAAGCAGCGCATATCGCTGGGTTGAACAACAACCGTAACGTTTGGAAAACGTTTCATGAGCTCCGCTGCTTGAATCGGAGGAATTGCAACTCGCTTATCGGGAGGGGTTTTGGTTTCCTTAAGAACGCCAATTTTAAATGCCTTTGCCATTGTAAACCTTTTATTATTAAAAACTTAAAACTACATCATTAGGGAAACTTAAAAAATTGCTAACGTTTCCGCTTGCGAAAATAGCAAAAGCCTTTGTAATGGCAAGTTGATTTTTGGTTGTTACTTAACATTATGGTTTGAAAGAAAAAAAGGTCACTAACTATAGTTAGCAACCTTAATTTGACATTCTATTCGTTTTATTCGATTCTTAGCAATTGCCTTGTAACCCTTATTATATCGTCATTAATAGCATTAACCGACACGGTTGCTCCCGAAATGGCATCAATATCTTTTCCAATGGTTAATGCCCTCGACCCATCGTAGCTTTTGAATTGGCGCAGCCAACCGCTCGATGTCATTTGATGACCTCGTGAGGCCTTGTACGAAATCACTTTAACCCTTTCAATCGATTTGTTGGTATTGTAAAACACGATGTAGTCGAAAAATTCAGATTTCGACACGTTGTTTGAGCACGAACCTTGCCGACAAGTAAACACCCTTCCTATGTAGAAGTAGCCTTTTGGTTGACTCACATTGCTGTTAGAAAGTTTGTAAAAGGCTCCAAAGTTCTGATTTGTCAAAGGCTTATCCATTTCACTTAAATTCATTTTAATTGCTTGAAAATCGGCAACATTCCATTGCTTCCGAATTTCGCGCTGAATCTCCTTCGACTCGAGTTTCGCAATTGGTTCTCCGAGCAGCAGGGAAATACTCGTTACAATAAGAAAGGTTAACTTTGTCATTCTACTTCAATTTAAAATTCGAACCCAATTCCAGCATTAAAAAACCTATTGAACTTCGATTCGCTTTCGGCCTTTACAAACTGCATGTCGACCTTAACCGCTGCTCCCTTTGCCAACCTTAGGGTTAACCCTGTGGTTATTGCGTTTACATTATAGGCAGCATTTCTGGTAGTTCCTTCGGCAACAGCAAAGTGCGTATTGTAACCCTCGTATCGGATAAAAGGAATTAGACTATAATTTGTACCAACAAGCTGATGGAGCACGTTGTAGCCCAATTCGGCATAGTAGCCCAACATTGCTTTACCCAAATCGTTAGCAACTCCATTGCGGGCAGTAAACTTGTTGTACTCATTTGCATTTGAAACGGAAGAATAGTAGAACTGCCCTTTAATATCGAATCCCGAATTGCTATAGCGAAAATCGGCGCCTAACATGGTAAGTCCAACAATCGACGAGTCGGCATGGGCAATTGCAGCATCGTTGTTTCTGTTAATTCCGTTGTAAAGAGTGCTTTGGGTTTTTCCGTAGTACCCCGATAGCCCCAGAATTAAACCCCGAACGCCATAGTAATCGATTCGCCCTGCGAAATTAGGCGACGAAATGGTCGACTTGGCACCACGCTGTCGCCCCGAGCGGAATCCGTTTTTACCATTTACTAATCCGCCCCCATCGTAACTTTTAAACCCGTTAACCATATATAGTTGGTATTTAAGAGAGTAAGGTAAAATGTTGCCATTTACACCAAACCCTATTTCACGCCAAGTAGTGGGGGCTATATATGTGTCGATAAATGGGCGCTCAACGCCGTTAAAAGTTGTTGGTTCGTGGTACTCGTTTATAAAACCCATAGGAATTAAAAGCAATCCTCCAACTATATTAACACTTGGGGTAATTGAATGGCTAAGGTAAACTTGTTCAACATACACTTCCTTAACGTGTTCAAACTCGAGTTCTGCAAAAAGTTTTGTTTTAGACGAAAAATCGTAGCCAAAAAGAAGCACCATTCGGTGAACATCGAGGTTGCCGTTATACATTTTATCGTTCAAAAGCGATTGATTATAGTGCACTTCGCCATAACCACCAATTGATAACTTTTTAGTATTGTTTTGAATACTATCAGCATTTTGAGCCGATAAAAAAATTGGAAATGCCAGAAACGCAAAAAGAATTGTTCTCATTATCGTACATTATTTAGTTTTAGTCTTAATTAATTTACGATACAAAGAAACAAGCAAAACGAGGGGTGCACAATACCTACATATTGGGATTTTTATAAGAATATTTTAGAATCTGTTATATTAACTCACTTACGTTTAACGAGTCGGAATCGATTATGCCATTAATTATGGCATACACAGTTAAACCCGAAATGGACTTAATGCCAAGTTTTTCGGTAATGTTTTTACGGTGAGTTACTACGGTGTGAATGCTTATAAAAAGTTTGTCGGCTATTTCCTTATTGGGAAAGCCCATGGCCACCAGCTTCAAAACATCCTTTTCGCGAACCGAGAGTTCTCCGTTTTGCAATTGCTCGCCCTTTCGTTCAACACTTTCGAGAAATAAACTACTGAGCAACTTCAAAATAGAATCCTCCGAATCATTTATTCCGATGGAATTGGCACTCCAAACTTTTTTTGAGCAATCATCTTGTTCCGAAAAAAAGGCAACTGGCTCAACCCTTACATTGGTTAATTTCAAAATGGTTTCAGAAATCTCATTCAAACTATAAGAGTCGAATATTAGAATGGTTTTTTGGGCAATGTCGCAATCCTGTAAATCACCAACGCCCTTACGGTCTAAAACACTAAACCCAACCACCTGACGGGCAATGGCAACAAGCCCTTTTCGGGCTATGTCGGACGCAACAGCAACAATAATTCGCTTAGGCATGGTTCAGGGCACTTTCAATTTTAAGAACCATAGGAACTAAAATTTTATCCTCAATGCGAGCATGATCCTTTATGTCGGTTTCGAACCTATCGAGTGCTATTAAAAATTCGTTACAAAAGTTGTCGTTATATTTTGGCTCAACGTACTTTACAATTAGGTTTCGAAGATCGCTCAGTTTCTCATCAACATTCGAGTGTTCCTTTTCGAACTTAAGAATGGAGTAGCCCTTTGGCTCACGTTGTTTGTTTTCAATTAGGTTTAATACGTATGGAAAAACCCTATTCTCCTCTTCGGAAATATGGTTAGTAAGTTCTACTTTGTATTTGCGAAAGAAATCGTGAATTAACTTCAAATTACCGCATTCGCCCTCGCAGTCGGAAAGCATTTTGTTTAGGAGTTCTTCAATTTTTAGCAGTTCGTAGTTAATGTAGTATTGGTGGGTTTTCTGCAAGTAGTCTACAATTAGCACTGGAGGAAACGACTGCAACTCCTCCTCAGGAAAATAGTCGCTATTAACATAAGTATTTACAATTGCCAAAAAAAACGACGTATTTATGCCGTTGCTTTCGCATACTTCGGTAACAGTTTTATCCTTTAATCCAAGGCGAACACCTAACCTATTTATAATTGGCAACACATTGTAGCTCGAATGTACAATGGAAGCCATTTTATCGGTTGTAACGAAAATTCTCATGGTTTAATAGATTTTTAAAAATCATTTCACATCTAACACACAGCATAAAACAGATACAGTGTAACCCAATAACAGGCAAATTGTTGGAAAAACAGCAAAAAAAACGTATTTTTACAAAGTTACTTTTTTACGGTAAAATTTTCAACCTAAACAAAACCGTATTGCGGGGCTAACCAATTTAATCTTACACCCTGTATTTTTAGCTTAAACGAATCAGTTTTTCTGATTTTGGGGATTCTTCTCTAGCTAAATCAATTGCATAAAATGAAAAAATATGACATACTATCCCGAAAAAATTGCCCTTTCGCCTAAATCCCAAAAAATTTTACAACATTTAATTAAGGAGAACCCTTACCTCGAAGAGCTGCTTTCCAAATCGGAAAACCTAAGCGAATTTAAAGAAGCATTAAAGCAATGGGCTAAAAATGTTCTACAAGAAAATCCCAATTCAATTAAATACTATACGGGAGAAGAAGGTGGGAGAAAGGGTTTCGAAATGTTACGGTGGCACGACATTGCTGCCATTCGAATTTTAGACTACATTGAACACTCGGGCAGGGAATTTACAAACCCATACCGAAATGGCGAAAAAACCGTTACCGACCCGTTCGCCCTTCTATGGCAAGGAGCAAAAGAAGGATTAGGGGGAACTAAACCTCTGTTTTTCGAAGACTTGCTGTATCTCTTTAGGCAGTTTTCGCAGCGGCTTGAGCAAAACTTACCATCGAAAGAAAAAGTTACAAGTTGGATGAACCGCTGGCACCATGGGCTCGACCCCGAAATTGTTAAGGTTAGAGAGATTAACAAGGAGCGCATAATGCGAATTCTTGTCGACCATATTGATAAATGCGAAAGCACCGACAACAAGTACACTTTTGAAGAAGGCGCAAGTGCCGAGCAAAAGTTCGAAAAGGTTCGTGAGTGGTGGAACGACTATAAGTTTCACCTACGATTTGCCGTAAGGGAGCCTAAACTGCTAAATGAGTTGCTCGATTACTCGCTCGACCTCGACACGCAGAAACTTCTTGAACAGGCACAAGCCAAAGGAATTCCGTTTTTCGTAAATCCATATTACCTTTCGCTACTTAGCACTCGCACCCCCGATTTTGCAGCAGGAGCCGACTTGGCCATTCGTCACTACGTTATTTACAGCAAGCCCCTTATCGACCAGTTTGGCAACATTAAAGCTTGGGAAAAAGAGGATAAGGTTGAACCAGGCAAGCCAAATGCGGCAGGATGGTTCCTGCCTTCGAAAAAAAGCGTTCACCGACGCTACCCCGAAGTAGCCATTTTAATACCCAGCACAATGGGTCGAGCCTGTGGTGGGCTTTGCGTTTCGTGCCAACGCATGTACGACTTCCAACGAGGCAACCTAAACTTCAACCTCGAAAAGTTGAAGCCCAACGAAACCTGGGACGATAAACTACAGCAACACCTAAGCTACTGGGAAAACGACTCGCAGCTTCGCGACATACTTATAACTGGCGGCGATGCGCTTATGAGTCAGGATAAATCGTTGGACAATATATTGAACAGAGTGTTCGAAATGGCCAAACGCAAACGCGAGGCAAATGCCAGCAGAGCGAATGGTGAAAAGTATGCCGAAATTGCTCGAATTCGGCTTGGCACAAGACTTCCAGCCTATTTACCTCAACGCATAACCCCCGAACTCATTAAAGTACTCAGCGATTTTAAAAACAGGGCAAGCCAAATTGGGGTAAAACAGTTTGTTATTCAAACCCATTTCGAGTCGCCAATGGAAGTTACACCCGAGGCCAAGCAGGCAGTTGAGCGGTTACTTGCAGCAGGCTGGATAGTTACCAACCAGCTGGTATTCACCACTGCTGCATCGCGCCGAGGGCACACATCGCAGCTTCGCAAAGTGCTCAACGACATTGGGGTAATAACATACTACACCTTTTCGGTAAAAGGTTTTTTAGAAAACACTTTTAACTATGCCACCAATTCGAGGGCAGTACAGGAGCAAATTGAGGAAAAAGTTATAGGTCGAATTACTAAGGAACACCTCGACAGTATTAACGAAATAACTACAAACCCAACAAACCTAGTAAGAAGCATTGAAGGTGTTCGAAAAAAGGCAAACATTCCGTTTTTAGCAACCGACCGAAACGTAATTAACCTACCAGGAGTTGGGAAGAGCCTAACTTTTAGAACAATAGGTATAACCCGTTGGGGACGAAGAATTTTAGAGTTCGACTACGACCACACCCGATGGCATAGTCCAATAATCAACCAAAAAAAGAGTGTAGTAATAATCGAGTCGAAACCTATAGGCGAATATATGCACCAAATAGCCGAACTTGGCGAAGAGGCAAAGGAGTACGAAAGCATTTGGGGCTACTCGATAGGGGAAACGGAGAAACGGCAAGCCATTTTCGAGTACCCAAAAAGTGAATTTGAAATAACAAAGAAAATTACAAACCTCGAAATACCAGGAATTATAGCGAATTGGAATAATGAAAGGGAACTACCCTAGGTACGATTTTAGCACCTTGCTTCGGGTTGTTTGCTTAAGCCTTTTTATTGCTTTCTCCTTAATTTGGCGAACCCTTTCGCGGGTTAGCTCCATAACTTCGCCAATTTCTTCGAGAGTATGAGGGTGACGACCGTTTAACCCAAAGTAAAGCTTAATAATATTCGCTTCGCGAAGGGTAAGCGTGGCCAGTGCTCGTTCAATTTCCTTTCGCAGGCTATCGTTAAGCAGCCCCCTGTCGGGCGAAGGCGATTCGCTAATCATTAGCACATCGTAAAGATTGCTGTCCTCATCGTGAGTAAGCGGAGCATCCATTGAAATATGGCGACTCGAACTACGAAGGGCTTCCTTTATGTCATTTGGTGCAACTTCGAGTACCTCCGAAAGCTCATCGATTGACGGTTCGCGTTCGAACTTTTGCTCAAGTTCAATAAAGGCTTTGTTAACTTTATTTATGGAACCAATTTTATTTAACGGCAGTTTAACTATACGAGCTTGCTCGGCTAAAGCCTGAAGGATTGCTTGACGAATCCACCAAACGGCGTACGAAATAAACTTAAATCCACGGGTTTCGTCGAAACGCTGAGCAGCTTTTATAAGCCCAAGGTTTCCTTCGTTAATTAAATCGGGAAGACTCAAACCTTGATTTTGGTATTGCTTTGAAACAGAAACAACAAACCGAAGATTTGCATTAACCATTTTATTCAAAGCCTCTTCGTCGCCTTCTTTAATACGACGGGCGAGATTAACCTCTTCTTCGGTAGTAATTAGGTCTACCTTACCAATTTCGTGGAGGTACTTATCGAGTGAAACTGTTTCTCGGTTAGTAACCTGTTTTATGATTTTTAGTTGCCTCATACGATAAAAAAGACCAGTTTTCAGGCGTTGAATATATACAATATCATTATAAAACAACATTTCTTTGTATCTTTTTTTCGTTTTCGTAAAAAACATTTACTTTTATTTGGTGTTTACCTATGTAAATGCGTATCATTGCAAAATAATTCCCAGTGAATTTCTCCTAAAAAAATCCAATCAGTTATTTCTCTTTAATCAACAGCACTTCAATCCTATCCAATTGATTCAATTGTGTTAAACAATTCATTACCCATTTAACTTACTTATGTTCGATATTTTAGAACTCAACAAAAAGCTACTGCCCGAACTCAAGGACATTGCTAAAAACATGAACATTAAGCGCATCGAAGCGCTTAAAAAGCAGGATTTAATATATAAAATCCTCGACCAACAGGCCATCGACCTATCCGCAGCCGGGCCAAAAAAGGAGAAGCCTCGCGAGCAGGTTGCCAAACAGCCAAAGCAAGACAAGCCCCTTTCGACTCCTGTGCAACAAGCCAAACCAGTTCAGCACTCGCAGCCAAAGGATCGCCCTTTCCAAAACGAGAACAAAAAAGAGCAATCGTTGCCTTTTGAGCAAAAAAAACCTATACCCAACCCAGTTAAAGCTGAGCAAAAAAACGAGCAACAGGCTACAACTCAAAGCGAGCAAAAAACTGAGCTTCGTCCTGCACAGGGAGATAAAGCCGATCAACGCAATTTCCAAAACGATCGTAACAAGCGCAAACGCTTTACAAGAACTAAGGATTGGAAAGAAGGGCCTCAAAGGCCTACCCAACAGCCCCAACAAAGAGACAAACTAGTTCCGCTTCCCGAAGAGGAAACAACCTTTATCGAACCTGAAGTTGTAATTTCGGAACCCATTTTCGATGCTACTCCAGTTTACAACGAAACAACCACCGAGGCCGATATTCCTGTAATTTCTTCTTCTGATAAAGAAAACAAGCAGGATGCAAATATCCCCGAAATATTAACAGAAACTGCCAATAAGCCACATACTCCAAAAGAGCCATTTCAAAAGCGACCAATGGAGCCCAGAAGGGCTATTGAACGTTACGAATTCGAGGGAACTGTTAACACCACAGGAGTACTCGAAATTATGCCCGATGGTTATGGCTTTCTTCGTTCATCGGACTACAACTACCTTAGCTCGCCCGACGATGTTTACGTTTCGCAGTCGCAAATTAAGCTTTTTGGTTTAAAAACTGGCGACACGGTTACTGGCTCGATTCGTCCTCCAAAGGAGAGCGAAAAATACTTCCCACTTACAAAGGTTAATGAAATAAACGGACGAAGCCCCGAGTACATTCGCGACCGCGTTCCTTTCGACTACCTAACACCACTTTTCCCTAACGAAAAGTTCACTTTACTTGGCAACGGCCAAAACAATCTGTCTGCAAGAGTTGTCGATATGTTTAGCCCCATTGGTAAAGGGCAACGCGGACTTATTGTGGCGCAGCCAAAAACAGGTAAAACCATTCTTTTAAAAGACATTGCCAACTCAATAGCGGCTAATCACCCCGAGGTTTACATGATTGTTCTGCTTATCGACGAGCGCCCCGAAGAGGTTACCGATATGGCCCGCAGCGTAAATGCCGAAGTTGTTTCGTCGACTTTTGACGAGCCAGCCGAAAGGCACGTAAGGGTTGCCAACATTGTACTCGAAAAGGCTAAACGCCTTGTTGAATGCGGACACGATGTAGTAATTCTACTCGACTCAATTACCCGTTTGGCTCGTGCTTTCAATACGGTTCAGCCCGCATCGGGAAAAGTTCTTTCGGGTGGTGTTGATGCCAACGCACTGCAAAAGCCAAAACGTTTCTTTGGAGCTGCTCGTAACATTGAAAACGGAGGCTCGCTAACCATTTTAGCAACTGCGCTTACAGATACTGGCAGTAAAATGGACGAGGTAATCTTTGAGGAATTCAAGGGAACAGGCAATATGGAACTGCAACTCGACCGTAAATTGTCGAATAAGCGTGTTTACCCAGCTGTTGACATTACAGCATCGAGTACTCGCCGCGAGGATCTTCTTTTAGATAAAACAACACTTAACAAGCTGTGGATTTTAAGAAATTACCTAACCGATATGAATTCGGTTGAGGCCATGGAGTTTCTTCGCGACCGTTTGGTGAGAACCCAAACAAATGAGGAGTTCCTTGTGTCGATGAATAGCGACATGTAGTCTTACCTTTCAACCTAAATCAAAGTTCCGGATTCGAATGGATTCGGAACTTTTTAGTTTCATAGGCAACACTTAAAAAATAAACACAGAGGAATAAGAAAAAGAATCACAGAGGCACACAGAGATGGGGCTGTCTCAATAGTTACAAACGCCTAACCACAAAGCACACTAAGGTTTTACACAAAGTTCACAAAGAGCTGTATATGTGCGTTTTGTCTTTGTGGTTCTTTGTTGTTTCTTTGCGATCTTTGTGGTTAATTTTTCTTTTGAGACAGCCCTGCACTCATGAACAATGAACCTGTGGCTTCCTTTTTAGAAAAGAATTAACACTGAGTAGTTTACTATTATTCATAATCGAATTACCTTTAAAAAAATGCGACTCGACATACACCTAGTTCAACACAATTTTTTTGTTTCGCGCGAGCAGGCAAAAACCAATATTATTAATGGAAATGTTTCCGTTAATGGCAAAGTAATACTAAAGGCCTCGTACGTTGTTGCCGAAAACGACAAGGTTGAAGTTTTAGCCGAGAATTTCATAAAGTATGTAAGTCGTGGAGGGTTAAAGCTCGAGAAAGCGCTTCGCGAGTTTAATATCGACTGCACCAAAAAAGTAGCACTCGACGTAGGCTCATCAACAGGTGGCTTTACCGACTGCCTTTTACAGAGCGGAGCATCGAAGGTATACTCCATCGATGTTGGAACACTCCAGCTGGCCGACAGCTTAAAGGGCGACCCAAGAATTGTATCGATTGAGAACCAAAACATAACCGACTTAACCCCTGCGCAGGTCGACAAAACTCTTTTTCAGCTAATTGTAGCCGACCTTTCGTTCGTATCGCTCACCAAGGTATTCGAGCATTTTGTTCGATTTTTGAGCAGCAATGGAATAATTATCGTTTTAGTAAAACCACAATTCGAGGCAGGGCCAAAGGCATTAAATAACAACGGACTAGTTCGAAACCCCAGGTACCATATTGAAGCCATTAAAAAGGTTAGCCTTACAGCCGAAAAATTAGGCTTCAGCCTAACGAATTTAACAAAAACGCCACTTCTCGAAAGGAATAAAAACATTGAGTACCTAGCCCTTTTCGAAAGGGAAAAAACGGGTTTTGTTGACATTAAAAAAGTTGTTGACGAGGCATTTGGGAAGTTGGCTGAGTTGTAGAATAATCTATTCTTATTGTTTTTCCCTTTTTACATTAATTATTTCCCTGCTTTACATTTTACATTTACCGCTTTAGGTTTTTGCTACCCGTCCGACCGCTCAAAGCGGCCTGACGGGTTTTCAATAGGCAATGCATAATATAATATTTCCTTCCTTAAATAAACGTATTCGAATTATAGAGTCTAAACCTATAAATTTCATAATTTTACACTTCTATAATTTCAAATTCTAACCATTAAATAAATTTTAAAATGAAAATGAAACTTAAACCAATCCTTATGCTATCGGCAGGAATTCTTTTTACAATGGTTTCGTGCCAGAAAAAAGAGACCAATCCGCTACTTATGGAGTTTAACACTCCGTTTAATGCACCTCCATTCGACAAAATTAAAGTTGAACATTTTGAGCCAGCGTTTATTGAGGCAATGAAGCAGCACAAAATGGAGATTGAAACCATTTTGAAGAATACCGAAGAGCCAACATTCGAGAATACTATTCTTGAACTTGAGTATAGCGGCGAATTGCTCAGTAAAGTTTCCAATGTTTTTTACCCTCTAACCTCGGCTTTAACCAATGCCGAAATGCAGGCAGTTTCTCAGAAAATTGCTCCCCTTTTTAGCGCACACAACGACGATATAAATCTTAATCCTGAACTTTTTGCAAAGGTTAAAGCAGTTTACGAGAAAAAAGATGCCCTTGCACTAAATCCAGAGCAGCAAATGCTTCTTACAAAAATTTACGATGGCTTTGTACGTGGTGGCGCAAATCTTGCAGCCGATAAGCAGCAACGCTTCCGCGAAATAAACGAATCGCTTTCGAAGCTTGAGCTGAAATTTAGCGACAACGTTCTTGCCGAAACCAACAGTTATAAACTTGTAATTGAAAACAAGGACGACCTTGCTGGCCTTCCCGAAGGGGTAATTGCTGCGGCTGCCGAAGCGGCGACTAAAGCTGACATGGATGGAAAATGGATTTTCACTCTCGACAAGCCTAGCTTAATTCCATTTATTCAGTTTGCCCAAAACCGTGAACTACGCGAAAAAATATACAAAGGCTACTACATGCGTGGCGAGAACGGTAATGAGCTCGATAACAGCGAAATAATTAGCCAAATAATTCCCCTAAAGGTTGAAAGAGCACAAATGCTTGGCTACGACAATCCTGCCCAGTTTATTTTAGAAAACACCATGGCTAAAACGCCCGAAGCTGTTAACGGTTTTATAAAAAAATTATGGGATCCTGCATTACTTCGCGCAAAGGGCGAAGCTTACGACATGCAAAAAATGATTAACAAAGAAGGCGGTAAATTTAAACTTGCCTCGTGGGACTGGTGGTACTACTCCGAAAAAGTTCGTAAGGCTAAATTCGACCTCGACGAGGAGATGCTTAAACCATACTTTTCGCTTGAAGGAGTGAAAAAAGGGATATTCCTTTTAACAGAGAAACTTTTTGGGTTACAGTATACTAAGTTAACCGACGTTCCAACGTACCACCCCGATGCTGAAGTTTACGAAGTTAAAGAAGCCGATGGCAAGCACATAGGCATACTTTACATGGATTTTCACCCACGCGAAAGCAAACGCGGAGGAGCATGGATGACCAGTTTCCGCGACCAGCACATTACAAAAACGGGTGAGTTTGTTACCCCAATAATTACGATTGTATGCAATTTCACAAGGCCAACAGGCGATACTCCTGCCCTACTTTCGCTCGACGAGGCCGAAACATTCTTCCACGAGTTTGGACATGCGCTACATGGACTACTTGCTAACACAACCTACCCACGACTTGCTGGCACAAATGTTCCACGCGACTTTGTTGAGTTGCCCTCGCAAATTATGGAGAACTGGTGCACCAATCCCGATTTCTTGAAAATGTATGCATTTCACTACAGCACTGGCGAAGTAATTCCCGATGAGCTTATTAAGAAAATGGAAGCTAGCGGAACCTTTAACCAAGGGTTTATTACCGTTGAGTACTTAGCTGCATCAATTCTCGATATGGAGTATCACACCATTAACGAAGTTAAAAGCGTAAATGCGAAAGAATTTGAAAAGGCTGCAATGGCTAAGTTTGGACTAATTGAAGAAATTATTCCACGCTACCGCAGCACATACTTCAACCATATTTTCAACCTTGGGTACTCGAGTGGTTACTACAGCTACATTTGGGCTGCCGTTCTCGATGCCGACGCCTTTGAGGCATTTAAGGAAACTGGCAATGTTGTTGACCCCGAAACGGCTAAAAAGTTTCGCGAATTTGTTCTTTCGAAAGGTGGCACCGAAGACCCAATGGAACTTTACAAAAAATTCCGTGGCGCCGAGCCAAAACCCGAGCCATTACTTAAGAGAAGAGGATTGATTTAAAAAAAATCCTACTACTAGAAAAGAAGCTGCCATTTTTGAGCAGCTTCTTTTTTTCCGTAATAAAAAATTAAGTAACAAATCGAATCTTTTGGAATTAGTTTAAGAGTAACTTATTAGCAACCAAATAGGAAGAAGAACTAATTACTCTAACCTTGCATGAAGTTATAGCTGTATTTGTTGATTATTTCAAAATGAAATTAATACAATTTTTTAGTTTAGGTTAGGTTAATATGCTAGGCTTATGAAAATATGTTTAACAACAATTCGAAAAGAATACTTCTCAACTTAATCTAAATAAATCCATTGAGAACAGGATTGTACGGTGTTAAAACTAATTTATTAATCAATAGGTACAAATTCGGCACCTATTGATAATACAAATTCCCATCTTTATATTTGTGTGGCTAATTTAGCAATTCGCTGTTTGTTTCCATTTTACTTTATTTAACCATTCATTACATAAAATAAAAAAAACTATGAAAAAATTTCCCTTCCCGCTACTCACACTCATTTTTGTTTTTTTATTCAATCTCGTTAATGCTCAAAACCCATTAATTAACATAAATGATAGTCAGCAAACAGATTATCATGAGTTAAGCGCTTCGGAAAAAGCCATACATAGCATTTTCGATAATGCACATCGTGTAAGGCCATTTGTGGTTAACCGTTATCTTCAAAGCATTGATAAATGCAAGATTAATGACAATATTTTATTAGATTTATTTGAAGACAAACAGTATAAGGTTTATATTGATAAAATTAATGTAGATATTAATGGAACCTTGTCGATAACAGCAAAGTTTTTAGATTACAACTATGGGCACTGCGTAATTTCTACCGCAAACGGCATAAGTTTTATTTTCATTAGTATTCCCGAAAAAAACGAACAATATACCGTAAAAAGAAATCCAGAAACCAACAAGTTGTATTTAATAGAACTTGATGTTACAAAACTAGATGTATTAGAAGGAGCACCTTCGTTAATAATGCCAACCGACAATATATTAAACAATAATTATTTTAAAGAATTGAAGGACGATATAATAGAAGATGTATTAACCACCGCAACAATAGATTTAATGATTGTTTACACTCCCGCTGCAAAAATTTGGGCAGACAATAATGAAGGTGGGATAAATAACACGATTGGGGCAGTGATGGCAAACTCACAATTAACCCTTAACAATAGCAATACCGACATAGCTATTAATTTAGTTCATTCTGCTGAAATTAATTATATTGAATCGGGTAACTCTTCAACCGATTTGAGTCGAATAACATCTTCAGCAGATTTGTATATGAATGAAGTACATACCTGGAGAGAACTATATGGTGCCGACCTAGTTGTATTTTTAGCTGTTGTTGAAGATGTAGGAGGAGTAGGATGGTTGTTGAATAATATCAATGGAAGGTCAGAGATTGGTTTTTCGTTAACAAGAGTTCAGCAGGCAAGTTCTTCTTATACAGTAATACACGAAATGGGGCATAATATGGGTTGTCATCATCATAAAGAGCAAAATGTTCAGCCTGGCCCTACATCATGGTCAAACTGGCCAGAAAACACCTGGTCGGCTGGGTGGAGGTGGACCGGTAATGATGGTGGTAAATATTGTTCCGTAATGACTTATACTTCTGGAGCTTATTTTGCGGATGGCATTAATCATGTCCGTGTCCCTTATTTTTCTGACCCTATAATTATAAATCAGGGTCTTGAGACAGGCCATGCAAACAATGGGAATAATGCACGAACTTTAAGGGAAGTAAAGCACGCTATTGCTGCTTATAAAACTACTGCTCTGCATTGCAGCGGAACTCCATTCCCCGGCAATACGCTTTCCTCGGTAAACGCTGCCTGTCTTGGTGTTAATTTCAATTTGAACTTAGAAAACAACGTTGCCGCCAGTGGGATTACCTATCAGTGGCAATCATCCCTAAATGGCATTTCTTGGGATAGTATCTCAAATGCGACTAACGCTACATTATCTATATCACAAAGCGTTAACACCTATTATCGTTGTATTGTAACTTGCTCTACTTACCCATTTCCAGGAACGTCTAGTTCAGTTTATGTACCAATGAACGAATCTATTTGTTATTGCACTCCTCCTCGATCACAAAATGCTTGTAACGCTATGTGGATTACCAATGTAAACACAACAGGTGGTTTGTCAAATTTTAGCAACAATTCAACATGTACAGCTTCTTCCTACACTGATTTTGGCAGTTCTCATATAGCATCGAACACCCAACTTGCCTCAACTACCATGACGTTCACTTCAGCTGGTTATCCTATGGCATTTTCTGTTTGGATTGACTATAACGACAATGGTGTTTTTGAAACGTCGGAAAGGGTTATTGCAAACAACAACCAAGCGCAATCCCTTACAGTTACCGACAACTTCACTGTTTCCGCTTCTGCCATTGCTGGCACTCATAGAATGCGTGTTAGAGGAGATTATTTTAGCTATGGAGCGCCTACCGAACCTTGCAATGCATTGAATGCTGGAGAAACGGAAGATTATGGCTTTACTGTAATTGCCCAAGAACCTTGTTATGGGACACCTGTTGCAGGAACAGCTAACGCTTCACTGACAACAGTGTATGCAGGCCAATTAATTACTCTTTCTTTATCAGGAAATACTGCTGCCAGCGGGTTAGTTTTCAACTGGCAATCATCTCCCGACAATAGTAATTGGACAAACATTTTAGGCGCTACAGACATTACATTCACTACAGCCCAAACAGCTACTACACATTACCGCTGCACAGTTACCTGTACAAATTCTGGCCAAACAGATAATTCGGCCTCTGTAATGGTTGCATATAATAATAGCATTTTAATAACAAATGGCTCTGTAACCCTTTGTTCTGGAAACTTTTACGACAGCGGCGGTCCCTCGGCAGATTATATGGATGATGAAAACTATACATTTACTTTAACTCCTAGCACTGCTGGGGCTTTAATGTCGCTTACTTTTAACTTTTTCACATCTGAAAGCAACTGGGATTATTTTACAATTTATAATGGAGTTGGTACAGGAGGAGCAATACTGTATGGCCCGTCATCGGGAACACTAAACATTGGAACGATTACTGCTAATTTAACCAATAACCCTACTGGTAGTTTAACTGTTAAGTTTACATCCGATGGTTCTGTAGTTTACTCTGGGTGGGAGGCTGCCATTAACTGCATTGCCGCCTGCAGCGGAACACCTGAACCAGGCAATACCGTCTCCTCGGTAAGCGCTGCTTGTCTTGGTGCTAATTTCATTTTAAGCTTACAAAACAATGTTGCCGCAATTGGAATTACCTATCAGTGGCAATCGTCTCCAAATAGTGTTTCTTGGGCTAATATCTCAAATGCGACTAACGCCACATTATCCATATCGCAAAGCGAAGGTACTTATTATCGTTGTGTTGTAACTTGCTCTGCTGGTTCCACCACAGGAACCTCAAGTTCGGTTTATGTGCCGATGAATGGTACTACTTGTTATTGCATTCCGCCCGTATCGCAATCTGCATGTAACATGTGGATTACCAATGTAAACACAACAGGAGGCTTAACAAATTTTAGTAATAATTCATCATGTGAAAGCACTTCTTATTCCAATTACAGTGATTCTCAAATTGTGTCAAATTTGGAACTTTCTACGACTACCATGTCATTCACCTCCTTTGGTTATCCATTGGCATTTTCTGTTTGGATTGACTATAACGACAATGGCGTTTTTGAAACGTCGGAAAGGGTTATTGCAAACAACAACCAAGCGCAATCCCTTACAGTTACCGACAACTTCACTATTCCCGTTTCTGCCATTGCTGGCACTCATAGAATGCGTGTTAGAGGAGATTATTTTAGCTATGGAGCGCCAACTGACCCATGCAATACTTTAGAATATGGAGAAACAGAAGATTATAGTTTTACGACAGGGGCAACTGGAACAGGGATTACTAATTACCAAACCTACTATTTAGGTCAAAACTACCCTAATCCTTTCAGTCAGCAAACATATATAGAATATTATTTGCCTAAAACAGGCAGGGCTACCATTTCTATATATAATTCTCTTGGCATGGAAGTTTATGTTCTTGTAAATGAATTACTTTCCGCTGGTAGTTACAAAACCAAATGGACTCCAACGGCCTTCCCATCTGGACTATATTACTATCAATTAAGAACAGATGATTACAAAGAAACAAAAATGCTAATATTGCAGTAACACCATCGTAATTGGGTTGGGGATTAATACTTCATTGGCCTCTAATAAATTTAAATTTGAAACACAATGTGGTTAAAGGAAACCAAATTAATGCATGGAGTTATACAAAAAAATAGGAGGACCGAGCCATTGCTTAAAAGAAGAGGATTGATTTAAGGGCAAACGCAGACTAAAAGGAAAAAGGATTAACAGGAAATCGTTAATCCTTTTTTAATTTTGGTAAAATCACTCTCAATAAAAATCGGACTAAAAAAAATGCATCATAAACTCCTAATTTATATGGCATTACAAATGAATGCATTTTAACACACACCAAAACATTTGGCTCATAAAATATTTTAATTAATTTCGTTAATCAAATAAAATTCCCCTTACAATTATGAAGCACATAAAAAGCATTGCCCCAATCGCAGGAACAATTGGTCTTTTATTAATATTATCGTCTGCAAGTTTTGCTCAATTTAAAGTTCCTAAGTATGGGAGCGTTAGCATGAAGGAGATAAACATGAGCAATTATCCGGCTGATTCTTCGGCAAACGCAGTAATTCTTTTTGACGTTGGCAGTGCTTATTTAACATACAACAAAACAAACGAAGCGTTTGAACTTGAACGAAAAAGGCACATTAGAATAAAAATTCTAAACCGAGACGGCTTGGATTGGGCAGAAGCTTCAATTGCACTCTATCGCAATTCGTCTAATCGCGAAAAATTATATTCGCTTAAAGCCCACACATATAATTTAGTTGGCGACAAGATAGAGGAAATAAAACTTCCGAAAAGCGCTATGTTTTCAGATGAAGTTAACGAAAACTTTACTGCTCAAAAATTTACATTTCCGCAAGCAAAAGAAGGTTCGGTAATTGAATACTCCTATACAATAACTTCACCATTTATATACTCTTTAGAGCCTTGGTCTTTTCAAAGTTCAATTCCTGCTATTTATAGCGAATACGAAGTTAAAATACCCGAATACTTTGACTACCAGTTTAATATTTCAGGGTACGAAAATGTATCGACAAGTAAAAGAGCAGAATCTGAATCAATTGTTTTTTCAGAATTTACGAGAGAAACGAGTGGACACAACACACAATCGAAACACAATAGCACAACAGTTTCATACGTAGTAAACATTAGCAAACATATAGCCCAAAACATACCTGCGCTTAAAAACGAACCATTCCTCGACAACAAAGAGAACTACCAAAGCAAAATCGAGTTTGAACTTCAAACAACAAAATTTCCAGGTTCGTTATTGAAGTATTATTCTGAATCGTGGGGAACTATTGTAGAAAAGCTTCTAGAGCACGAAAAATTTGGGAAGCAACTTGATTCAAGAGGGTTTCTAAAAAACGAAATAAAGGGCTTAGCCCTTGAAAGCAAAACCGATAAAGAGAAAGTTGTCGAAGTAATTAATTTTATAAAAAGCAAGGTGAAATGGAATGACTACTATAGCCTCTACACCAAAGAAGGGGTTAAAAGCGCATTTAAAAATGGATCGGGAAACTCTTCCGATTTAAATTTACTTCTCATCGTTGCCCTGCGTGAAGCAGGAATAGACGCTTTTCCAATTGCCCTAAGTACACGCTCAAACGGCATAATTCAATCTTGGCAAAAAACTGTAGCACGTTTTAACCATGTAATTACAGGCATTGAACTTGAAAATGGGCTTAACTTATACGATGCCACAAGTAACTTTAAGGCTTTAAACACATTACCTTTAGGTTGTATTAATGGACAAGGGAGAATAATTGACATTGACAATAATAAATGGGTAGATTTAAATCCAAACAATCTATCAAAATCAGCTGTTTATGCACAATTTAAACTTACCGAAGAAGGAAAATTGATTGGCAAAATTTCATCAACCCAACGCGACTATTTTGCCCAACGATTTTACAACAGCACAAATTCGGAGAAAAAACTAGAGGATTTCAAAGAAAGCCTATCGAGCGATTTTAACAATGGCCAAATTGATAGCTTAAACATAGAATATAGCAGTTTAAACAATGCAGATGTGAAGTTTAATTTTAATGTAGAATCGAGCGACTTTAATTCCTCTGCAGGAGATTTCATATATTTCACACCTGGAAAAGGGCTTCTTATGATGAGCACTAATTTAACATCAAACGAACGAAAACTTCCTCTCAACTTCCATTTTCCAAAGGATGAAACCTATATTATTAAGTACAAAATACCAAATGGATATGCTGTTGATGAATTACCTAAAAACGAGAACTATGTTTCTCTCGAAGGCAATGTACAGTACATGTATAGCATAGTTCAAGTTGGCGATGAGGTAGTTTTAACATGCCGGAATAAAGTCAACAAGATGCTTTTTTTGCCTACAGAATATCCCGATTTTAAGTTGTTTTTCGATAAAATCGCAAGTAAAAACTCCGAAAAGGTTGTCCTTAAAAAAATTTAAACAAACTTCGAACAAAACTTAACAATTAAGGCTAACAAATAAATAAATGCATAGGATTCCATTCCAAATTTTCTTATTCATAAACGTTTTATTATTACTGCTTACTGTTTCTTTTAATACAGGTATTGCAAATAGCTTAACCCAAATTCCCGATTCATTACTTAAAGGTTGTGATGCTGTTTACTTAAATAGAGACAGAACTATAATGGTATTGGGAAATAAAGCGGTGATAACCTATCACCAAGTAGTTAAAATTTTAAACAACAATGGCAGTTCTTTTGGCAATTTAAAACTTTACTACCAAAGCAATACTCCCATTAAGGGTATAAAAGGAACTTTGTACGATGCTAACGGAAAGAAAGTAAGGACGTTAAAGGAAAAAGATTTTAGCGATGTTAGCATGACCTCGACCTCTTCGTTATTTGACGACTACAGGGCGAAAGTTATTGAAATTCATCATCCAACCTATCCTTACACTGTGGAATACGAATACGAGCAAGTTTACAATGAATTCATCTCGTTGCCAATTTGGCTTCCTATCGACGATTACAGGGTTGGAATTTTAAATGCTTCGATTAGTGTCACTTTCCCAGATTCAAATCCTATAAATTACAAGTACTTCAATTTACCTAGTCCTAGCATTAGTAAAGCTGAAAATGGAAGCACTAACATAAAATGGGAAATTTCGAACACTAAACCCATTCAGAGCGAGTACTATTCATCGAGTATATACGAGTACACACCATATGTAATGTTTGTGCCTAATTGCTTTTCATTTCATGGTAGCAAGGGATGTTTCACGTCTTGGGAGACATATGGGTTATGGTCTTATAGTCTTTTAACTGGAAGAAATATAATTTCCGATAATTTAAAAAACAAGCTGATTGCCCTAACAAGTTCAGCAAAGACCGATAGGGAAAAAGTTAAAATAATTTACAAATACATGCAATCGCAAACCCGCTACGTAAGCATACAACTTGGGCTTGGTGGTTTTCAGCCCTTTCCTGCATCGGATGTTGAAAAGTTTGGTTATGGCGATTGTAAGGCGCTTTCGAACTATACAAAGGCTCTGCTCGAAGAAGTTGGCATTAAAGCATTTTATACCGAAATTGGCATTAGTCGAATGAGCCTAACCCATAAGGATTTTCCTAGCCCCAGCCAAACCGACCATGTTATTCTTATGGTTCCAGACAAAAGCGACACCATTTGGCTTGAATGTACCAGTCAGAGAGATCCTTTTGGCTATCTTTCGCACGACCATCAAGGGAAAAATGTGCTTGTAGTTACCGAGAATGGAGGAATTCTTAGGACAATCCCAAACCTAGGAATAGCAATCAACACGCAGTATAGAACAGGTGAATTTATAATTGATTCGAATGGCAATGCCAAAGGCGAATTGACGACCTTGTGCAAGGGCGGGGAGATGGAAAACCTTATGCCAGAGATATGGGTTAGCAAAAAAGAGCAACTTGAAATTATTAACAAAAAGTATCGAATTCCTAATTTCACAATCGACAATTTCAGCTATTTTCTCGAGGAAGATAGCGCCCTTTTTGCCTCGGAGAAAATAAACTTCACCTTAAACAGCATTGCACCTAAAACAGGCAAAAGGCTTTTCCTAAAACTTAACGTATTTAATCTTGCCCCCTCGCCTACTATAAAAAGCAAGGAACGATTAAGCAACCTTATACTTAAACAAACTTACAGGCATATCGACTCTATTGTTTACCATTTACCCCGTGGCTATAAAGTTGAAGCAATGCCAAAGGATGCCAACAATACAAGCCCTTATGGAAGTTTTATAGCGTCGTACACCATTGATCAAGGTAAATTAATTTGCCGAAAAGAGTACACTCGATATAAAAACAGATTTCCAGCAAAGGACTATAACAACTTTGTCGATTTTATAAACGCAGCATCAAAACTCGATAACCAGGCAATAGTGCTAGTAGAAGAATAGACTTAAATTATAGAAAAACCGAAGAGGTACAAGATATTTTATAAAAAGGAAAAGGGATTAGCAGAAAACTGTTAGTCCCTTTTTTAGGAATCGCTATTGAATATTATACAACAATATAGCTACCATGGTGATATAAGAAATAACGTTAACCCAACTCTAAAACCATCCCACTCGGGTTGAAGTTCTTTGCCTGAATTTATAATAAATACACCATCAGTTGACTCAAATATTCCACTCCCAAATTGAATAAAATTTCCAACACTTAATTCAACGCCTAAACTCTTGTATCTATAACTACATTTAATTCCAGGTTCAAAGAAATAATTTGTGGAAGTAAAAAACTCTTTTGTGTTTATTTCTTCAATATTATCAAATTTAAAATATTCTTTCAGAATAAGGGTAGTGTACATTTTTCCTATTTCTGAATATAATGAAATTAAATAACTCTTACCTTCAGGAGATAATCTTAAATTTAAATATATACCTGGCGCCCATGCTTTAATTTTTGAATCAAAGAGATATTCGCCAGAATAATCTTTTACTGAAAGCCTCGAGCCCGTTGAATAATATGCAAGGATACAACCAAAACTAAGTACATTGTATGATAATTCTACTTTTGGCTTATAAAAAAAATAGTTAGGGTAGTTATCAATTGTTTTCACATTAAAAGGCAGATTAAATGCAACATCGGAATTTAACTTTTTCAAGCCTTCCATGTCATATTTCCCAATTCCCGATTGAAAACCCAATTTTACATCTTGAGAAAGAGAAACATTTTGTAAAAAGAAGAAAAGGGTAATTAATAAAGTGTATTTCATAAATAATAATTTAACATTCGAAAAATTACTTGTTTGAATTTAAGTAATATCTTAAACCATTTTCGTAAAATATTGAGTTTCCGTGAATATAACACTTGTTATGCCAATAGTAGCTATACCCAAATGGTACTTCATATTGTATTGAACCATTAATTAAACTCCTTACAACAAGTAAATTTGGAGAAAACGATAAAATTTGATTGTTCCTAAAATCAATATCAAGTATTTCATCTTCATTAACCAAAAAAGTACTTTGAACTTCAAGTTCTGGCAATTTTAAAATATTAAAAACTTTTGTTGTTTTGTTCCACCCAATTGCTTTGTTGGCTTGGTTTGAGAAAAACGCAAAGTAATCATTATCTAAGGGATTCCCATATCCAACATTTGCAATTAAAGATATTGTATTATTATCAATACTATAGAGTTCTAAGTCGTTTCCATTCGACAGGAAAAAATACTTCCCATCAGGAGAAATATTGTATCTACTATAATCCGAACTAAAATTAACGCTGCCAATAACTACTTCATTTTCAAAATCGTAAATATATTTTTTGCTATAGTTTCCATATACTAATCCAGTACCAATATTTGACATACATACTTTAAAACTTAAACTATTTGTTAACAAGCCACTAATGTCAACTATTTTGTAATTGGTAAAATTAAACCCCGACGAAACAAAAACATTTTTAGTAGCCCCTATTCTCGCAACTAAATAGCTACCCTCTGGGGACAAATTTACGTTTTCTAAATTATTTCCAGATGATGGATTACCAAAGCCATAACGAAATCTATCAACAATTCCATTGTCTATAACTGAATACCTAAAAATTGAATCGTTTTCAGAATAACCATTATAATCATATTTATTTGCATGATAAACAAACTCGGTACTGCTTATCCCATAAAAACTTATGAATATTGGAGAGGGATTACCTACCTTACATTCTAGAATATTTGAAGAATAATTTTGATTTGGAGAGGTAGAGTAAGTATAAGTTGATATTGGATACTTTGGCTTTACTACTATCCAATAACTTTTAAAGGTACCAAATGGCTCGTAAATCTGGCAACTAGTTTGTTCAGGATTAGAAATTTTATAAACATAATTTATATTATATGAATATTGAGACCTTCCAATTAGCAAAACCGTATCTATGGCGGCATAGTAGCGAGGTTTATCCCATTTTAAAAAATAGTTATTACTCTTATCCGAGTCAAATTTAAGAGTAGGCATTATTTTAGGAACAGTAACATTACCAAAACTTGAAAGTGTACCCGAACTACTAACTGTATAAACCGAATATTGAGCCCCCTCGCCAACATAACTTTTATCAACAAACCAATTGTTAGTCGTCTTTCCAATTTCTATCCCTGATCGAAATATTGCATATTGGCTACTACTTTCATTTTGAAATCTAAGTTTTAAAAAACCATCCGATACTGTTGAAGTTACTTTATACGATTGATTATTATGAACCTTTACAGTCCACTCCTTCGAAGAAAACAAGTAACCCTCTACTCCTACTTGATCAGCAATGCTTCCCGTGCCCGAATGTGTGAAAAGTTCAATTCTAAGTGTGTGGTAACCTATAAATAAATTATTAGCCTCCAATCTAAAAACTCCATTTAAATTATTCACGGTTCCAATTAGTGAGCCATCCATGTAAAAATTGATCCATTGAATTTTTTGATTTGTACTTTTAAAATTGAAGTATAAATCCCGATAATAGATATCAACAGTATCCTCTTCTAATAAAAGATCTAAATCAATTATTTCAATTTCTGGTGGAGTAACATTTAAATCAACCTCATTATTATAAACCCCCATTGGCTCCCATTCGCATGAGTTTAGCACAGCCAGAGCTGCAAAAAGAATTACAAAAAATCTCGTTTTCATGTAATTAAAATTTTGCGAAGTTACTTTTATATTCCATTCGAATAAATAAATTGATTATGTTATAAAATATGAAGCTAGGTTTTTTAATCCAATTAAAAAAGCCCTGCCTCTTAAAAAAGAACAGGGCTTTAATGTATTAAAATGTACCTCTACATATGTATCACTTCGCCATAGGCAGCAGCAGCGGCTTCCATAATGGCTTCGCTCATGGTTGGGTGTGGGTGAATGCTCTTTATTAATTCGTGGCCAGTGGTTTCTAAGTTTCGGGCAACAACTAGTTCGGCAATCATTTCGGTTACGTTGGCGCCAACCATGTGTGCTCCCAAAAGTTCGCCGTACTTGGCATCGAAAACGAGCTTCACAAAGCCATCCTTAGCGCCAGCGGCGCTTGCTTTTCCCGAGGCGGTAAATGGAAATTTGCCCACCTTAACCTCGTAGCCAGCCTCAACAGCAGCCTTTTCGGTTAGTCCAACCGACGAAACCTCGGGCGAAGTGTAGGTACAACCCGGAATATTCTTATAGTTCACCGGGTGAACATCCATTCCAGCAATCTTCTCAACACAGGTAATTCCTTCGGCCGAAGCAACGTGTGCCAGAGCAGGACCGTGAACAATATCTCCAATGGCGTAAACACCTTCAACATTTGTACGATAGAAATCGTCGACCTTAACTTTACCCTTTTCAATGGTAACCCCAAGCTCTTCGAGACCAATACCCTCGAGGTTTGGCGTAACGCCAACAGCCGACAGAACTACTTCGGCTTCAACAACCTCTTCGGCTTTAGGCGTTTTTATGGTAACCTTGCACAATTCGCCTTTTGTATCGACTGCTTCGACTGTTGAACTGGTCATAACCTTAATTCCAGCCTTTTTAAAGGAGCGCTCAATGGTTTTCGAAACCTCTTCGTCCTCAATGGGAAGAACATTTGGCATAAACTCCACAAGGGTAACCTTTGTGCCAATAGCATTGTAAAAGTAGGCAAACTCGCTGCCAATGGCTCCCGAGCCAATAACTACCATCGATTGTGGTAGTTTTGGCAAAGTGAGCGCCTGGCGGTAGCCAATAACCTTTACGCCATCCTGCTTAATATTGGGCAGCTCGCGCGAACGAGCTCCAGTAGCTAGAATTATATGCTTTGCTGTGTAATCTGTCGCTTTGCCTTCGGCATCGGTAACAGCAACAACGCCTTTGCCTTTTAGTATTCCAAAGCCATTAATAACTTCAATTTTATTCTTTTTAAAAAGAAACTGAATTCCCTTGCTCATGCCATCGGCAACGCCACGACTGCGCTCTACCATTTTTTCGAAGTTTGGCTTAACGCCTTCAGTAATTACACCGTACTCGGCAGCATGCGAAGCGTACTCGAACACCTGTGCGCTTTTAAGAAGCGCTTTGGTGGGAATACAGCCCCAGTTTAGGCAAATGCCGCCAAGGTTTTCCTTTTCAACTACGCCAACCTTCATTCCTAATTGGCTTGCACGAATGGCAGCAACGTACCCTCCAGGACCGCTACCTATAACTATTAAATCGAAGTTCATTTTATGTCGAATTATTTGGTTTGTCGTTTTAATTCCTAAGCCTTGCTTTGTTTTAAAAAAACTGAAATGTACCGGTAGACCTTAGCAAAAATAAACATTATTATAAGTATTAGAATAATTGTTGCCCCCGAGGGCACATTTAATGTGTACGAAACCACCAAGCCACCAAGGCAACCTGTAAACGCAACAAGCATTGACCAAAGAATAATACTCGAGAATCGTTTTGTAAAAGTATTTACAATCGACGGCGGAATGGTTAGTAACGAAAGCAGAAGTATTATTCCAACGAGCCTTATGCTAAGCACAATGGTAAGCGCCATAAATCCCATTAAAATATACGAGAACAGTTCAACAGGAACCCCCTGCGTGCGAGCAAACGAAGGGTCGAACGATAGGTAAAGAATTGCCCTATAGAAAATTATAAAGAAAATTGCCATTACAACTGTTAACCCAAATATCATCCAGATATCGGATTCCGAAATGGTTAAAATGGAACCAAACATAAAACTCATAAGGTTTGGAGCGTACCCCGGCGTAAGAAATACGAAGAATATTCCAACTGCCATACCAAGCGACCAAAGTATACCAATTGACGAATCCTCGCGAACTTTTAAGCGGCCAGTTAGCAGTTCAACCCCAAATGCCGAAAGCACGGCAAATACTGCTGCGCCAAGTATTGGGTTAACACCCAAGTAGAAAGCAATACCAACTCCACCAAACGAAGCATGGGTAATTCCACCGCTTAAAAAAACGAGTCGGCGAGCCACAATGTACGCCCCAACCATTCCTGCAGCAATTGAAATGAGCAGCGATGCAATCAGCGCATTTACAGTGAAACTGTAGCTAAAGAAATCGACAATAAAACTAATCATGATGTTCGTGAAGAATGGTGTGAGGCACTGGTCCGTGTGCAATTATTTGAATTGGGCAGTCGTACGATGCTAGCTGCTCCGAAGTAATTCGGTTCGACGGATGGTAATGCAAATGCCTATTAATGCAGGCAATGGTTTTTACATGAGTTGTTATTGTTCCCAAATCGTGCGAAACCATAATTATGGCCATTTCCCTGTTTAGTTCCTGAAGTAGGGCGTAAAGTTCCTTTTCGAACTTATTGTCGACAAACGTATTTGGCTCGTCGAGAATGAGTAGGCGTGGATTTGAAATTAGCGCTCTGCAAAGAAATGTGCGCTGAAGCTGCCCTCCCGAAAGTTGTCCAATGGGGTTGTTTGCAAAGTGTGCAATTCCTGCACGCTCCATAATTTTTTTTGCAGTGGTAATATCGGCCGATTTGTGCCAACCCGAAAGTCCTTTTTGTCCCTGTAGCCCCGAAAGCACTACATCGAGAACAGAAATTGGAAAACTCTTATCGATGGTTGTAACCTGTGGAAGATACCCAAAAAGGGTTTGTCTATTACCGTTAGGAAAATAGTTAACCGCACCAGTCGAAGGTTTAATTTCGCCAAGAATAAGCTTTAAAAAAGTGGTTTTTCCCCCGCCATTGGGGCCAATAACGCCAATAAAATCGTTGTCGGAAACCTCAAAATTTACGTCTCGAAGAATTAACTCGCCGTTATACCCTGCCGAAGCCGAAACAACATCTAATATTTTCGCCATAACCTATTCGCCATTAAGCGCTTTGCCAAGCATTTCGGACATAGTGTACATATTATCGAGCCAGCTATACTCCAAGGGATTAATTACCACAACTTTTCCTCCAAAATCGGTTGCAGCTACTGTGGCAATTGCCGTGTCGAACTCCTTTTGAATAAAAATGGTTTTTATTCCTTCGCTCTTGGCCTGAGCTAAAACGTTTTTCATATGCGAAATTGAGGGCGATTTACCCTCTTCCTCCAAAGCAAGCTGCTCAATGCCATAATCCCTTGCTAAGTAGGCGAAAGCAGGGTGAAAAATTATAAATTTTTGGGTTGAAGTAGCCTCAAATCTTTTCTGCATAAACCTATGCAAACTGTCTATTTCAATTAAAAGAGTTGATGAATTTGCTGTAAAAACCGAATCGTACTGAGGGTACTTCTCGCTTAGATTTTGCTGAATTGTTCGAGTCATTTTAGCCATTTCAACTGCCGAAAGCCAAACATGTGGGTCGATTCCGTGGGAATGCGAATGGTTGTGACCATGACTGCAAGCACCCTCGAGCAAGTTCAAACCTTCCGAAAGGTTAACGAATTCAGTCGCCGTATTCTGGCTTTTAAGTTTATCGAGAAGCGAACGTTCAAAGTCGAGCAGCCCAATGGACAAATAAAGTGAACTGCTGCTTAGTGCTCTTAACTGCTTTGCAGTGGGTTCGAAGGTTTCGTGATTTGCACCTTGGGGCAAAAGAACTTCAACCCTTAGAAGTGTATCGACAATTCGGTCGACAATATATTTTTGTGGTTCAATGCTTACGTAAACCAAATTTTTGTTTACCTCGGTTTTGTTTCCGCAGGAAAAAACAAAAAGCAAAGAAAGTGTTGTAATTGCTAAAGCTAGTTTTTTGTACATATTTTTTCGACATAAATTCAACCCCACTGGGGTTGGGCGTTAACTAAAATGGTTGCTATACACATTTAACTCCGCTGGAGTTAAAAACAGTAAATCAACTTCAATTCGGAATTAAACATCAAATTTACCGACAATAAGGATAAACACCAAAAAAGGGGAAATGTTCTTATAAAACTCTTACTTGAACATCATTTTAAAATCGGCCATAGCTATGGCCGTTATGGCCTCGATAACAACAGGGACACGCAGGGCGATGCAAACATCGTGACGACCTTTAACCTCGAGTTCTTCGACCTTACCCGATTCGAAATTGTACGATTGCTGCTTAATGCTTATGCTCGATGTTGGCTTAACGGCAACCCGAAACACCAGCTCGTTGCCATTGGTTAAGCCACCTATTATGCCTCCAGAATTATTTGTAACCGTTTTTCCAGTATCGTCGAGAATTGGGTCGTTATGCTGCGAACCAAGCATTTTGGCTGCTGCAAAACCCGAACCAAACTCAATGCCCTTAATTGCTGGAACGGCAAAGGCCAAGTGGGCAATAACCGACTCAACCGAGTCGAAAAAGGGTTCGCCCCACCCTACTGGAATTCCGTTGGCTTTACATTCAACTAATCCGCCAACCGAGTTGCCCTGGTCGACTGCACTTGCAATGGTTTGCTCAATATTGGTGCTGTCGCCAACCGAAATGAGCGTTGCCGAAATATCGATGGGCGAAACAATTTTTTTTGCCACAACCCCAGCAACAACAAGCGCAAGGGTAACTCTTCCCGAAAAATGGCCACCACCACGGTAATCGTTAAAACCACCAAAGCGCTTATGCGCAACAAAGTCGGCATGACCAGGGCGTGGAATTTTGGCGATATTCTCGTAATCGCTCGATTGCGTATTGGCATTCCGAAAAAGAATGGTTAGCGGTGAGCCAGTGGTAAAGCCATTGAACCAGCCCGATACAATTTCGGGAATATCGTCCTCGACGCGAGGAGTTGTGCCCTTGGCGCCAGCGCTTCGACGACGAATGTCGTTTGTGAAATCGGAAAGTGCAAGGGCAATTCCAGGGGGAACGCCATCGATGGTTACGCCAATGGCTGCGCCATGCGACTCGCCAAATAGGGAAATACGGAAAATACGACCGAATGAGTTCATTGTTTATACAATATTAAACACAGAGGCACAGAGCCCCGATAGTTATCGGGACAGAGTTACACAGAGAAAATTATTTAAAAAGAAATGCAAGGTACAATTTTTTTAGGATCGAGGTGAAGTGAGGTGCAAAATAAAAAACACATAGGCTCGGGGGAGGCAGCGTGTCTTTTGAATTACGAATGAGAGAAAGGGATTGATTGCCCCGATAACTATCGGGGGATTGATTGATTGAAATTAGCCAATAAAAAGCCTCGAATTCACATCCGAGGCTTTTTATTTACCACATTAATTATTAGTGTTTTAATCTAATATCGAAGGGGTTTTCATGCCAGCCAATTCTTTGGCTTGTCCAATCCAGTTATCACGCTCAATGCGCTCGGGGGCAATTTCAAATATTTCGGTTATTAGTTTAACATCCTCAGGGGTAAGTTTACTAATTTGGTCGTAGGTGTATAGGTCAATCATATTAAGACGCTCTTCGATCCAAAGGCTTACGCCTTTAATTAGGGTTAAATTGTTTGCATGTTGCTTATGCGAAACACCAAACTTATCGCGATAAATTCGGCCACCAATTTCTCGAACACGAGTTAGCATTTCGGTTTTTTTACCAGCAATTTTTACAAGTTCCTTTGCTTGAGCAACCCATTCGTCGCGTTCAATTCGGCCTGGAAAGAATTCAATGGCTTCGGTAACCATATCCGAGTCTTCTACGGTAAAGTTGCTGATTTGCTTGTAGGTATAAATGTCGAGGGCGTTAAGTTTTTGGCTAATCCATCCGCCAATTCCGCTAATTACGGTTAAGTCGTCGGAGTCTTTTTTAGTTGCAACTCCAATTCGTTGATAAAAAATTCGTGATTTATTAACTCTTATTCGATCAAGGAGTTCCTGTCGCTTGGCATCGTCGCTTACCAGTTCTTTTGCTTGCTCAACCCACTCGTCGCGCTCAATTCGGCCTGCAAAGTACTCGATGGCAACATTTATCTTTTCAATATCCTTTTTGGTAAACTTACTTATTTGCATAAATGAATAAATATCGACCGCATGAAGCCTTTCCTCGATAAAAGGACCAATACCACTAATCATTTGAAGGTCATCTTTTTCGGCGAGTGTTGCAGTACCAAAACTATTGTAGTCCAACATGTGTTTACGCTGAGCAATTCGTTCCAAAGCCTCATCCTTTTCGTGGACTATCTGTTCGGTTTTACTGTTTTTTACCATAAGTTCAGCTGCGTCCTTCTTGGCATCAGCATTAAGAACTTTAAGGGAATTAACCTCTTTGTTAAGGCGTTCAATTTCAGCATCTTTTTCGCGAATTATTGCATAATTGCTTCTATTTTCACTCGAAAGATCCGAATTGCTTTTTTTCAAATTTGCCACTTCTAATTCTAATGCAGAAATTCGCTCCCTATTAACGTGTTTTGCATAAAGCCAAGCAGTTACAAATCCAATAATAGCGGCTACCAGCAACAACGAAAGAATTATAAGTGTTGCCTCGGTTTTTGTTTGTACAAGTAAAACAACTAATGCGCTCATATTTTTATTTTTTAAGGGTTACTACTGTTCTTCGGTTACTTGCTCTACCCGATTCGGTGCTATTATCGTTGGCAGGCTCATTTTCGCCCTTCGACTCAAGCTTAATTTTGCTTGGTTCGAGGCCTTTGCTTTCGAAATACTTTTTCATTGTTTGTGCACGCCTAAGTCCTAATGCCATGTTGTACTCTTGTGTTCCTTCGGCATCGGTATGGCCTATAATGCTAACAACAGTTTGAGGGTAATGCTTTATGTAAACATTTGCTGCATCGAAATATTCGCTTGCATCGGAACCCGATACATAATACGATTTATCGAACGCAAAGTATATCACAAGATCTTTTGGAGCAACTGCCTGCACCTCAGCATCAGTTTGCACCTCGACAACAGGCGTAACAATTACAGCATCGAGAGGCTTAATGGCTTCAACTAATGAGGTTTGCTGCTGGTTGCATAGCCCTTTTATTTTACACACATAAATGTAAGTCGACAGCCAACTCCAGCCGACAAAGGCGATAAATCCAATTAGTAGAATTCTCATGGTTACTGGTTTTTAATTAATAACGTGATTCCGTGGTAAGTTTAGCACAGAGATTTTATGTTTTGCATTATACAAAATGATTGCGTGTAACTATTCAGCAACAATAAAAAAACTTACGCAAAGCCGCTACTGCTATCTAATTCGCTTAAAATCCTGCATATTAAACCCATCCTTATTCGCATTGGTTATCATTCGCGACTTATAGTAGTAAAGGTTACCTTCAACATCAAATATCATTTCGAAGCACTTGCCAGCAGCTTTATTCTTGCTTGGACCAACATGAAAATGGAATAGAGCATTCTTTGGATTTTCGGCTAATTCGGCCTTTATTTCGGTTGCTGAAAGCAATTTGACGAAGTAGGGGTAAACAGCATTTATTTTATCTATTGAGTATGCATCGGGAGCCATTTTATCGCGGTTCATTAGCAACTGTTTCTCCTTAAAGCCTGAAGAATTGTAGTAACTTAAACCGCTCATTAAAATAAAGAAACGTTTCTTCTCAAGTTTTTTTACATGCTTTTGCATAAACTTAACAATTGCAGGAATTGCATACTCGTAGTCGAGGCTACTGTCGTCGGAATACAGGAACGGGACGCTGCATAGTTCGGGCATATTGACCAAATTCTTATGACTGCCACCCATAACCAAACTGAGGTAGTTGTAGCTTACCCCTTCGGGATCGGCATTGTAAATATTAACCATTTGCACTAAAAAGGAGTAGCGCGAATCGAAACGACGGGCTTCGAACTCAACTTCGTCGATAAACTCGAACGGAGTTGTTTTCCAATGCTTTTCAACAGCTTCCTTTATAAAACCGTTATAGGGATTAATGCCACTCTCGAGAACCACGCAGGTTGTTGAGTTTAAAAACATTCCTATTTGCTTTTGCGAAGCCAAGGGAGAATTGCCGAAAGCGGTTATGCCCATTATAACAAGCGTTACACTAAGCGCAAGCACTTTTAATTCGATTCGTTTCGAAAGCAATTTCATTGCTTTGTAAAAGTTAAACTTTGTCATTGCTTAATGATTTAGGGCGATTAATAGAATTTGAGTGTTCTTACAGTTGAATAAATTCAGCTTTCTAACAATACAAAGATGTGTTTGCGATTGCCTAAAAGTGTTACATTTATATAGGTAAGAGTTACATAATTCACATACTACAAATGATTGAATTAAGGATTGATTGATTGATTGATTGATTGATTGATTGATTGATTGATTGCCCCGATAACTATCGGGGGATTGAATGAATGAATGAATGAATGAATGAATGAGTGAATGATTGCCCCTCTCGATAGTTATTGGGAAACTACCGAGGAATTGATGAATGAAAGGATGGATGGATGGATGATTTTGAAAGTATTTATTTGAAATCAAAATTCAGCCAAAAGGTCTACAAGCCTATGGAATCGAATGGTTCATCAAAATTTCAAACACAATACCCCCAATCAGAATTGTTGCTTTGCCAGTGGACCATGCTTCCCCCCTTCAAGAAAGGCGGCGCAATGTATTTGTATTAGCGGGGCAGCAAGAGCTGGGGGTAAAGAAAAATCGCTGCGGTTCTCAGTATTCACTAGGGTTTAATTTATTTTACTTGCTGGTTTTTCTAACCGCAGAGGACACAGAGAACTCAGAGGAAATGGGAAATGAAGAGATATTTTTATTTATCGGATTGCAAACCCTCATAGTAAAAGAGAGTTGGATAACATTTCCAACTCGACAAATAACAGTTTACCCTCAAGAGGTTTTTACGAAATAAAAGTTACATAATTCACTGATTATATGTTTTATATGCTCACATATCGTAACTTTAAAGGCAATAAAAGAGTAAACAATAAAACATTGTGGAATCCAGAAACCACATTAAAAAACGGGGCGTTTTCGAAAAGCCTAATGAGTAGACAACTTATTTAATCAACAAAAAAATGAAAACTGTTAAAACACTGTTAATGTTAACTATGCTAGGTGTTTTTACTATTTCGGCAAACAGCTGTGCCGAATGTAAAAATGAAAGCCCAAGGGCTAAAATCACTAACAACGGAACTGCAACAGCAAGTGTTCAGATTAAAACATCGGGGGGAAATACAGTTAACATTAACAATGTTGACCCAGGTACTTCTTCGGCATATAGTGGATATGCCGCAGGGATAACAACATTTACTATTTCCGTTAGTAATTTAGACTATGTAGAAGTGGTAGTAATGAGCGATTGCTACGAATACGACATAGCAATTGATGCAAATAATACCATTACAACTACTGCAACTGACAGGAATGACTAATACTAAAAAGGGAGGCCAAAATGACCTCCTTTTTTTATTACAAATCTGAGTTCGATGTAATTTACTTTAACGTATTGGCTCATATATAAGGGAATAAGGTAAACTACATTTGGAAATAGTTTTTTTACTAAGGTTTTTTAAAGAACAATAAGGTTTTTATGTCGCTTAAAAACCTTATTCTGTTATTCTCAACCTTAGTAACTAAAACATATACTCCATAAAAAACCTTATTCCCTTATTAATCAGCATTATGATATTTAGTCTTATTAACTCTGCGTCTCATCAAAATGAGAAATACAATACCTCCCAATCAAAATTCCTACTATGTCAGTGGATGGGATTTGTCTAAAAGAAAATAACCACAAACCTCTAAAACTATCGAGACGACCGCCCAACGTTGTTTCAATCTGACAACCTCCACATAACGAAGGAGAATGGAAAATGAAGAGATACTTTTCGTTAATCGGATTGCAAATCCTCATAGTAAAACAGAGTTGGATATCATATCCAACACGACAAGGGGATTTTTAATTTCGAGGGTTCAACCAAACCCGTCCGACTACTTTGAACAGGGGAAAGGGGTAATAAAAAAACATTAGAACAGAAGAACATTTGAACAATTGAACAGAAGAACATTTGAACAATTGAACAGAAGAACAATTGAATGGCGAAGTTTTGGATGTGCTTAAAAAGTGCCGCTTTGAATGCAAAATGTAAAGTTTAGCTCACGTCACAATAAAAACCCCTCAGACCGATTGGAGCGGTCGGACGGAAGAAAACAAAAAAAGGGGTCAGAAATCTGACCCCTTTTTGATACATTAAAATTGTATTATTTTGGTATTATATCAATTATAACACAACGGTTGTAGAAACGTTCCTCGGGGTATTTGTTTTCGAATGGCGACAACTTATCGTCTTCGCCAAAACCATAGGCTACCAATTTAACATCGGTTCGGCCAGCTTTTGCAAGAGCTTTTTCGATAATACCCTTAACATCGTTAGCCCTAGCCAATGAGAGTTTCTTATTGTTATCGGCATCGCCAATAATATCGGTATAACCCGAAAGAATAACCTGTGCACCCTTAGGAATTTTGGGGGTTACAACCTCGGTGAGGTACTTAACGTACGTTGGGGTAACCTCGTTTTCGTTAAATTCATAAATAACGCTGTAGCGCATTCCCATTTCATTTTCCGAAGGAGTCCAAAGTTTCATGGCAAACGAAGCATCTTTTTTAACTGTATTTCCGCTTTTGGTTTCACCAATCATGGTAACCTTGTAGTTACCTTCGGGTTTTGCACCAAGAATCGATTTCCCAGGAATGCTCCATGTTTCGCCAGTAAAAGGGCCAAAATGCTGAACTGTTCCCATTTCATCTTTAATGTCTAACGACCATGTTTTTAAAGCCTTGTCGGCTCCTTCAACATTAAAAGTTACATAGCTATCGAGCGGAGCAACCTGTACAACGTTAATATCGATAGGCTTTAAAGGTACATTAGGACCTGTTTGGTACTCCATAAGAATTTCGGGCGAATCGCTCCAAATTGAGACCCTATTATCCTCTTCGCGAAGAAGAACAAGTTCCTGAGTACCGCTCTTCGATTCCGAAGCAAGACGTGGTTTAAGTTTACCCTCGGTAGTAATTCTTGCAGGGGCAACACCGAAAACAGTTACCAAGTAGGTTTTAACAACTTCGGCCATTTCCTTACCATCTTTCGAACCCTCGAGGGTTGCGCCAGTTAACGTAACTTTTGCATTAGGGAAACGGTTCATGCGGTCGCCAAGAATATTAATTACATTGTAGTAAACATCCATTTCGCGAGCCGAACGTCCTGTAAGACGCTTAGGTGTAAGCACCTCTAAACGGTCTTCTTTAAAATCCTTAACCTGTTCCTTTTTAAGCAAAACGTAACGGTTAGGTATTTCGGTTGAACCAACCTCGAAGAAAACGTAGTTGCGAATTGGGAAAGTTTCCCTTACCCTACGCTCAACAGGAATATTTGCTGGAGAAACAACGGTAAATTTAACGTCCGATTCAGCAACAACAGCCACTAAAGGCAATGGTTTTTCGACAATAGGTTCTTCGATTTTAGTTCCACGGCCAAACTTAATGGCAGCACCAACCCTTATGGTAGTCATTGTCCATGTTTCAATGGAGCGAGGATTTTGTCCAAAGTAAGGATGAAACGAAACGAATGGAGAAAGAACCCACTGAGTTTGCTTTTGCTGCGAAGAAAGGTAAATATCGTAACCAGCACCAACTTGCATTGAGAATAGCATGCTTTTTACATCGCTAAAATCGCCTGTTACATCGGCGGTAGGTGCTTGCTCAGGATATAGAGGATTTAATCCGAGTTTATATGTAAACGATTTTTTTAAGTTAAAAGCCATACGTGGCCCAGCATACAAGTAAAAGTTTCCTTTAAATGGAGCTAAGCGCAAACTTGGTTCAACAGTAATATACGTAACCTTTGCATCCAAATCGGCAGGGCAGTTACAAGGTGTATTAACCTGATCGAACGAGCCGCTACGACTATCGTAACCAGCCTGAAACATAAATCCCCAACGGGTATCGGGTTTATAGTACTCGATTGTAGGAGCCAAATAAAGGCCTAGCCCGTCGCCATGTAGAAATGCCTTTGGAACGAATAAATCTGAGTTTAAGTTCTGAGTAGTACCTCGGTAGTAGTTTAGGTTTGCACCACCTGCTACTCCAAACCACCACGAGGGCTTAGTGTACGTATCTTGCGCCTGCAGTGGCGCCTGAATTGCGGTCATAATCAAAGCGCTTAAAATAAAGCCTTTGACGACCAGGTTAAAAGGGAGTCGCAAAAAGCGTGTACCCTTTATTAAATCTGTTTTAGTTTTCATATTCTCTTAGCTTTTACGGCTTATAATTCATTTGTGTTTTAGTAAGAAATTATCCCCCCAAAGAACAAGGGGGATAACCTCTACTTAATTTAGGGTTTAGTTACAGTACTAGCATTTAATGTAACAGCCGTCTGCGACAATAACCTACCAAGCACAGTAGTGCCGTTGGTTAAAGATATAAGCGTTTGGGCAAGAATATTTCCACTGAAATTAACATTCGAACCAAGAAGCGCCTGGGTTGAGGTAATCCAGAAAATATTTTTTGCCTGTGCACCACCTGCCAAAGTAATAATGGCATCGTTTTGAATAGTAAAATCATCGGCTATTTGGAAAACCCATGTGTCGTTTGGACCACCTTCGAGAGTAACACCCTGATTGGTTATTAGCAAGCCTGTATTCCATTTGTAAAGTGCAGGAGCTAAGGTCATACCACTAATGTCGCCAGCACCTAAGTCGACAATAACGCTGGTTGTTAAGCCCATGGCTGTGGTAAATGCAGTTTCCTGGTCGCTAACAGCGGTTGAAACGTAAGCAGGAGTAGGATCGAGGTAATCGCTTGCATAAATTCGACCCACAACATAAATTGATGTTGAGAAAGTACCCGAAGCATCCATTGTTTCGGAGAAGCCAGTGATAGCCGTTTGGTCGATTGGGCTAACCCCAATATGGCCAGTAATTAAAGTTGTACCAGTTGTTGAAATGCCCGATTTTGTAAGAATAGCAAAGTCGCCAGCAGTTCCAAGGTCAATAGCTCCAGGGCCTAAAGGAGGATTAAGCGTAAAGTTTGCAGTAATATTTTTGTTGGCATTCATAACAACCAGCAATGGATTATTGTTACCAGATGCATCGCCACTCCATGAACTAAAGCTATAACCTGAACTTGGATTAGCAGTGAGCTGAACATTAGCGCCGCTATTATAACCAGTTTGATTTGGATTTTTTACAACGGTTCCGTTAACAGCAGTAACCGTTAACGAGTACTGAGTTGTAAAACTCCATATATAATCGTTTAAAAGAGCAGTACCAGCAGTATTTTGGGCACCAGTGGTAATGGTAGCCGTAAAGGTTTTACCTGCAGGCAAATTGCTAGTAGGATTAAACGTTGCAGTTGTACCTGAGTAGCTAACCGTACCCGCAATAGGCGTAACACCATCAAACAAAGTAAAGGTTGAAGAGGAAATGGTAGCGGGATTCATTGCTACGCTAAAATTAGCAGTAACCAATTGCCCAAACAACACATCGATTGCTAAGTTTACAGGAATGGTTGATATTACCGTTGGAACTACAACAGCTCCAGTGGAGAACGACCATACGTAGTTATTTACTAAAGCTGTGCCAGCAGTGTTTTGAGCACCAGTGGTAATGGTTGCTGTGTAGGTTTTTCCTAACTCGAGGTTGCTAGTTGGGGTAAACGTTGCAGTAGTACCTGTGTAACCAACGGTTCCAACAACTGGAGTAACTCCATCGAGCAATGTAAAAGTTGATGTAGTTATGGTTGCAGGATTCATTGCTACGCTAAAGTTTGCGCTTAGCACCTTATTAAGAGCAACATTAGTTGCAGCATTTAATGGATCAACAGATACTACCGTAGGAGCTAAAAGAGCTCCAGTGGAGAACGACCATACGTAGTTATTTACTAAAGCTGTGCCAGCAGTGTTTTGAGCACCAGTGGTAATGGTTGCTGTGTAGGTTTTTCCTAACTCGAGGTTGCTAGTTGGGGTAAACGTTGCAGTAGTACCTGTGTAACCAACGGTTCCAACAACTGGAGTAACTCCATCGAGCAATGTAAAAGTTGATGTAGTTATGGTTGCAGGATTCATTGCTACGCTAAAGTTTGCGCTTAGCACCTTATTAAGAGCAACATTAGTTGCAGCATTTAATGGATCGACCGATACTACCGTTGGAGCTAAAAGTGCTCCAGTGGAGAACGACCATACATAGTTATTTACTAAAGCGGTGCCAGCAGTGTTTTGCGCACCAGTTGTTATGGTAGCTGTATAGGTTTCACCTAAGGCAAGATTGCTATTTGGAGTAAACGTTGCAGTAGTTCCAGAATAGCCAACAGTTCCAGTAATAGGGGTAAGCCCATCGTACAATTTAAATGTTGATGTAGTAATGGTTAAAGGATCCATTGCCACGCTAAAGCTAGCTCTGAGCACTTTATTTTGAGCAACGTTAATTGCAGCATTTAACGGATCGACCGATACTACCGTTGGAGCTAAAAGAGCGCCAGTAGAGAACGACCACACATAGTTTTGTGCAATTGCCGTACCGGCAACATTTTGTGCACCAGTTGTAATGGTAGCAGTGTAGGTTTTACCTAATTCAAGATTGTTAGTTGGAGTAAACGTTGCAGTAGTACCTGTATAACCAACAGTTCCAACAATAGGTGTAGGCCCATCGAACAATGTAAATGTTGACGTGGTGATGGTAGCAGGGTTCATTGCAACACTGAAATTGGCGCTAAGTACTTTATTAAGTGGAACATTAATAGCGGCATTAAGAGGATCAACCGAAACTACTGTAGGAGCTACAAGAGCCCCTGTAGAGAAGGACCATACGTAGTTATGTGCAATTGCCGTACCAGCAACATTATGAGCCCCAATTGTAACAGTTGCCGTATAGGTTTTTCCTAACTCGAGGTTGTTAGTTGGAGTAAACGTTGCAGTAGTTCCTGAATAGTTCACAGTACCATTTATAGCTGTAAGCCCATCGAACAATGTAAATGTTGATGAATTAATGGTTAAAGGATCCATTGCCACACTAAAGTTAGCACTGATTACCTTATTAAGAGGAACGTTAATTGCAGCATTTAGTGGGTCGACAGAAATAACCGTTGGAGCCAGAACTGCGCCAGTGGAGAATGTCCACACATAGTCGTTTATTAAGGCTGTACCAGCAACATTTTGAGCACCAGTTTTAATGGTAGCCGTGTATGTTTTCCCCAGTTCTAGGTTGCTCGATGGTGTAAATGTAGCAGTTGTACCAGTATATCCAACAGTTCCTACAATAGGAGTAACACCATCCATTAAGGTAAATGTTGATGTTGTAATGGTTAGCGGATCCATTGCCACGCTAAAGTTAGCGCTTAGCACCTTATCAAGAGCAACGCTAGTTGCAGCATTTAATGGATCGACCAATATTACCGTAGGAGCTATAAGCGTACCAGTGGAAAATGTCCACACATAGTCAACTTGCAAAGCGTTACCCATTACATCCTTTACCGAAGCAACAATTCTACATGAATACGTAGTATTGTCGGCTAGGGGACTCGAAGGCGTAAACGTTGCAACAACGCCCGAAAAGGTTACTGTTCCAACAACTGGGGTTGCAGCAGCATTAACTGGAGCGTTAACACTTTTCTCCGATTTCAGCATTTTTGCTGCACCAGCCTCAACAACAAAAGAGGCCTGAGTGAATGTTTGAGGATTCATTGCCTCGTTAAATGTTGCTGTAATTATTTGGTTAAGCGGTACATTAACCGCTAAGTTTGCCGGATTTGTAGATATTACAAGGGGGCAAACTCCAATGACTTCCACATTTTCGTCCTTGCAACTACTCATAAACGTTACGAGCAGAAACAACGAAGCGATTGTGGCCAACCATAATCTTTTTGTTTTCATAGTAGTTATTTTAATTTTCGTGTTAAAACTTAGGGCAAGCCCTTGCGGACTCACCGCTTGTTGTGAATACTTATAAATTTATTGCGGCTGAGAAACTACATTAGCATCGAGAACTACAGCTGTTTGAGCCAATAGTCTACCATTAACTGAGGCGGCTGTTTGAAGAGTAATGCCAGTTTTTGAAAGAATAATACCTTCGAAATGTGTAGTTGTTCCAAGGGTAACCTGACCAGCTACCTGCCAAAAAATGTTTTTGGCTAAAGCACCTCCACTTAGAACAACATTAATTGCTGAACTTGTGGATAGGTCGCCAGAAATTTGGAAAATCCAAACATCGGTTGCATTACCCGAAATGGTAATACTAGAAGGTACGGTAACAGTACTTGTCCATTTATAAAGACCTGGACTAAGCGTTTTGCCACCAATATTTCCAGCACCAAGTTCTAAAAAGTCGGCCGAAGTGCGACCAGCTGCATCGTTGTAAGCTGTAATCATATTCTCTACTGCTGTGGTAAGGTTCATAGGAGTAGGATTAGCCATGTCGGCAGCGTAAACATTGCCAGTTACCTGAGCCGAAGTAGCATAGCCAGTAGCATCGGTTAGCGTAAAGCCAGCAATAAAGGAAGTTGCAGCAGGGCTTAGGCCTAAATTGCCTGTAATAACCGAAGTAGGGTTGTTATTTATTGCAGATTTAGCCAAAACTACAAAGTTACCCGAGGTTCCAAGGCTTACTGCTTGAATGCCTACAGTAGTACCAGCTGTTGTAAATGTCCAAACATAGTTGCTAACCAATGGCTTTCCACTTGCGCTTTTAGCACTGGTAGTAATTGTTGCAGTGTAAATAGTTGAAGCAGCCAATGTGCCCAACGATGTGTAAGTTGCAGTTACACCAGAGTACGCAACCTCGCCTGGAATAGTAGTTGCACCTTGCTTTAGAGTAAACGTAGTAGCATTAATGGTTGAAGGCGTCATTTCCATGCTAAAAACAGCGGATAGAGTGATGTTACGTGCAACGCCTGTTTCGTTGCTTAAAGGAGTTGTTGAAGTTACTATAGGATTTAGGCTGTCGTCGACAATGGGATCATCATCTTTGCAGCTAGAAATTGTTACAGCAAGTAGCATTGCTACTATTGGGAAAATTGTTTTTAACTTCATTTTCATCTTGTTTTAAAGTAATTAAATTATCATTGACCAAAGGTAGGCTTGCCACCTCGGCGAACTGTTACATAAGATTGAGCAATTGTTACATTATTCACGCATTAGCCTTTGAAGGAGAATGGAATATTGAAAGGGGTGTGTGGGAAAGGGAGAATGATTGAGTGATTGGCTGATTGAGAGTTGTCAGTTATCGGTTGTCGGTTATCAGTTGTCGGTGATCGGTGATCGGTAATCGGTGATCGGTGATTGGTAATCGGTGATCGGTTGTCGGTGATTGGACTGCCGACTGCCAACTGTAGACTGCCGACTGCCGACTGTGGACTGTGGACTGTGGACTGTAGACTGCCGACTGCCGAATGTGGACTGTGGACTAATAAAAAAAACTTCACCCGCCACGAAGAAACTGGGCGAGCGAAGAATTAGGGAAAGATTTTAAATATTACTTTTTAAACTTTACACGCGTTATTTCGGTGTCGGAAGGGATTGAAACCCCATCCTGAGCCTCGGCTGTAATAAAAACCTCGTTAAAGTTGAATGGAGTTAATGCCTCAATAGAGATGGTTTTAGCGTTTTTATTAATAAGACGCCCAATGCTCCTTACACCATCTGTAGGAGTTACAATCCAAACAACATAATTGCTACTCGAAGGTGATATTCTTTCGGCTGCAGCTAAATTTTTCGCAGTAACCTCGAGTTTGTAGTTGCCATTTTTATCCTGCTTTTTTTTAGCTACAATATCGGCTGCTGGAGCAACGCTTGAAACAGGAAATTTCACTGTTGATGTACAAGATGAAACAAATATTACAAGCGCAAAAAAAACTATTTTCATTAAACTTTTCATATTTTCAAAAATTAGGTCTCTCCTACTCCTATGGCTTTTCGGACTCGGCCCCTTTGAAATGTGCGGTCATTTTTAAAATTTATTTTTTACAAAATCTCAACTCACATATTACGTTTGCAATTGCAAAAAAAAAAAGCGATGCTCTTTAAGAGCACCGCAATTGCTTTTAAGTTAAACTAAAAAATACTGTACCCAATGGTAGCCTGATACCAAACATTTTTATAACGTGGTGTTGTTGATGTTCCGTCGCCGTTGTTATTAAATAAATCCCAACCAACACGTGCACCAAAAACAAACTTGTTAAAATTTACATCGAAGCCACCTAAAAAACACATTGTGTTTTTACGTAAGTTTTCGTTTTCAAAATCTTCTTGATCTTCAGTATTTAGAAACGAATTTGTGAAGACATCCTTTTTACTCATAAGATACGAATACTGTGGACCGGCAAGTATGGTGAAACTTGGGGTTGGCTTAACTGCAATAAGTAATGGGATGTCGAGATAGTTAAGAGTTCGGGTAAATTTATACTCGCTTCCAAGCACGCTTCCAGTTGCCTGAAAACCCTTTTGCGAGAATAGTATTTCGGGATTAAAACCTAAAAAAGTACCAATTGGAATTGCTACAAATGCACCAGCAACAAATCCAAGCTTGGCATCGGCATCGAACTCTTCACCCTCAGTATCGTAAACGTTGGCTAAATTTAAGCCTACTTTTGGTCCAAAACGTAATGTGCTACGGGTGTCGTCTTGTGCGTAAGAAATGTTAAAAACAAAAACAACAGCTACTAATAAAAATGCAATCCTTTTCATAAAAATATTTGTTAAGTGTATAGTGCCTTATGGCCCTATTTTATTGTGAACTTTTTAAAAAATGTAACGAATCGAGAGGGCTCCCCCATCGGCCCAAAAGCCAGGGTAGCCTACCAAGTTAAATGCAGGTTTCCAATCGATACCAATATTAAAAGGCACCTCAACAAAGCTATACTCGAGGCCTAAAATTCCATCTAAGCCAACAACTGTGTACGATGTTCCTGATTCGCCCCAATACTTATGGGTATAATCGCCGTTCCAAAAGCCAACGTGTGCGCCAAAACCAATGTACCATTTCATTCGCTCGGTTTGAAATGCACGTCCGTGAACTTCGTAAAGGCCAGTTAACTCAAGACCTCTCCAACGGCTTGCAATAATTCCCTCGAATGCTGCTTTTGAGCTAACAAAATGCTTAATAGTTATTCCGTTTGCAAAACCTCCACGAAGGCCAATTCCAGTGTTATAATCCTGTGCATTGCTAAACGAGAATAAGCAAAATGCGAGTAGCATGGTAAGTCCAATTTTTTTCATTTTAGTAGTTTTTAAAATAATCCTACTCATTAGGCTTTTCGGTTTCGCCCCCCGAAATCCCACGAGGAAGGTTATTAGGTGAATAATTCATAATTTTAAAATGCTGGCAGCGCTATCATATCGCACTGCATGTTAATTAGTGTCTGTCTTTAAAGTCGTCATTGCGAGTTTGGCGTTCTTTGCCAAACGAAGCAATCTGTTAATATTTAAGAGATTGGTTGGCTTCGCCGAACCCTACGGGTTTCGCAAAAAACGCTCGCAACGACGCAAATAGTTTACTTTACAGACAGACATTAATTAGTTGTTCTGGTCTAAAAAGTAAACGAGGTGCCACTTTTTATTTACAATCTCGAATCGGCACTCGGAACTGAACCCCGAATTTTCGACCCACGCTTTTTGCGTAAAGGTTTTACTCGTTTTTTTGTATTTTACCTTAAATCGGGTTGTGTCGACGTCGTAAATTCTTGTTTTAAATAAAACCCAGTTCTCCTTCTCCCACTTATTCTCTTCAATTCCATCGACTTGCATGCCACTTAGCGGAAATACAATTCTCGACAGCTGAAAAATGCTGTCGGTATGAAACCTATTATAGAACTTGTCGAAATCCTCATCGAAGCTGCTTGTAACTGCCTTGCTACTGGTTTTATCTTTAGTTGTTTTACAACTTGAAAACGAAATAAATGCGAGTAAAAACAAAAGCGAGAATAACTTCGTACTTTGTTTCATGCTTTTCATTTTAATTTGTAATTACCTTATTAAGGCTACTTTATATCATTTACAATTTTACGCAACTCATCTTCCGATTTGCCGAGTTTATAGCCAAGCATCTCCATCATTTCCTTTTCTTTACCATCGTTAAATTGCAAATCATTATCGGAGATGCCAGGAAACTTTTGCTTTAAAATTTCCTTTCGTTCGTTCCAAAATCCAACAACTATATTTTCCATTGTCTTTTTATTTTGATTTATCACAAAATATTGATGCAGCAAAGATACCCTGCACACCATGCTATTTAGTTATACAATTATTAGTATGATTTACACAATTCACAGTATTTGCGGAATATGGAAGGGATGCTTATTTTTCTTGAATCAACAAAGTTCTTTGTTTCCGTTAAGCGGAAGCAGCGAGATTGAAACTACGTTGGGCGGTCAGCTATGCCGACGTCCAATTATACTTGCAGGCTGAGCCTGCGATTCGCAACACTAAAGAAAACTTGAGGTTAGTTTAAAACTTGTTTATTGCAGGCGCAGCCAACCACAGAGACAGGTTGGAAAACCTGCAAGGATATATTCGACTGAGGCTGTAGCCGAACGTGGGGAATGTTCTGTACCTAACGGCACTGTGAAATTGGTTTCTCTAACATCAATTACCGATATTCTGTCCCTAACGGGACAAGTTTTTAAACGACTTTTAACCTTGCTGTTCTTTAAAAAAACCTTAGTAAAAAAACTATTCTCGAGCGACTTTTACCTTATTCCATTATTATTATGTCAATTGCATTTCTATAAATTACATCGAACTCAGATTATTATATTTTTCGTATTCGGTCATTTGTCCCGTTAGGGACACAATATCGGTAGAACTCAAATACAAAATAAGAACACCGTGCCGCTAGGTACGGAATGTACTGTACCTAACGGCACAGTGAAATTGGCTTATGGCATTGCCTACCTATATTATGTTCCTAACGGGACAGGTGTTTTTTAAATATGATAGACCTGAATTTAAAACCTACTGAATCTTGCAATTGCTAATTTGAAAACAAACAATTTATTACCTATTCATTAAATCGACTAACTGCTTTCGCGAAAGGAAAATTCTGCTTTTAACCGTGCCAATATTCATGTTAAGTTCATCGGCAATTTCTTTGTATTTGTAGCCTTTAATACGAAGTTGCAGTGGCACTTGTAACGATTCTTTAAGGTATTTTATGTTTTCGGTTATCTCTAATGCCGAATAAGTTGAAGCGGGATCGTCGGATTGGGCAACTATTGTATCGTTAACTTGGGGCAAATCGCGACGATCTTTTCTGTATATATTATTGTATAAATTGCGTCGGTACTCATTTATGTATGTATTTTTCATAATTGTAAAAGTCCAAGCTTTCATGCTTGTTTCAATTGCAAACTTTTCGCTATTATTTAGTGCTTTTAAAAAAGTTTCTTGAACTAAATCTTGCGCACACTCATGGTCGGCAGTTAAGGAGTAAGCAAAACGCCTTAGCGAATCTTGAAGAGTTACAAGCTTAAATCGAAATTCGGTTGCAGTCATAGCTTTAAGTTTTCTTGTTTAAATGCCTGTATATTAAATATTTTGCGAATATATATCGACCTAACAACAGGTAAATTAAATTTGCTAATGAATTTTTAATAGGGTTAAAGGTATGGCTATACAAACATTGAAATGTTACATAAATCATTGATAAATTTACATTTATCATACTTTTTTCATTTTGACCGATTAATATTAAAAAAAGATTGCCTTCGGCGAGCTAAAGGTTCTTCGATACATCCCGATAGCCATCCATAGCCGTCAGGTTAAGTTTGTTTTTCCAACAGTTATAGGAACTCCAGGGTTCATTTTATTCCTTTCTCCTTGATGAGAAAGGAACCAAAGAATCAAGGCAACCGAGCGTATTTTGCGAGCTCAGCGGAGCTAAAACGACGCTGCCTCCCGCCCTGCCGAATCGTAAGCCCCATGGCAACGTAAGCGATATGGAACGCTGCAAGGGGATAACCTTCCTTTTTATCTATGTTTTTGCGAAGTTCAATCAACCTAACCGCTATCGGTCATGCGTTCCATCTCGAACGCAAGCGCCCTTGCACATGGGGCTAACGATTCAGCATTCCCCCTTGTGCTGCCGCACTCCCGATAGTTATCGGGATTGCCGTCCCACCGCACATCGCTCATGACAAACTTCTTAGGATTTTTAGTCCATTTCGCTTTGATGTTTTTGGTATCCCATGCTTTTTCTTTGCATTAGCAAATGGGCATTTTCAGCAGTCTTCTATCGATAGCCTGACGGCTATGGATAGTTATCAGGGCGTGGGCAATTAACAGAGTATTTCTAACGAATAAAATTTAAACAGTACCTATTAATGCGTTACTCTTTATCCTTTCATCGAAACAGGCTGGCCAGTGGTTTCGAGTACATTCCACCATAATTCGCCATTCTCGTTAATTCGCTTCTGCTCCGAAACAGCTACTGGTATTGGTATAAGTGTAAAATGCGAGTTCCAGTTCCCAACAACAAAATCGGTTTTGCCAGCCATTGCAGCATGAACGGCATTTTGTGCCAGAAGCCCACAAAACTTACTGTCGTTTGCATTGGCTGGGGCGCTGCGAATAATATAGCTGGGGTCGATGTACTTTGTGGTAAAACGAAACTTTTTCGATTCGAATTCCTCCGATATTTTGTCTTTTAAATACAAGCCAATATCCTTATTCTTAATATTTCCCGACGCATCCTTTTCGAGCGAAGCACTGTCGAAAAAGTTTTGCCCAGCACCCTCGGCGACCACTATTAGTGCATGGTGACGATTTTCGAGACGCTTTTGTAGCGCATCTAAAAATCCGTGTGGTCCGCTTAAATCGAAAGCAACTTCGGGAACAAGAACAAAGTTTACCTCGTGAATCGAAAGGGCTGCGTGCGCTGCAATAAATCCCGAGTTGCGACCCATAAGCTTTACAATTGCAATTCCATTGTATGCTCCAATGGCCTCGTTATGGGCATAGCGTATTATATCGTTGGCAATGGTAAACGCAGTTTCGAATCCAAACGATTTATCGATAAAGCTAATGTCGTTATCAATGGTTTTAGGAATTCCGGCAATGGCTATACTTAATTTTCGGCGCACAATTTCCTGATGAATGGCATGCGCTCCGCGCAGAGTGCCATCGCCGCCAATGCAAAATAGGATGTTTACTTTTTGTGCACAAAGTGCATCAACAATAAGGGCAACGTCTTGCTCTCCGCGCGATGTTCCAAGGAGCGTGCCTCCAAAGAGATGAATTTTATCGACCCCCTGCGGAGTAAGTTCAACGGTTGAATGGTTGTACTTTGCAATAAAACCTTCGAATCCGTAACGAATGCCAACTATCTGCTTAACATTATACCTAAAATATAGCTGATTTACAAGACTTTGAATTACGTTATTTACTCCAGGGCACAGCCCACCACACGACACTATTGCCACTTTTGTTTTTGCCGAATTAAAATACAAATTCTTATGTGGCCCAGCTTTTTCGAAGGAGATTGGCGTTTCGCCCTTTGTGGTAGTTTGGTTAAAATGGCTCAGGGTTGTGTTGTATAAAACCCTATCGTTGGTATCGATAAAACCAAACTCTAAGTTTACATTTTCGCTTGGGAACTTTAAGGGCGATTTTACAATTGCTTTGCCCAGCGTTTTAACGTTAAAGTCGTTTGGCATATTGCGGTTTTTGTTATGCATAAGTAAAATAGAGTTAGCAAAAAGAAAGGAGCAGGGCAAACATGTCAAAAAATTGCTTTTAAAATTCTGTCTCTAGTTTTATTCGATTGTTGGTATATATTACTTTGTCCCGCTAGGGACACAATATCGGTAACTCTCAAGTACAAAATAAGAACGCCGTGCCGCTAGGTACGGAATATTCTGTACCTAACGGTACAGTGAAATTGGATTCTCTAACATCATTTACCGATATTCTGTCCCTATCGGGACAGCTGGTATTAAATGCTTTCCCTCTGCAGTGGGAGTAATCTATTTACGTTTTAAAGTACTTCTTTGTAATTTTACCCAGTTCGGCTGAGCCCCGATTGCTATCGGGGGTGCCTCAGTCGAATATATTTTAGCAGGCTCTTACCTGCTTTGCAATGTTATTTTTTTGCCTTTACAGGCAATGTTCGCAGGCACAGCCTGCTTATAATAGACCGACGGCGGCATAGCCGACCGCCGAACGTTGTTTCAATCGAGCAGCCTCGGAATAGCAATCGGGATTGCCCTACCCCCGCACATCGCTCATGGCAAGTTTCTTATTATTTCAAATCCATTTCGCATTGATTATTCTTTTCCTAACTATCACAATATCATCAGTATATCGTGACACTCACGGGGTGACTCTTTGCTAAGCGAATAGTCACCCCGTGAGTAGGTAACTTAGACACCCCGATATCCATCGGGGCTATGCCGAACTAGGTAATATTTATGTTTTAAAGTACTTCTTTGTAATTTTATTCATAACATCCTTAGTCATTGGTTTTGTTATAAAATCGGAGACATAATTCTCCGATTTTGCATTTCGAATATCATCGGAGTTTTCGGAGGTTGTTAGCATAATAATTACAACCTTGCTTTGCAGCTCTTTGGCTAGCAAATTATACTCCTTTAAAAACTCCCAGCCATTCATTCCCGGCATGTTAATATCCAAAAGAATTAGGTCGGGCAGTTTGAAGGCGACATCTTTATTCTCCTTTAAGTAGACAAGAGCAGCCATTGCTGTATTCTTTTTAATAACAACAATTTCGCTATTGCTCTTCTTAATTTCTCTCTCGTGAAAGAAGTTGTCGTCGGGGTTATCGTCGACCAGCATAATACAGTTTAACATACTATACATAATTTAAATTGCTATGGTGAAATAAAATGTGGTTCCAACTCCCAGTGTCGATTCGACCCAAATGTCGCCTTTGTGCATTTGTACAATTTTTTTACAATTAGCCAGACCTATTCCGTTCCCTTTATACTCATCTTCGCTTGCATGAAGCCGTTTAAAAATATCGAATACCCGCTCGAAATGAGCAGGTGCAATTCCAATTCCATTGTCGGACACCGAAAATTTCCACTTATCGCCAATTTGCTCGGAGCGTATTTGGATTTTAGGAATAGAACCGTTTTTTTGAAACTTAATGGCGTTGGTAATTAGGTTCTGAAAAACTTCGCGAAGCTCGGCTTCGTAAACCTTTAGCTTTGGCATTTTGGCAACCGCAATTTCGGTTTTCGAGGTTTTTATTAAGGCTTCAAGATCGTCGACTACTTCGTTTACCAATTTTTTGCAGTCGACCTGAGTAAGTTTGCTATTTCGACCCAACCGCGAAAAGTCGAGAAGCGACTTAATAAGAATGCTCATTCGTCGGGTTGCACTGTTTACCGACGTTAGGTAGCTGCGAGCGTTATCGTCTAAAAGACCAATATAGTCCTCTTCGAAAACCTGCATGTAGTTTGAAACAGTGCGAAGTGGTTCCTGCAAATCGTGCGAAGCAATATAGGCAAACTGCTCGAGTTCCTTGTTCTTAATTTCGAGTTCCATTTGTTTTTTAATGGTTGCTTCCTGAATTTTCCTTTCGGTTATGTCGATAACCGAAACTAAAACCATGTGCCCTTCAACTGTTTCAATGGGGTTTAAGCTCATTTCAACTTGAACCTCGGTACCGTTTTTTCTTACTGCAAGCAAATCGCAGCCACTAATAATTGCCAGCTTTCGGTTTTTTCTGTAGAACATATTTTTGCTCGAAGGCGACTGATTCTGGAACCGTTCGGGAGCAATTATTTCGAGTTTATGCCCAATAAGTTCGTTACGCTCGTAGCCAAAAAGCATTTCGGTTTGGTTATTTACAAGGGTAATGGTGTTGTCGTTATCGACAAGTAAAATTGCGTTTGGAGACGACTCGACCACAAGCCTAAACTTTTCCTTTGCCTTAATAAGCTCGTTGTTAGCAATGGAAAGTTCGGCCGCTCGTTTTCGTCGTTCAACATTTTGAAATGCAAGTTCCTTGTTTGCATCGTTAAGTTCCTCTGCTCGTTTTTCTTTCTCTAAATTCTGAAATTCAAGTTCTTTGTTGGCTATTATAAGTTCGTCGGCACGTCGCTCTTTCTCACGGTTTTGAAAGGCAAGTTCTTTGTTGGCAACTATAAGCTTTTTCTCCTTTTTCTCCTTATCCTCGTTTTGAACTGCAAGTTTTTTATTGGCCGAGTTAAACTCATTGGCGCGCTTCTCCTTTTCCTTGTTTTGATATGCCAACTCCTTATTTGCAATAATTAGCTCGTCGGCTCTTTTTTCCTTTTCGCGGTTTTGAATGGCTAACTTTTTATTGGCAACTACAAGTTCGTTTGCACGTTTTTCCTTTTCCTGATTCTGAAATGCCAGCTCCTTGTTGGCTACAACAAGTTCATTAGCACGCTTCTCCTTCTCCTCATTCTGAAAGGCCAACTCTTTATTTGCAAGAATTAGTTCATCGGCTCGCTTCTCCTTTTCAATATTTTGAAATGCCAGCTCCTTATTGGCCAGCATTAGCTCGTCGGCTCGACTCCCCTTTTCCTTATTTTGAAATGCTAGCGTTTTGTTTGCAACAATAAGTTCGGCAGCACGCTTCTCCTTCTCCTCATTTTGAAAGGCAAGCTCCTTGTTGGCAATTAGCAGTTCGGCAGCACGCTTTTCTTTTTCCTCGTTCTGAAAGGCAAGCTCTTTATTGGCAATGGTTAGCTCGTCGGCACGTTTTTCCCTTTCGCGGTTTTGAAAGGCAAGGTTTTTATTTGCTACAATTAACTCCTCGGCACGCTTTTCCTTTTCTTCATTTTGAAAAGCCAACTCCTTATTGGCAATTAGCAGTTCGGCGGCACGCTTTTCCTTCTCATCATTCTGAAAAGCCAACTCCTTGTTAGCAATGGCAAGTTCGTCGGCACGCTTCTCCTTTTCCCTATTTTGGTAAGCCAACTCGTTGTTTGCAATAACAAGTTTGGCAGCCTTTTTTTCTTTTTCCTCGTTCTGAAAGGCAAGTTCCTTATTGGCAATAAGCAGTTCGGCTGCGCGCTTTTCCTTCTCTTTATGCTGGTATGCTAGCTCTTTGTCGGCAACAACCAGTTCCTCGGCTCGTTTTCGTTTTTCCTCGTTTTGAAAAGCAAGTTCTTTATTGGCTAGTATTAACTCGTCGGCACGCTTTTCTTTTTCGCGATTCTGAAATACAAGCTCCTTATTGGCAATAATTAGCTTTGCTGCTTTTTTTTCCTTTTCCTCATTCTGAAAGGCGAGTTCCTTATTTGCAATGGTAAGCTCATCGGCTCGTTTTTCCTTTTCTTTACTTTGAAATGCAAGTTCCTTACCGGCAATAACAAGTTCGTCGGCACGCTTTTCTTTTTCACGGTTTTGAAATGCAAGTTCCTTATTGGCAATTACCAACTTTTTTGCCTTTATTTCTCTATCCTCGTTTTGTATTGCAATTTCGTTTTTTACAACCACAAGCTCTTCGGCACGTATCTCTTTCTCACGGTTTAAAAATGCAAGTTCCTTGTCGGCTAGAAATAACTCGGCTTCCCTTTTTTCTCTCTCCTCGTTTTGAAAAGCGAGTTTTTTTTGGGCATCGATTAACTCTTTGGATTTTCGAACTCTTCCCATTACATTTTTTTGGTTTTTCAAAATGAAAAAACGATTCTTAGTAACTAATTTGTTCGTATCCGCTTTTAATAATAGTCGACAGCATTTCAATCCCCGTTAATGCGGTTATTGAATTAAAGGTGTGCGCGGGAACAACAATTGACTGACCCGCCCTAAGCTTAGTGTGAACACCATCGATTACCACATCGGCTTTGCCATGAACAATAAAGATGAAAGTTTCGAATGGGATAATTTTCTCCTTAAGCACATCGCCCTCATCGAATAGTATTGACCTAATGCTACCAGTAGCTTTCTTTACTATTGTTTTAATTATCATGCTATTGAAACTTTAAATATTAAAAATGAAATGCTTTAAAAAATCACAACCATAAAGGGGGTAATGAAAATTATTTAAGTGAAGGTTTGTACAGCAAAGTTCAGTGCTGGAGGGCTTGTTTGTGTTACACAAGTTTTTTATAATTTTACATATATCACAGTTGTCGGTTCTCGGTTGTCGGTTCTCGGTTCTCGGTTCTC